>NZ_JAZBQR010000013.1:0-175433 GCF_036348395.1 Pseudomonas sp. AL 58
CCCATGTGAGAGTAGGTCATCGTCAAGATTAAATTCCGAAACCCCTATCTGCACATGCAGGTAGGGGTTTTGTCTTTCTGGCCTGGAAACGTCGCCAGTGATGCCGCCTCCTGTAGTTGCTCCCCCTTTCTTGCCTTTCGCTTGGTACCATTCAGCACATGTTTATGACGCTTTGATGGCTGGAAGGTTTTTGTGAATGTTATACGTCGCTGGCTACAGCACCCGCATGCTCGTCTAACTGCTCTGGTCGGGCTGGTGCTGCTCATGCCGTTGTGCCTGCGTGCAGCGTTAGGTTGGTCTGATGTATTTGGATACCTGTCCGACATGGCCATCGGCAGTCTACTCATTGTGTTGCTGCATCAGCGACCGTGGTGGTTGGCGCTTCCGGTGTTGCTGGTGTGGAGCCTGTTGACACTGGCTGCTGCCGAGCTGGTCAGTGCAGTGGGGCGGCTGCCGAACATTACAGACCTGCACTACCTGGTCGATCCTCAGTTCCTGGAGAATTCCACCGGAGGCGGTTTCGCTCAACCCTGGCTTGCTGCCGCGTTGTTGATCGGCCTTACGGTATGGCTCATCACCCAATGGGCAGCACCTTCGGCGTTGTCCCCTCGTTGGTCTGGCAAAGCCTGGGCTGCACCAGTATTGCTATTGGTTACCCACTGGGGGGGACAGCACCTGCATGCCTCCGATGCAGATCAATGGCATCTGTTCAATCTGCCGCATCAGCTTTTGGCTGCCAGTGCTGGTGATCTTCAGACGCGAGCGCAAGAGTGGTGGGAGGGCGACGTTACCGAGGTTGCTCCCCAGATGGCAGGGCTTACGCAGTTGGATCTGAATGGCGAAAGGTTGCTGCCAGCCGCGGGGCGCGCACGCAACGTGCTGATTATCGCGCTGGAAGGTATTCCTGGCGCCTATGTTGGGGTCAATCGTCAGGCGTTGCACAGCCGCTATCAGGAAAACCTGATGCCTAATTTGACGCGCTGGTCAGAGCGCGGGATGAACACGCCGGACTATGTGCTGCACAGCCACCAGACGATTCGGGGTCTGTACGCCATGCTGTGCGGTGATTACGACAAGCTCGACAATGGTACCCCGAAGGGAGTCGAGATGCTGACTCAGAGCGAGCGTAACCAGGCGTGCCTGCCTGCTCAGCTACGCAAGCACGGTTTTGCCACGCACTACCTGCAAGGTGCAGGTCTGCGTTTCATGGCTAAAGACAAGATCATGCCGCACATCGGCTTCGAGACTACGCTGGGCCTAGATTGGTTTACCAACGCCTCGTACCTGGATTTTCCTTGGGGTAAGGATGACAAGGCGTTTTTCGAGGGCGCACTGGATTACGTTGGGCAGTTACAGAAACAGCCGAAGCCCTGGATGCTCACCCTGCTGACCGTCGGTACGCACCAGCCGTACTCCGCGCCCGAGGATTACCTACAGCGTTATGAAACACCCAAGCAGGCTGCTGTGGGTTATCTGGATGATGCGCTTGGGCAGTTCCTTGCGGGCCTGGAGCGCCAAGGCATCTTGAAAGACACACTGGTGGTTATCACCTCGGACGAATCCCACGGTATCGATGGGGTGCGGCTGGCTTCATCCTGGGGGTTCAACCTGATGCTGGCACCTGAACAGGAGCAACTGCCCAAGGTGAACACCGGGGTTTATGGGCATGTCGACCTGAGTGCCTCGATACTCGACTATTTTGCGTTGCCTGTACCGGAGGCCCTGAGTGGTCGTTCGCTGTTTCGAAACTATGAGACGGGTCGTGAGATCATGTCATTCACCAATGGCAAGCTGCGTTATCACGATGGCCAGGGGACGTTGACCGAGTGCGATTTTCAACAACGCTGCCGCTACTACGCCAGCCCAGGCTTCATTGTGGATCGGGTAACCTTACTCGGACAATATGGCGGCCAGCGTGCACGACAGATCGCGGCACGGGCTGCTGCCCTGGATCAGACGTTGCTGCGCACGCCATTGAATCAGCACTACCAGTTCGGCAGTGCAGCCATCATCCCGCTTAAAGCACAGATCGACGATGATTGGGCAGATAACCTGATCGGTGCCCAGTATCTGGAAATGCCGAAGGGGTCACATACGCGTGTGCGCCTGACTGTGCGCTCTGCGGACCCACAGCACAACGCCTACATCCTGCTCAAGGCCAAGCAGTTGGAGCAGGATGTGCCACTGGCGCTGCCTGCGGAAATGCTCGTTACACCGGATCAACCGCTGGAGATGGATTTCAGTTTCTACAACCCGGAACCGCGCAAGGCATTTTCCTTCCATCTTCTGGGGTACGGGCAGGGGGCTGTTGAGGTGAGCGACTTCACTGTTGTCACTGAGTCAACGGCGCAGCAGGAGGGGCTGGATGAGGTTTCGGAGGAGAGCATTGCTCAATCCAGTTAGACCTTGCCACCTACAGACAGCAGGTTTGCTTACCTTGTATCGCAACCCTATCAGTTAGCCGGCACGGTTATGACAGGCGCCTGTGGTGCTACCCCCGTCTCGGCCAACGAGAACAGGACGAGGATAAACAGGAACTCTGATTTGGAACGCATGTCTCGGTCGTCGATCCAGAACCAATAGCCGCGATAGGGTACGGCGGCATAGGCATCTGCTGGGCGGGTCGCACTTGAATGGATACGTACCAGTGGCTGGTCCCACAGGCTATTCGGGTCTGGCTCGGGAGGCGCCGGGTTCGCCCGGCCCTCCTGCAAATGAATCGGCGGTACTTCGGCTGTTGCGGCGAGCTCCACGAATATTTCCGACATGGAGCGGGTGAGTAACGCTACCTCGGTGTCGTTGCGTTGCACCATGCCGAAGGTCAGTGCCAGCTCAGTCGCATCGGGACGCAAATTCAGGATTTCCCTTACGGCACGACTGTCGTTGCTGACTGCGTCAGGCACGCCACGGTTGACAATGATCAGCGTATTTTCTTTGTCACCAGGCTGGTTGATTCGCATCCCCAAGGCTTCTGAGCGTTGTATTCGCCTGAGGGTTTCAAGCATCTGATAAAAGCGTGGATCTGCTGCGCGTGCGCGGACAGTGGAGGCCGACCGGTTGTATACACCGTTCACCGCTCGTGTGGTCAGTTGCAATACCCGATCAATGGGGTAGCCCGCCTGGATCAGAGAAAATACTGCGGCAGGGGAAAGGGGTTGTAACAGGTAGCGGGAGAACTTCTCCCCTGAGATGGGGGTATAGCTGATGGTTGGGCGATCGGTATAACGGCCATAGGCACCGATTGCCTGGCTGTTTCCGTCATTGGGCCATCCGGAAAACCAACTGGCTCCCAGGCTGACCTGGCTCTCCATGGCGCTGGAACTGATCACGGATGACACATCCAGATAGACCGGAGCATCGCCATAGCGCAGCTTGACGATGTTGAGCAGCGTTTGCTCCTTCCAGGTCGTGGCCAGTGCACCGCCATAGTCGGTTCGATCACGTTGCACCGAGGCCGGCCCCAGGGTGGTGCACCCCGCGATGTAGAACGCTGCGGCGAGCAGCGTAGCGATACGGGTGGGGCTCAGTAAGCACTTGATTTTCGGTGCAGAGGGGGGCATTACTCCTCCTCGATCAGCGCTTTGATCCGCCCGGATCTTTCTGCCGCCACCAGCGCGGCATGGTCTTTGGCGTTTTGATTGGCATAGGCCATGGCAAATTTGCCGATGGCTTTGTCGAATTCATCCGATTTGCCCAGATAGCCGCTGATCATTGCGGCATCGCCCGATTTGGCATGTGATCGGGCCAGTGTCATACCGCACATCTCTGCGTACATCTTCAGCTGTGCTGCTGTCGCGCGTTCAATAGGTGCCGACATTTTCATGTCCCGCAACTGCCGAACAAAAAAGTGGCGACCATTTTTGCCTTGAGTCCACCCCAGAAATATATCGCTGGAAGACTGCATCAAGCGCTGCCCGGTAACCACGCGCTGACCGTTGTTTGCGTAGGTGCTCTTGCCCGCATAAGGTTCAAGGACGGAAGGGCTCGCTTCCTTGAACTGCAGGAGCAGTGGGTGGTTTTCCGCAGAAAAGAACAGGCCGACAAAACAGTAGGTACCGACACTGCCGATACCAACGGCTTTGACCGCAATATCTTCCATGCGGTAACGATCGAAAAGCACCCGGCGTTCATGGGGTAGAGAAATTCTGTAATCGTCCAGTGCTATTTTGACGTTCTGCTCAAAGTCCTTTTCATAAACGTGAAACAGTATGGGCGGTTGATCGATCAGGCGTCGCCGTCCACCAACCTCGCTGCTGATGGTCGGATAGAGGTAGTCGCCGACACGGGTCTTGGCTTTTGCAATCAATTCTTCCCGATTCCTTCTGATTTTTGAGTTGGGTGACATCTCAAGAATCGTTTGGGCATCGAGACGGTCATACCAGACTTCCAGCGGGCTCATTTTTGAACATTCACGCAGGCGCTCACGGTAAGCCCGAACACATTCGACTGCGCAGGCTTCAGCTTCCTTGGCGCTGAACTGGTTATCGCGTGCCGCTACCGCAAAGCTGATCGCCAGACGTTTGACATCCCACTCCCATGGCGCAGGAAGTGTTTCGTCGAAGTCGTTGATGTCGAAAATCAGGTTGCGCTCGGGGGTCGCAAACAGTCCGAAATTCAATAGATGACAATCGCCGCAAGCCTGGACGTGGATGCCGGTACTCGGGGTCATGGCCAGGTCGTGGGCCATCAGGCCGGCCGAACCACGCAGGAAGGTAAACGCGCTGCGTAGCATGCGTCCATAACGAATGGGTACCAGGCTGGCAAGGCGGTAGCGGTTGGAGGTTTCGAGAATGTCGATAGGGTTGCGGTGCTTGCGTGGTGGTTTCCATACCGCATGGCTGGACAGCGGTACTTTCTCACGCAGGCTTTCGCCCTGGTGAAGGCGTTCTTTGCGTGAGCGGAAGCTGGGCTCCAATACATGGGTTGCCGATTTTTTCGCTGCGCGTTTGGTCGATGATTTCTTGTTGGAAGGCATTTTTACTCCTGTGCGCAACACTCTTGAAGTCACCAGTCAGCCTGGCTTGTTACCCCTGAATCAACCTTCCAGTATGGTAAATGCGGCATCGCGAGGAGCCGTTTGGGGGGCGCCTCACTCAAGCGTAGCAGCTTGGATCGGGTGCGTAGGATGCGCATCGGTGCGTGCGCACTGCACCTGTTTTCCATGTTGCCCTGCTGTCACCGTGTTCGTGCAGAACCTATTTGAAAAGCTAAAATCACGGTGCCATGCGGTTGTATGGATCAGTTGCAAGGGGCAGCAGGTTTGCCATTCTTGGGGCATCACTATGTTGCACAACATGCTGACAGGCTTACCGGTAATGCTGTTGTGCCTGATTCTGCAGGCACTGTTTGTTGTGCTCACGCTACGTCTTTACCTGCGCCTGCGGCCGCAGAGTGGCAAAATCGGCCCTGTGACCAGCATCATGTTGTTGTCGCTGGTGATGTCGCTGATGCTGTTTGGCAACTTCATCCAGATGGCCCTGTGGGCCGTGCTGTATCTGCTGCTAGGCGAGTTCACCGACTTTTCTACAGCGGTTTATTTCTCTGGCGTAACCTTTTCCACGGTCGGTTATGGCGATGTGGTGTTGTCAGAACATTGGCGCCTGCTCAGCCCGCTGGAGGCTGGTAACGGCATTCTGATGTTCGGTGTCTCGACGGCAATGATGACCGCCACACTGGCAGACATTATCAAGCGCCATAACCGTTGATCCCGTACCAGCGTCGGTACTGTGCTTTAGTCTATTCAGTTCAGTGGAACAAGCGGTAAACAGGGGGAATGGCGGTGAGTCATGAATCCACACACACGAAGGTAGTGCCTGGCGAATTTGCTGAAGAGCAACTGAACACGCTGCTGGATCTGATCAGCGATGGTATCTGGGACTGGAATGCCAACACAGGTCATGTCTACCGCAACCCGGGTTGGTACCGGATGCTTGGCCATGCCAGCCATTCGCTGGACAACACGGTGTTCACCTGGGAACGTCTCATTCACCCGGAGGACTATCCACGGGTGATGGCGCATTTTGAGGCCTACCTGAACCAGCAGGTCGATGAGTACCGCATTGAGTACCGTTGTCGTCGTCGGGATGGCAGTTACCTGTGGGTCGAAGACCGTGGCCGTGTGATCGCACGTAACGCTGACGGTTCGGTTGCGCGGATGCTTGGCGCCCATCGCGATATCGATGATCGCAAGCGCCTGGTGCAGCAACTCGAGCAGAAGAATCACTCACTGGAAGCCCTGGTTGCTGCGCGAACCCGCGAGTTGTCCTGGGTCAATGAGCAACTGCAGCGCCAGCTCGAAGATAATCGCGTTCTGGCCGAGCGCGACGCGCTGACGCTGGTTGCCAACCGTTATCGCCTGGAAAAGGTGCTGCGCCAAGAGTGTGAGCGCTCTCGACGGTTTCGCCAGCCGCTTTCATTGGTCGTCATCGATCTGGATGACTTCAAGCTGATCAATGACCGATATGGCCATGTCCGAGGCGACCGGGTACTCCTTCAGGTGGTCGAGTGCATCAAGACCTGTTTGCGCTCACAGGACCTGCTCGCGCGTTGGGGCGGCGATGAGTTCATGATTGTCATGCCCCACAGCACGCAAGCGCTTGCCCGTGAGCGGGCGGAGTGCATCCTGCAGCAATTGAGTCAGCTTCCCGCTGTGGGGGAGTATCGATTGACTGCCAGTTTCGGTGTGGCTGAATGGGCGAATGAAGAACTGCCAGAGCAATTGGTCAACCGCGCCGATCAAGTGTTGTACAGTGCCAAAGCTGCAGGTAAGAACCGGGTCGGTTGAGCCTGCCGGTATCTGGAACGTAAAACGCCCACCTTGCGGTGGGCGTTAACACGTGTGACGCAGTGCTGGGTTACAAATGCAGAGCGTGCCCCAGTGCGCGCAATGCTGCTTCCTGTACGGCTTCACCCAAGGTCGGGTGTGCGTGAATGGTGCCAGCGACATCTTCAAGGCAGGCGCCCATCTCCAGTGACTGCGCGAAGGCTGTGGACAGCTCCGAAACGCCCACGCCCACCGCTTGCCAGCCAAGAATCAGGTGGTTGTCGCGGCGCGCAACCACGCGTACGAAGCCACTTTTCGATTCCAGGGTCATGGCGCGACCGTTGGCTGCGAAGGGGAATTGCGCAACGATGCAGTCCAGACCTTCCTGTTGCACGTTCTCAGGCGTTTTGCCGACCACTACCAGCTCCGGATCGGTGAAACACACGGCGGCAATGGCTACCGGCTCGAAGCGGCGTTGCTTGCCTGCAATCAGTTCGGCAACCATTTCGCCTTGTGCCATTGCGCGGTGCGCGAGCATCGGTTCACCGCTCAGGTCGCCAATCGCCCAGACATTGCGCATGCTGGTTTGGCAATGTGCGTCGATGGCAATGGCGCTGCCGTTCATTTTCAGGTCGAGGGACTCCAGATTGAAGCCCTGAGTCCGTGGACGGCGACCAACAGCCACCAGTACCTGATCGGTAGCCAATGACAGTGGCTCACCGGCCGGGTCGCGCACATTCAGGCTCTGCGTGGCAGCATCAAAGCCTTCGACGCTGTGCTTGAGGTACAGGGTAATACCGAGCTTTTTCAGCGACTCGGCTACTGGCTGTGTGAGTTCGCTGTCGTAGGTGGGCAGGATCCGCTCACGGGCTTCGACCACGCTGACTTCGACGCCCAGTTTGCGGTAAGCAATACCCAGCTCAAGGCCAATGTAGCCGGCCCCGACGACAGTCAGGCGCTTGGGCAGATGAGTGGGCGCCAAGGCTTCGGTGGACGAAACAATCGGGCCGCCCAACGGCAGTATGGGCAGTTCGACGCTGCTGGAACCGGTGGCGAGCAGCAGGTGCTCGCACTGGACGCGCAGGTCCTGGCCATCAACCTCGACCGTTTTGCCGTCAAGGATGCGCGCCCAGCCGTGGATCACCTTCACGCCATGCTTTTTCAGCAGGGCCGCGACCCCGCTGGTCAGGCGATCGACGATACCGTCTTTCCAGGCAACGCTTTGCGTGATGTCCAGAATCGGCGGTGCGACATGGATACCCAGTGCTGAGTGCTGACTGTGGGCGTGGGTTTGGTGGAACTGCTCGGCGACATGGATCAGCGCCTTGGACGGAATGCAGCCGATGTTCAGGCAGGTTCCGCCCAGTGCCTGACCTTCGATCAGTACGGTCGGGATGCCCAGCTGGCCGGCACGAATCGCCGCCACATAGCCGCCGGGGCCGCCACCAATGATCAGCAGGGTGGTGTTCAGGGTCTGTTGCATGGTCACTCCACAAACAGGCTGGCGGGTTGTTCGAGCAGGCCACGAATGGCCTGAATGAAGAGCGCTGCGTCCATGCCGTCGACCACCCGGTGATCGAACGAACTGGAGAGGTTCATCATTTTGCGCACAACGATCTGGCCCTTGACGACCATGGGGCGTTCGACAATGCGGTTGACACCGACAATGGCCACCTCTGGGGTGTTGACCACCGGGGTGCTGACGATCCCGCCTAATGCGCCGAGGCTGGTCAGGGTGATGGTCGAGCCGGAAAGCTCCTCACGGCTGGCCTTGTTGGTGCGCGCAGCGGTAGCCAGCCGAACGATTTCGCTGGCATTGGTCCACAGGCTGCCGGCTTCTGCGTGGCGTAACACCGGCACCATCAGGCCGTTGTCGCCTTGGGTCGCGATGCCAACATGCACGGCACCGTGGCGGGTAATGACCTGTGCTTCATCGTCGTAGTGCGCATTGATTTGCGGGAAATCACGCAAGGCCACGACCATGGCGCGGACCAGGAACGGCAGCAGAGTCAGTTTGCCGCGGCTGTCGCCCCATTTTTCATTGAGATGGACGCGCAGTTCTTCCAGCGCTGTGACGTCGATTTCCTCGACGTAGCTGAAGTGTGCTACCCGACGCTTGGCATCCTGCATGCGTTGGGCGATCTTGCGGCGCAGGCCGATCACCGGAATTTGTTCGGCATCGGTGCGCTTGGCGTAGCCGCCAGGTACGGAGGCGGAGGTTGTGGTCGGCTGCGCCAAAAACGCATCCAGGTCTTCATGCAGGATACGTCCGGCAGGGCCACTGCCCTGAACGTAGCGCAGCTCGATACCGGCATCCAGCGCGCGTTTGCGTACGGCGGGTGATGCGAGTGGCCGCTCGTTGGCCTCACGCGCAACAAACGGCGCCGGTTCGTACGATGCCGCTGCAGCAGTCGGGGCTTTGGGAGCTGTAGCTGCTGCTTCAGGGGCAGGGGCAGGGGCAGGCACCGCCGGGGCCACGGTTGCCTGGGGCGCCGCAGCAGGTGCCGAAGTGGCTTCTTGCAGGTTGCCGGCCCCCTCGACTTCGATGCGTATCAGCTCGCTGCCCACGGCCATGACTTCACCGGGCTGACCGCCAAGGGCCAGCACCTTGCCGCTGACAGGAGAGGGAATCTCCACTGTCGCCTTGTCAGTCATGACGTCAGCGACGACCTGATCTTCGGTGATGGTGTCGCCGACTTTGACGAACCACTCCACCAGCTCAACTTGTGCGATGCCTTCGCCGATGTCCGGCATCTTGATGACGTGCGTGCCCATTCAGACCTCCATGACCCGTTTCAATGCCGCGCCCACTCGTGATGGGCCGGGGAAGTACGCCCACTCCTGTGCGTGCGGGTAGGGGGTGTCCCAACCGGTGACGCGTTCGATCGGCGCTTCAAGGTAATGGAAGCAATGCTCCTGGATCAGAGCGACCAGCTCGGCGCCAAAACCACAGGTGCGGGTGGCTTCATGCACGACTACGCAGCGACCGGTCTTCTTCACGGAGTTGACGATAGTTTCCAGGTCCAGCGGCCATAGGCTGCGCAGGTCGATGACCTCGGCGTCGATCCCCACTTCTTCGGCGGCCACCTGGGACACATACACCGTGGTGCCGTAGGTCAGTACGGTAACGGCTTTGCCTGGACGGGTGATGGCGGCCTTGTCCAGTGGGACGGTGTAGTAACCGTCCGGCACGGCGCTGGCCGGGTGTTTTGACCACGGGGTTACCGGACGGTCGTGATGGCCGTCGAACGGGCCGTTGTACAGGCGCTTGGGCTCGAGGAAAATCACCGGGTCATCGTTCTCGATCGAGGCGATCAACAGGCCCTTGGCGTCGTACGGGTTGGATGGCATGACGGTGCGCAGCCCACACACCTGAGTGAACATCGCCTCAGGGCTCTGGCTGTGAGTCTGGCCGCCGTAGATACCGCCACCACAGGGCATGCGCAGGGTCAGTGGGGCGATGAACTCGCCGGCCGACCGGTAGCGCAGGCGGGCCATTTCCGACACGATCTGGTCGGAGGCGGGGTAGAAGTAGTCGGCGAACTGAATCTCCACGACCGGGCGCAGGCCATAGGCACCCATGCCCACGGCGGTACCGACGATGCCGCTCTCGGAGATCGGCGCATCAAAAACGCGGGATTTGCCGTACTTGTTCTGCAGGCCTTCGGTGCAGCGGAACACGCCGCCGAAGTAGCCGACGTCCTGGCCGTAGATCACCACGTTGTCATCGCGCTCTAGCATGATGTCCATGGCCGAGCGCAGGGCCTGGATCATGGTCATTGTGGTCGTCGCCATGGCCGTTTCCAACTGGATATTGTTGTTGTGATCGTTCATGTCAGATCCCCAGTTCCTGGCGTTGCCGACGCAGGTGCTCAGGCATTTCCTTATAGACGTCCTCGAAGATGGACGCCGGGCTTGGCATCTGGCCGCCCGCAAGGGTGCCATACTGCTCAGCCTCTTTCTGCGCGGCGATGATCTCGGCTTCCAGTTCGGCGCTGACTTCCTGATGCTCTTTCTCGGACCATTGGCCGATGGCGATCAGGTGTTGTTTCAGGCGCATGATCGGGTCGCCCAGCGGGAAGTGGCTCCAGTCGTCGGCCGGACGGTACTTGGAGGGATCGTCCGACGTCGAGTGTGGGCCGGCACGGTAGGTCACCCATTCGATCAGGCTCGGTCCCATGCCGCGCCGCGCACGTTCTGCGGCCCATTGCGAGGCCGCGTAGACAGCAATGAAGTCGTTACCGTCGACCCGCAGTGAGGCAATCCCGCAACCCACGCCACGGCCGGCGAAGGTGGTGGATTCGCCCCCGGCGATGGCCTGGAAGGTCGAGATAGCCCACTGATTGTTCACTACGTTGAGGATCACGGGTGCACGGTAGACGTGGGCAAACGTCAAGGCCGTGTGGAAATCCGACTCGGCGGTAGCCCCGTCGCCGATCCAGGCGGATGCGATCTTGGTGTCGCCCTTGATGGCCGACGCCATGGCCCAGCCTACGGCCTGCACGAACTGGGTCGCGAGGTTGCCGCTGATGCTGAAGAAGCCGGCGTCACGCACCGAATACATGATCGGCAGTTGACGGCCCTTGAGCGGGTCGCGCTCGTTGGACAGCAGCTGGCAGATCATGTCTACCAGCGATACATCACGCGCCATCAGGATGCTTTGCTGACGGTAGGTCGGAAAGCACATGTCGGTGCGGTTCAAGGCCAGGGCCTGGGCGCTGCCGATGGCTTCCTCGCCGAGGCTCTGCATATAAAAGGACATTTTCTTCTGGCGCTGGGCAACCACCATGCGGTTGTCGAACAACCGCGTCTTGAGCATGGTCCGCATGCCTTGGCGCAAGACCTGCGGCTCAATGCCTTCAGCCCATGGGCCGAGTGCGTTGCCTTGGTCGTCGAGCACGCGGATCAGGCTATACGCCAGGTCTGCAGTGTCAGCTGCTTCAACATCGATAGGGGGTTTGCGAACCTTTCCGGCGTCGTTCAGGCGCAGGTAGGAAAAGTCGGTCTGGCAGCCTGGCCGGCCTGTAGGCTCGGGCACATGCAAACGCAGGGGGGCGTACTCGTTCATGCTTTTTTACGCTCGCTCTGTCTTGTGTTTTTGTGAGCTTTGAAGCGGTCGCTACTGACGTTGGCTTGTGACCAGGCAGTCAGTCTTGTCCTACATCATATTCCCGAGCCTGAAGAATATTTTTCTGATGTTCATTGCCTTTACGATAGCTTGCGGATAAATATTCTTTATAAAGATAAAAATCAGGTGAGTTTTTCTCATGCGTAAACTGGATCGCACCGATATCGGCATTCTCAACAGCCTCCAGGAAAATGCTCGTATCACCAACGCCGAGCTTGCCCGCTCGGTGAATCTCTCCCCGACACCCTGCTTCAACCGGGTCAAGGCGATGGAAGAGTTGGGGGTGATTCGCCAGCAGGTGACCTTGCTGGCGCCCGAGGTGTTGGGGCTGGATGTCAATGTGTTCATCCACGTCAGCCTGGAGAAGCAGGTGGAGCAGGCGCTGCATCGCTTTGAAGAGGAGATCGCCGAGCGCCCGGAGGTCATGGAGTGCTACTTGATGACCGGCGATCCTGACTATCTATTGCGGGTGTTGTTGCCCAGCATCCAGGCGCTGGAGCGCTTTCTCGATTACCTGACGCGCCTGCCGGGCGTGGCCAACATTCGCTCCAGCTTTGCCCTCAAGCAGGTGCGCTACAAGACCGCCTTGCCATTGCCTGCCAACGGCCTGACCCTGCGCGGGTAGGTGTAGCGTAATAATTGACACTTCGTCGATTTGATCAAAGGCAATGCCGCTTTTTATCGCTATTGCTCAAGGCAGCTGCGCTTAAGTGCTTGATATTTTGAACGGCTGGTGCTTATTTTGTACACGTCGCCGTTCGCGGCTTGCTAAAACAATAAGGATCAAGTCATGACGAGCAATGGCCAACGTTCACTCGCCGAGCGATTGATGGGCATTGATGAAATCGAATGCGTCACTCCGGACCTGAACGGTGTGCCTCGCGGGAAGGTAATGACCGCCGAAGGTTTCCTTGAGGGGCGGCGCTTGCAGATGGCTCGCGGGGTGTTGTTGCAGTGCATCATGGGGGGATACCCACCAACCCGTTTCTACGGCAGCGATGATGGTGACCTGGCACTTGTTCCTGATCCTCAGCAGATTCATCGCTTGCCGTGGAGCGATACACCGCGTGCCTTGGCCATTTGTGATGCGGATGACTTGAGCGGCGAAGGCTGCAGATTGTCTACCCGGGCACAACTCAAGGCGGTGATTGCACGTTATGCGGCGCATGGCTTGAAACCCGTGGTTGCGACCGAGCTTGAGTTTTTCGTCTTTGCACCGAGCAGCGACCCGACTCAACCCTTCCAGCCGCCTGTTGGCCTGGATGGTCGACGCGAAGATGGCGCTTCAGCCTTCAGCATCAGCTCCAACAATGGTTTGCGTCCGTTCTTCAATGAGGTCTATCGCTGCATGGAAGCCCTTGGGCTACCGCGCGATACCTTCATGCATGAAATGGGTGTCAGTCAGTTCGAGATCAACCTGTTGCACGGTGACCCGCTGCTGTTAGCCGACCAGACCTTCCTCTTCAAGCACCTGCTCAAGGAAGTCGCACTCAAACATGGCCTGACGGTCGTTTGCATGGCCAAGCCACTGGCCAAAACCCCAGGCAGCTCCATGCATATCCACCAAAGCCTGGTGGACATCGACAGTGGGCGTAACGTGTTCAGTGACGCCGAGGGTCAAGCGACAGATACCTTCTATCATTTCATTGGCGGCTTGCAGGCATGCATGGCCGACTTTACGGCGCTGTTCGCGCCTAATGTGAACTCCTACCAACGCCTATGCCATCCGTACGCCTCACCGAACAATGCGTGTTGGTCCGAAGACAACCGTGCTGCTGGCTTGCGTATTCCGGCGAGCGGCCCGGCTGCTCGGCGGGTCGAGAACCGTTTGCCGGGGGCAGATACCAACCCTTACCTGGCACTGGCGGCCAGCCTGGCGGCGGGCCTGCACGGTATCGAGCAACGGTTGGCGCCCGCCCCGGCGATTCAGGGTGAATTTGAGGTGCCGGACAACCTGTCGTTGCCGTGTACCTTGCATGCGGCGCTGGAGCGCCTGAAGCGCAGTGCGCTGGCTCGCGAGCTGTTTGGCAAGGAGTTCATCGAAGGCTATATCGCCTCCAAGACCCTGGAGCTGACCAGCTTCTTCGATGAAATTACCCCGTGGGAGCGCCGAGTGCTGGCATCCCAGGCGTAAATCGCGCCTTTTAAGGCGCTTGGGGAATAGCAGGTGGCGAAACAATGTTTGACGATTTGTCGGCGGTGTTTCCCACCTGTTTTTGTGTCTACTGTTGTTGCTGCGCCGTCGGTGCTTTTTCACTTATGCTTTCAGCCAGTTTTTCCACCTGCTAAAGGAGCCAACCGGGACGCCGATGCGACAGATCTGGAAGTCTTTCCGCGCGCTGTATTTTGCCGCTCTGATGATGTTGATCGGTTCGGGCCTGTTAAGTACCTACCTGGCCCTGCGCCTGGCGGCCGATCAGGTTGACAGCCTGTGGGTCGGTGCCTTGATGGCGGCGAACTATTTCGGTCTTGCCCTGGGCGGCAAGATCGGTCACCGGCTGATTGCCCGCGTCGGGCATATTCGGGCCTACGCCACGTGCGCCGGTATTGTGGGGGCAGCGGTGCTGGGCCATGGCCTGGTCAGTTGGCTGCCAGCCTGGCTCCTTCTGCGGGTCATCGTCGGTTTGGGCATGATGTGCCAGTACATGGTCATCGAAAGCTGGCTCAATGAGCAGGCCGATGCCAAGCAGCGGGGAGCCGTATTCAGCGGTTACATGATCGCGTCGTACCTGGGGTTGGTGCTGGGTCAGTTGATTCTGGTCGCCCATCCGCAGCTGGGGCTGGAGCTCCTGATGCTGGTGGCGATGTGTTTTGCCCTGTGCCTGGTGCCGGTGGCACTGACCCGTCGCATTCACCCGGCGCCGCTGCGTCCGGCGCCGCTGGACCCGCGCTTTTTCATCAAGCGCGTACCGCAGTCGCTCAGTACCGTGCTGGGGTCAGGCCTGATCGTTGGCTCGTTCTACGGTTTGGCGCCTTTGTATGCGGCCAAGCAGGGCTTGAGTACCGAGCAGGTTGGTATCTTCATGGGGTGCTGTATTTTTGCCGGGTTGCTCGTGCAATGGCCGCTGGGCTGGTTGTCTGATCGTTATGACCGCGCCGTGCTGATTCGTGGTGTGGCAATCGGCTTGGCGGTAGCGGCGTTGCCGTTGGCGATTTGGCCGAGTGTGCCGATGGTGGTGCTATTTGCTGCCGGTTTCCTGGTGTCGCTGCTGCAGTTTTGCCTGTACCCACTGGCAGTGGCATTCTCCAATGACCATGTCGAGAGTGAGCGGCGTGTTTCACTGACCGCGATGCTGTTGGTGACCTATGGCGTCGGCGCCAGTATCGGTCCGCTGGTCGCCGGCGTGCTGATGCAGCAGTTGGGCGATCAGATGCTCTACGCCTTCTTTACATTCTTCTCGCTGGTACTGGTTTGGCGGATTCGGCCTCAGGCCGTCACCAACCTGCATCAGGTCGATGACGCGCCATTGCTGCACGTAGCGATGCCAGCAGCCAGCTCACCCTTGGCCGCGGCACTTGACCCGCGGGTGACTGAGCAGGACGTCCAGGATCAAATGCAGGCGCCTGTAGCAGCAGAAGACACCGAAGCTGAGGAGCAGCAGGCGGAGGAGGGAAGAGGGGAGCCGGCAAAGCCTGTGTAGGTGCCAGTGTTGCTGACGATCCGGGTGTCGAGTACTGAGCTCGCACCCGGTCAATGCCGTTGCCGGTAGCACCGGCTTGTGCAAGTGCTACTTAGTAGTCGTCTTTATCGAAACGACGCGCTTCACGCTGCAACTGGTAAACAAAGCTCTCTACCTTGCGTTGCATTTGCCCATTCAGGTTGTGGAAGCGCACGCCTGCAAACGTGGTGTTGAAGCGTTCTTCAAAGTGCAGGTGACGCAGTTCAACCGCCGTCGTAGTGGTGCCAAACAATTGGCTGGCGCTGAATTTTTCGTACACTTGGCCGAGTTGCAGGCGCTCTTCGACATTGCCTTCGAAGCGCAGTTTGCAGCCCGTGGCCGAGATGTCCAAAAGCTTGCCCTTGAGAGCACCTTCACCCTTGAGCTTGTCACCGCTCAGTAATACATCCACCAACTGCGATAGCTTCAACGCTGCGCGGAAGGCATTGCGACGCTGGTGGTAGGTGACTTCCAACGGCAGGGCGCCGTGATAGCTACGGTGGCCATCAGTTTCCTGGATGGTCAGCGGCGTGCTGGATTCCCAGGCAATGCGTACACCGTCATGAAAACCTTCGACACGAAACGGCTCGCCATTTTGCAAAAAGCGTTCGCCGTCACGCGGGATCATTTCGTCCAGCGCCAGTTTATTGGTCTCCCGGTCGACTTCTACCACGTAGCTCTGGAAGCGCTGGCTACGCTCATGAAAAGTAATGATCAGCGGATCATGGCTCTCTTGCAGCTGCCGCAGGTTGGCGGCGATTTCCATTGGGGTGGTCAACACCTTGGGTGGCTGCGGAGCATCTACTTCATTCAACACGGTTGATCAATCTCCAGACTAAAACACACACGCAAGCGCAGGCATTCTGCCAGCATGCTTCGCACCTTGGTATAGGTTAATCACACTTGGCTGAGTGTGCGAGGTTTTGCGAGGGGCGAGGTGGATCCGCGGCTGTCATACAGTGACGGTGATTCGCCACCATTGAGAATTCTAATCTGGTTGGCCGTGGTCGCTTGCTGAATCTGGATGGAGCGACCATTGATCTCGTTGGCAGCCTGGCACTGGGCCATGATCTTTGCCAACTCTTCGAGTTTTTCCAACATCTGCTTGCCGAGCGACGACTGACTGGCAAGGGTCTCGAAACCGCTGCGGTCAGGGCTCAGGCCGAGGTTGGCGAGGGCCTGGCTGCGCCGACGCCCCTGCTGATCAAGCAGCACCACCAGCGATTGCTTGCGGGCCAGGATGTTCTCCAGCAGCGACATATCGCGGCCGTGCAACGCTATCAGCTCGGTTTGCAGTAACTCGAGCAGTTCTTGCGCTGGAGCAATATCGTCTTCGATCAGTTGCAGCAGAGTAATGTCGTGCATGGCTGGCTCTTGGTATTCAGCGTCCTGAAGTCAGCGCGCCAGAGGGCTAGCGCTGTGCTTCGAAATTAAGCAGTTTGCTGGCGATACGGTTGCTGTCGATCTTATAGCTGCCGTCGGCAATCGCCTGCTTCAACTCGGCCACTCGGCCGCTGTTGACAACGGGTTGCTCGCGCAGCTTTTCGCTGATCTTCTGCAACTGCTGTGCCTCTTGGCTCAGGTGTACGGTTTCCCCGCTCTGGGTGCTGGCGGCAGGAGCAGTGCTGGCAGATGCAGCGCTTGAACTGTTTTCCTGGCTGCTGCCGGTGCGCGCACCGCCCGTCACGGACGGGGAATTATTCAAACGACTGAAGTCGATGATCATGATTGAAAACCTCTGGGTATTGGACGCTTGCCTTGTTTTCGGCCAACCCGAAAAAAACTTTAGGCGCAAATGCACTGCGGCATGCGCGGCAGGTCCTTGGCCCGAACAGAGGATAGTTTAGGAAAAGCGCTGTTTGATCGCCAGCGTTGATCTTGCCTCGGTTTCCTTACATGGCGACTTCCACCTGCCCGGGGCCGGTTACCCGCGCTTTTACCACGCGTTTGGAGTTCAGGTTGCGTACCCGGATCTGCTCGCTGAGGCCGCCTTTGCTCAGGGCTTCCCCTGGCATGCGTACACTGAGCGTGCCGCTACGTGCGGTAATCACGACATTGTCACCTTTACGTACGACTTCGGCCTGTTCAAGGTGTGCAGGGGTGAGCACCTGGTCGATGACCGCTGGTCGGATAACCTTTTGCCCCACGGCCTGGTCCAGTGAGCTGAGAAAGCCTTGGCTCAGCAAGCCTACATCGCGTTCGCGCAGGGCCACGTCCTCTTCTGAAACGATGCCTTCGCGCTTGAGCGGGCGGGTGGCGGTGACCACGTTGCGAAACAGGCGTACCTGGGCGGGCACGAACACCGTCCAAGGTGAGCTGCCATCACAGCGCACGCGCACGGTCACACGGCCCAAGGGTTGAGCCGGGCTTTCCAGTGTGGCGTTCAACTGCTGGTCGCATACGGGCATGCGCAGTCTAGGGTCCAGGTTGTTGACCTGGATCTCGTAGCGGCCTTCGGTCTGGCTGGTTGCCAGATAATCTTCCACAGAGAATTCAAGAAAGCCTTGGGTGACACCGATAAGCTGTTCAGGCAAGGTAAAGTTGTCAGCCAGAGGTCGAACGCCAGGGGCCAGTAGGCACAGCACGGCAAGGATGCGGGGCAGGCGGTGGGGCAGGCGTCGGAAAAATGTCGTTTTCGTGTTCATACAGTTAAAAAAAGCAAGGCGCGTGCCGACTAGGTACGAAGCCCCAAGCTTTGGTGAAGGAGTCTGGTATGGCTGGTGTAATGGATTCGGTGAACCAGCGTACTCAACTGGTGGGGCAGAATCGCCTCGAGCTGCTGTTGTTTCGTCTTAATGGCGAGCAGTTGTATGGGATCAACGTGTTCAAGGTGCGGGAAGTGTTGCAATGCCCGAACCTGACCCTGTTGCCCAAATCCAGCCCGGTAGTACGTGGTGTTGCGAATATTCGTGGGGCAACCATCCCGATTCTTGATTTGGCGATGGCGACCGGCTTGCCCGGTCAGAATGACGACATGAGCAACCGTTTCGTGATCATCACGGAGTACAACACCAAGACCCAAGGGTTCCTGGTGCATTCGGTCGAGCGCATCGTCAACATGAACTGGGAAGAGATTCATCCGCCACCCAAGGGGACCGGTCGTGATCACTACCTGACGGCCGTCACTCGGGTCGACAACAAGCTGGTGGAGATCATCGACGTAGAGAAGATCCTGGCTGAGGTCGCGCCGACGTCCGAGGCGATTTCCGAAGGTGTTGTCGATGCCGATGTGCAGGACAAGGCGGTCATGCTGCGGGTGCTGACGGTGGATGACTCTTCGGTGGCTCGAAAGCAGGTCAGTCGTTGCCTGCAGACGGTCGGTGTCGAAGTGGTGGCGCTTAATGATGGTCGTCAGGCGCTCGACTACCTGCGCAAGCTGGTGGACGAAGGCAAGCGTCCGGAAGAAGAGTTCCTGATGATGATTTCCGATATCGAGATGCCGGAAATGGATGGCTATACGCTGACGGCGGAGATTCGTAGCGACCCGCGCATGCAAAAATTGCACATCATCCTGCATACTTCACTTTCTGGCGTATTCAACCAGGCCATGGTGAAGAAAGTGGGCGCCGACGATTTTCTTGCCAAGTTCAGGCCGGATGACCTGGCTCAGCGGGTTGTCGACCGGATCAAGGCTACGCATTAACGGCCAGGGGCTTTCCCTGGCAGTACACACGATTGTAAGAGGCGGCATCATTGTCTACGGGTAATTTGGATTTCGAACAATTCCGGGTCTTCCTGGAAAAAGCCTGTGGCATCCTGCTCGGCGAAAATAAGCAGTACCTGGTTTCCAGCCGTCTCAACAAGCTGATGGAGCAGCAAGGTATCAAGAGCCTGGGGGAGCTGGTACAGCGCATTCAGACTCAACCGCGCAGCGGTTTGCGCGAGCAGGTGGTGGATGCGATGACCACCAACGAGACCCTCTGGTTTCGTGATACCTATCCATTCGAAGTGTTGAAAAACAAAGTACTGCCCGAGCAGATCAAGGCAAACCCTGGTCAGCGTCTGCGTATCTGGTCGGCAGCCTGTTCGTCCGGGCAGGAGCCTTACTCGATTTCAATGGCGATCGACGAGTTCGAGCGTAGCAATATTGGCCAATTGAAAATGGGCGCGCAGATCGTTGCGACCGACTTGTCGGGCTCCATGTTGGCCAACTGCAAGACCGGTGAGTACGACAGCCTGGCTATCGCGCGCGGTCTTTCCCAAGAGCGTCTGCAGCGTTACTTCGACCCGAAAGGGGCGGGGCGTTGGGCGATCAAGGCGCCGATTCGTAGCCGTGTCGAGTTCCGTGCGTTCAACCTGCTGGACAGTTATGCAAGCCTGGGCAAGTTCGATATCGTGTTTTGCCGTAACGTGCTGATCTACTTCTCGGCGCAGGTCAAAAAAGACATCCTGATGCGTATTCATGGCACGCTCAAGCCGGGCGGCTACCTGTTCCTGGGGGCTTCCGAGGCGCTCAACGGTCTGCCGGATCACTACCAGATGGTTCAGTGCAGCCCGGGTATCATTTACCAGGCCAAGTAAGCACCAGGCCAGTCAAGCAACACGCCCAGCCAGCGGCGACAAAAAACAGGCAAGTTCGGTATCACCTGCGGTGCAGGGGTTCCGGCCTTGCCTGTTTTCGTTTTTGCCGCGTGCGTTCTCCCGCCGCATTGCCGCTTTGCTGGCGCCAAGCGGAAATCCTTTGCCGCTTTTCTGGCATTGCCGCTGCCGGCAATAGGCTGAGGTGCCCGGTTTTGTTGGGTTTTGTTTTTTGGCATGAGACTTGCTCTAGCTCAGGCAACGAACAATCCGGTCAACCTTCGAAGGTTTCCCCGACATGAGCATCAGTTTCGATAAAGCGCTCGGCATTCACGAAAAGGCATTGGGCTTTCGCGCTCAGCGTGCCGAAGTGCTGGCCAACAACATCACCAACGCCGATACCCCAAACTACAAGGCGCGTGATCTGGACTTCTCCGAGGTGTTGGCGGCGCAGGCCGACAAGGCTAAAAACGGCACCTTTTCGTTGGAGCGGACCAACAGTCGCCATATCGATGCTGAAGGTTTGAGCATGGGTGAAGAGGCGCTGAAGTACCGCACCCCAATGCAGCCGTCGGTTGACCAGAACACCGTTGATGCGCAACTGGAACAATCCAGTTACGCCGAGAACGCGGTGGGTTTCCAGGCCAGCTTCACGCTGCTCAACAGTAAATTCAAGGGGCTGGTATCGGCCCTGCGCGGAGAGTAATCCATGTCCCTTGCCAGTGTATTCAATATCGCCGGTAGCGGCATGAGTGCCCAGACCACTCGGCTCAACACCGTCGCCAGTAACATTGCCAACGCCGAGACCGTCTCGTCGAGCATCGACCAGACCTATCGCGCACGCCATCCGGTGTTTGCCACCACGTTCCAGCAGGCGCAGAGCGGTGTCGGGCAGTCGCTGTTCCAGGATCAGGATGCTGCAGGTCAGGGCGTGCAGGTGTTGGGTGTGGTTGAAGACCAGAGCAATCTGGAGGCGCGCTACGAGCCGAATCATCCTGCGGCAAACAAGGACGGCTACGTCTACTACCCGAACGTCAATGTGGTCGAGGAAATGGCTGACATGATTTCCGCCAGCCGTTCGTTCCAGACCAATGCTGAGCTGATGAACACTGCCAAAACCATGATGCAGAAGGTCCTGACCCTGGGTCAGTGATAAAGGACTAAATCAATGGCCAGCATTAACGATACGACCACCGGCGTGAATCTGAACGACGTTCTGAAAGCCTCCGGTACCAGCTCGACGAGCACCAGCAGCAGTAGCGGTATTACTGCGGCTACCAGCAGCAAGACTGGCTCTGGCCAGGCGCTCGGCAAGGATGCGTTCCTGCAGTTGCTGGTGACGCAGATGCAGCACCAGAATCCGCTTGAGCCGCAGGGCAACAGCGAGTTTGTTGCGCAGTTGGCGCAGTTCTCCAGCCTTGAGGGTATTACCTCGCTGAACGAGTCGGTGACGGCTATCTCCGGCACCTTCAAATCGTCTCAGGCGTTGCAGGCCTCTTCGCTGGTGGGGCGCTCGGTTATCGTCCAGACCGACAAGTCGGTGGTCGATACCACCAAGAGCTTCACTGGTAGCGTCAGTGTTCCGCAGTCGGTCAGCAACCTGTCGATCAAGATCACCGACAAAGACGGCAAGACCATCAAGACCATCGAGTTGGGCGAGCAGTCGGCGGGCAAGGCCGACTTCGTCTGGGATGGCAAGAATGATGCGGGTGACGTGGTTGATCCGGGTACCTACACCTTTGCTGCCAGCAGCAAGATCGACGGTACCGCTACCGCCCTTACGACTTACCTGCCGGCCACGGTCAGCAGTGTCACCTTGAGCCAGACTGGCGGCGAGATGATGCTCAACCTGGCAGGCCTGGGCACCATTGCGCTGTCCAAAGTCCAAACTATCGGTATATAGAGCCGGCGTACACGGCACAAGGAGTGAAAGATGTCATTCAATATCGGCCTTAGCGGTCTCTATGCAGCCAACAAACAACTGGACGTAACGGGCAACAACATCGCCAACGTTGCGACCACTGGCTTCAAATCCTCGCGCGCAGAGTTTTCTGACGTGTACTCGGCAAGCAAGCTGGGCGTGGGTAGCAAGACCGTGGGTAATGGTGTGCGCCTGGCGGCGGTATCTCAGCAGTTCGGTCAAGGCGACATCAACAATACCGGCAACGTGCTGGACATGGGTATTCAGGGGCAGGGCTTCTTCGTACTGAGCGATAACGGCTCGCTGAGCTACACCCGTGCCGGCGCCTTCCAGACCAACAAGGACAACTATGTCGTAACGTCCGATGGCATTCGTTTGCAGGGTTATGCCGCTGATGCCAATGGCAAGATTGTCAATGGTGTACTGACTGACCTGAAAATCGACACTTCGGCCCTGGCACCTAAGTCCACTAGCCTGATTGATCAGGGTATCAACCTGAACTCCTCGGCGGACGACATTACGGCTACGTTCGATCCGGCTGATACCAGCACCTACACCAAGACCTTTGCCACCAAGATCTACGACAGCCAGGGTAATGAGCATGTCATGGATCAGTACTACGTGAAGACGGGGCAGAACTCGTGGTCTGCATACACCTTGATCGATGGGCGTAACCCGCAAGATCCGACCTCTACAGATCCGCTCTCGGGCACTATCACGTTCAATCCTGATGGCAGTGTCAAGGCCATGACGGGTAGTGAAAGTTACCCGACGCCAGACACCAGCTTTGAAGTGACCAACAACGTCTTTGTTCTCAAGGGCTGGGTGCCGGCTGCCAAGGACGCCTCGGGTGCCTGGGTGTCGAACGGTTCCGAGGGGAATGCGACGGGTATTCGCCTCGACATGACCTCGACCACTTCGTACAACACCGAGACAACCCGCCTGTCGCAATCTCAGGATGGTTATGCCACCGGCATTCTGTCCAGCCTGAGCATCGACTCGACAGGTGTCATGTTCGCCAGCTTCAGCAACCAGCAGTCCCGTGCAATTGGTCAGGTGGCAATCGCCAGCTTCGCCAACGAGCAGGGCCTGGAGCAGATGGGTGGCACACGTTGGAAAGAAACCTTCGCGTCGGGTATCCCGGGCATTGATGCGCCGAAGACCGGTACCCTGGGGGCCATCACCTCCAACGCGCTGGAAGCCTCCAACGTCAACCTGACCCAAGAGTTGGTCGAGTTGATCAAGGCGCAGAGCAACTACCAGGCCAACGCCAAGACCATCTCGACTCAAAGCACCATCATGCAGACCATCATTCAGATGACCTGATGGGCGCATGAGTCAATGATGTACAGCCAAGCCCCTTTCTCATGGAAGGGGTTTGTCGTTTTTGAGGTGCTGAAGATGTTGAAACGATGGGTAGGGGTGGGCGTTTTGCTGGGGGGGCTGCTGCTTGCAGCGCAGTCCTGGGCCGGTATGGCGGCCTGGTACTGGTGGGAAAGCCAGGCTACTGGCCGACTGGTGTGCGCGCAGGTCTCGCCTGGTGAGGGCTGGCGGCTGTTTTCCGGGCCCTACAACAATGGTGCCTGTCGCGATAACTGATGCGGTGGCGCTGTCTGGACTCTCCTGTTGCCGTCAGGCGACGAGGCGAGGTTTTGCCGCTGCCGGCAGAATGCCGCCGAGAATTTGTCTTCTGTTTTCTTTCTGGTGGTCGTGAGGTGAGGGAAAGCCCCGTAAATTCAGTCTTTTTGATGGTCTGTTGGGACTTGGTTCGATAATTGCTTCTAGCAGCGCAGGGCAGCGGTGAACGGCAAATGTTCGCCAGCGCAGCGGAGGATGACTGTGGACAAGATGCTTTACGTGGCCATGACCGGCGCCAGCCAGAACGCGCTGGCGCAGAAGGCCCATGCCAACAACCTGGCCAACATTTCCACCAGCGGTTTTCAGCGTGACCTGGAGCAGGCGCGTTCGATGCCGGTGTTCGGCGACAGCTTTCCGGCGCGAGCCTATGCCATGAGCGAGCGTCCGGCGACGGATTTCACGCCGGGTGCCTTGCAGGAAACCGGGCGTGACCTGGATGTTGCCGTCGGCGGCAACGGCTGGATTGCAGTGCAGGCGCCGGATGGCAGCGAAGCCTACGTGCGCACCGCCAGCATGAACATCGATGCGCTGGGCGTACTGCGGGCCGGTAATGGCATGCCGATCATGGGCAATGGCGGGCCGATTGCCGTGCCGCCTGAGCAAAAGGTCGAGATCGGCCAGGACGGTACCGTCAGTATCCGCGCCATGGGCGAGGGGCCGCGAGTCATGGCTGAGGTCGACCGGATCAAGCTGGTCAACCCTGACCTGAAGAATATGACCAAAGGCCTGGACGGCATGATCCACACCAAGAGTGGTCAGCCCGCCGATGCCGATGGCTCGGTTCAGCTGGTGTCGGGTTTCCTTGAGGCCAGTAACGTCAACGCGGTAGAGGAAATGACCTCGGTGTTGGCACTGTCCCGTCAATTCGAACTGCACGTCAAAATGATGACCACGGCCAAGGAAGGCGATGAAGCCATGGCGCGTGTTTTGCAAATCGGCTAATTACACAGGCGTAGCGCCGTAAAACAGGCGCTTCAGGAGAACAGCATGCTTCCGGCTCTTTGGGTCAGTAAAACAGGTCTGGCCGCTCAGGACATGAACCTGACGACCATTTCCAACAACCTGGCCAACGTTTCGACCACAGGCTTCAAGCGCGACCGCGCCGAGTTCCAGGACCTGCTCTATCAAACCCGTCGTCAGGCAGGCGCTCAGTCCACTCAGGACAGCGAACTGCCGTCGGGTCTGCAACTGGGTACGGGTGTGCGTATTGTCGGCACCCAGAAGAACTTCAATGCCGGTAGCCTGCAGACCACCGAGCAGCCGCTGGACATGGCGGTCAATGGCCGTGGTTTCTTCCAGATCCTGCAGCCTGATGGCACTGTTTCCTATACCCGTGACGGTACGTTCCACCTGAACTCCGATGGTCAGATCGTCACCGCCAATGGCTTCGCCCTTGAGCCGGCGATTGTCGTGCCGCCTGATGCGCAGACCTTCACCGTCGGCATTGACGGTACCGTCTCCATCACCACCGCAGGCAACCCGGCTGCACAGGTGATCGGCAACATCCAGACCGTCGACTTCATCAACCCGGCCGGCTTGCAGGCCGTGGGTAACAACCTGTTCCTGGAAACCGCTGCCAGTGGCGCGCCACAGGTGGGTACCCCAGGTTTGAACGGCTTCGGTACCACGCTGCAGAACACCCTGGAAAACTCCAACGTCAGCACCGTGGAAGAGCTGGTGAACATGATCACCACACAGCGTGCCTATGAAATGAACTCCAAGGTCATTTCCACTGCCGACCAGATGCTGTCGTTCGTTACCCAGAACCTGTAAGTGATGTTCACTGGGGCGCTGGTACAGTGCCTGTTACACCGTGAGGTTAGAGTCATGAGTCGTTTGTTTTCCGTACTTGCCCTGGGTGGGGTAGTGTTGTTGGCCGGTTGCGTCGCGCCGACGCCCAAGCCCAACGACCCGTACTACGCGCCGGTATTGCCGCGCACACCATTGCCAGCAGCGGCTAACAACGGCTCGATCTACCAGGCCGGTTTCGAGCAGAACCTGTATAGCGACCGCAAGGCGTTCCGGGTCGGTGACATCATCACCATCACCCTGAATGAGAAAACCCAGGCGAGCAAGAATGCCAACTCGCAGATCGCCAAGAACAGCAAGGCCGACATCGGCCTGACATCCCTGTTCGGGACTGTGCCCAATACCAATAATCCATTGGGTTCTGGCGACCTGTCCCTTGAGGCGGGCTACAGTGGTGACCGCACCACCAAGGGTGACAGCAAGGCCGGGCAGGGCAACAGCTTGACCGGTTCCATTACCGTGACCGTGGCTGATGTACTGCCTAACGGCATCATCGCTGTGCGCGGCGAAAAATGGATGACGCTGAACACCGGTGACGAGTTGGTGCGTATTGCCGGCATGGTCCGTGCCGACGATATCGCGACTGACAACACGGTGCCTTCGACTCGCGTCGCCGACGCCCGCATCACCTACTCGGGTACCGGTTCGTTTGCCGATGCGAGTCAGCCAGGGTGGCTCGACCGCTTCTTTATCAGCCCGCTTTGGCCTTTCTAGGTTCGGATAACCATGCTCAAGTTCAGTCGGCTGATTGCCGCGACGATCCTGCTGTCCACGGCGTTTGCTGTTCAGGCCGAACGCCTGAAGGACATCGCCAGTATTTCCGGGGTGCGGACCAACCAGTTGATTGGTTATGGCCTGGTGGTGGGGCTCAATGGTACGGGTGACCAGACCACCCAGACACCGTTCACCCTGCAGACCTTCAACAACATGCTGTCGCAGTTCGGCATCAAGGTGCCTGCCGGGTCGGGTAACGTCCAGTTGAAGAACGTGGCTGCGGTGTCGATTCACGCCGACCTGCCACCGTTCGCCAAGCCGGGCCAGTCGGTGGACGTTACCGTTTCCTCGATTGGTAACTCGAAAAGCCTGCGTGGCGGTAGCCTGTTGATGACCCCGCTCAAGGGTATTGACGGTAACGTCTATGCCATTGCCCAGGGCAACCTCGTGGTCGGTGGTTTTGATGCCGAAGGCCGTGATGGTTCCAAAATTACCGTCAACGTTCCGTCGGCAGGTCGTATTCCTGGGGGGGCTACGGTTGAGCGTGCGGTGCCGAGCGGTTTCAACCAGGGCAACAGCCTGACCCTGAACCTCAATCGTCCGGACTTCACCACTGCCAAGCGCATTGTCGACAAGGTCAACGAATTGCTGGGGCCGGGTGTGGCACAAGCGCTGGACGGCGGCTCTGTGCGGGTGACCGCGCCAATGGACCCTAGTCAGCGGGTCGATTACCTGTCGATTCTGGAAAACCTGGAGATCGATCCAGGCCAGGCGGTGGCCAAGGTCATTATCAACTCGCGTACGGGTACGATCGTCATCGGTCAGAACGTCAAGGTATCGCCCGCGGCGGTTACCCACGGTAGCCTGACGGTCACCATTACCGAAGACCCGGTGGTCAGCCAGCCAGGGCCATTTTCCAATGGCCAGACAGCGGTCGTGCCGCGTTCGCGTGTGAACGCCGACCAGGAAGCCAAGCCGATGTTCAAGTTCGGCCCGGGCACCACGCTGGATGAGATTGTACGTGCGGTCAATCAGGTGGGCGCAGCCCCAAGTGACCTGATGGCGATTCTTGAAGCCCTGAAACAGGCCGGCGCGTTGCAGGCCGACCTGATCGTGATCTAAGGCGCTGGCTATGGATATGCCCAAGGGTGGAGTTTCCGCAGGCGCCGATACCGGGGCCTACACCGACCTCAATCGACTTAACTCGTTGAAGGTCGGCGACCGTGACAGTGACGCCAACCTGCGCAAGGTGGCGCAGGAATTCGAGTCGCTGTTTCTCAACGAGATGCTCAAGTCCATGCGTTCGGCCAACGATGTGCTGGCCAAGGACAACCCCCTCAACACTGAGACCACCAAGCAGTACCAGCAGATGTACGACCAGCAACTGTCGGTCAGCCTGTCTCGGGAGGGCGGCGGTATCGGTCTGCAGGATGTGCTGATGCGTCAGCTGTCGAAAACGAAATCGACGGCTGCGGCGCACGCAGGCAGCAGCCCGTTCCCGCATGTGGAAGGGCAGCAGCGCGCACTGTGGGCTGCACGCGTGGCAGAGCCTGTGCGCTCAGAGCAAACGGCTTCGCGTAACGACATGGCGTTGCTCAATCAGCGCCGGTTGAATCTGCCCAGCAAACTCACGGATCGCCTGCTGGCCGGGATCGTGCCGTCGGCAGGTACTGCAACGGCTGCGACGCCGGGCAACTCGCTGGCCAATCGCTCGGGGGCCGTCGGTGATGCGGTGATCAAGGGTGACTGGGAGCCGGCACAATCCTTCGGTGCGCCAGGCAGCATGCGTATTTATGGTCGGGCCATGGCTCAGCCACCTCTGGCACCGGCCAAGCGTGCCTTCGGTTCGTCCGATGAATTTGTCGCGACCATGCTGCCAATGGCCGAGCAAGCTGCAGCGCGTATTGGTATCGACCCGCGTTACCTGGTGGCGCAGGCGGCGCTGGAAACCGGTTGGGGCAAGTCGATCATGCGCCAGCCGGATGGCAGTAGCAGTCACAACCTGTTTGGCATCAAGGCGACGGGTAATTGGCAAGGTGGTCAGGCGCGAGCGATCACCAGCGAGTTTCGCAATGGGCAGATGGTCAAGGAGACCGCTGCGTTCCGTTCCTATGACTCGTTCCAGGACAGCTTCCATGACCTGGTTAGCCTGTTGCAAAACAATTCGCGCTATCAAGAAGCGATCAAGTCTGCCGATAAACCAGAACAGTTTGTGCGAGAGCTGCAGAAGGCCGGTTATGCAACCGATCCTGATTATGCCAGCAAGATCTCGCAGATCGCGAAACAAATGAAGTCGTACGAAAGCTTTGCTGCGATTGACACTTCCACGAAATTATAAGGTTTGAACTATGGCGAGCTTGATCAACATCGGCGTATCGGGGCTTGGAGCCTCGCAGTCGGGCCTGTTTACCACGGGTAACAACATTGCCAACGCCGACGTTGCCGGCTACTCACGCCAGCAGAACGTACAAAGCGCCAAGAGTTCAATCCAGAGCGGTAATGTGTTCATCGGCACTGGCACGACGCTGTCCGATGTTCGTCGGGTGTACAACGCGTTCCTTGAAAACCAGCTGCGAACCACCACTTCGTTGAACAGCGACGCATCTGCGTACCTGAATCAGGTTTCACCGATCGATAACCTGTTGTCCGATGCCGATACCGGTATCACCGGAGCGTTGAAGAACTTCTTCACGGCGCTGCAGAGTGCATCGGCCAAGCCGACCGAAGACGCCTCGCGGCAGTTGCTGTTGACCAGTGCCCAGTCGCTGAGCAAGCGCTTCAATACCATTTCCGCGCAGCTCAACGAGCAGAACAGCAACATCAACGGCAACCTGGCGTCGATGGCTGATCAAGTCAACAAACTGTCGGCCACCATTGCCCAGTACAACGATCAGATCTCCCGTGTTTCGGCCGTGCAAGGCAGCCCCAACGACCTGCTCGACCAGCGTAACGAAGCCGTGCGCCAGCTCAACGAGTTGGTCGGTGCTCAGGTGGTCGAGCGTGAGGGTAACTTCGACGTTTACCTGGCCAATGGTCAGCCGCTGGTGCTGGGCAAGACCATCAATACCCTGGAAACCGTACCGAGCAAGACCGACCCTACCCGGATGAGCCTTCAGCTCAACCGTGGCAGCACCAGCATGGACATCACCTCCAGCATTACCGGCGGTGAAATGGGCGGCCTGCTGCGCTACCGCAGCGAGGTGCTGGATCCGTCGATGAACGAGCTGGGGCGTATTGCCCTGGTGGTTGCCGACAGCATCAACCAGCAGTTGGCCCAAGGTATCGACAAGAACGGTGAGTTCGGCGCAGCATTGTTCGGCGATATCAACAGTGCGGCCTTGATCAGCCAGCGCAGTATTGCCCAGGCCGGCAACAGTGCAGGCGCTGGCAATCTGGATGTGACCATCAGTGACACCGGCAAGCTGAGCACGTCCGATTACCAGGTGACCTTCAGCAGTGCGACCCAATATACGGTCAAAAAGCTGCCAGACGGCGATGCCCAAGGGCCTTATGACATCACTGCAACCCCCCCGCAGGAAATTGATGGCTTCAAGCTTGCCCTCAACGGCGGGGCGCCCAGTGCTGGTGACAGCTTCAAGATCACCCCGACCCGCAACGCGGCAGCCAAGCTCGACACGGTGTTGACCGATCCCAAGCGTATTGCCCTTGCGGCGCCCTTGTCGGCGGTCAGCGGCTCCGGCAATCAGGGTACCGGTGTTATCACCCAGCCCGAATTGACCTCGAAGCTGGATATCTATGATTCGACCCAGCGCATTGATCTGCAGAACGGCCTGAAGTATTCCACGCCGGTGAAGTTGGTTTTTGGCGATGAAACAACCAACCCGCAAACCTACAAGCTGTTCGATGCCAAAGGCACCGAATTATCCTCCGGGACCATTATTCCGGGCGAGAGCAACACGCTGCAATTGAGCGTGCCGATGGTCGATGCCAGTGGCAACCCGATCATGGATGGCGCGACTCAGAAAACCTTCAATTTTGAAATGACTGTCGCCGGGTCACCGAAAGAGGGCGATAACTACACCGTATCGCTGACCGGTGCAGGCTCTGCCGACAACCGCAACGGCCAGGCGGTGATCGACCTGCAAACCAAGGCCACGGTTGAAGTCGGGGCTAACGGTAAGGGCATCAGCCTGACCGATGCCTACGGCAAACTGGTTGAAAACGTGGGTGGCAAGACCGCGCAAGCGCAAATGGACAGCAATGCGACGAATGCCCTGCAGACCTCGGCCAAGGCAGGCCGTGATTCGCTTTCTGGTGTCCAGCTCGATGAAGAGGCCAGCAACCTGATCAAGTATCAGCAGTACTACACGGCCTCGTCGCAAATCATCAAGGCTGCCCAGGAAATCTTTACCACGCTGATCAACAGCCTTTAAGGAGTCGTAGACCGTGCGTATTTCTACTTCCCAGTATTACGAAAGCAGCACTTCAACCTATCAGCGCAACTTTGCCAACGCGGTGAGGTCGGGCGAGCAGGTCAGTGACAACTTGCGTATACGTACCGCCGCGGATGACCCTGTCGGCGCGGCGCGGCTGCTGCAACTTGAACAGCAAAGCAACCTGTTGGCCCAGTTCGGTGACAATGCCACCAATGTGCGTAACTCGTTGGGCGCCTCCGAGGGTGTTCTCAACGGCATCAGCGCCATTTTGCAGCGGGTCAACGAACTGGCCGTCAGCTCCGGTAACGCCGGCTTTACCGACACTGATCGCAAGGCCAATGCCCAGGAACTGGCGCAGCTCGAAGAGCAGCTTTACTCGCTGATGAACAGCCGTGACGAGAACGGTAAATACCTGTTCTCCGGCTCGCGTGGCGATACCCAGCCGTATGTGCGCAACTCGGATGGCACCTACACCTATCAGGGTGACCAGGGCACCCTGAACTTGCAGGTGGGCGACATGCTCACGATGGCGACCAATGAAAGCGGTTATGCCGTGTTCGAACAGGCGCTCAATACCAGCCGTAGCGAGACGAACCTGATTTTGCCTGCAGTTGATGATGGCCGGGTTCAGTTGTCCGATGGTCAGGTGTCTGGCAGCACCACCTATAATGACCGCTTCCGCAGCGGTGAGCCGTATACCATCACGTTCCTCAGCAGCACGCAGTTCAAGATCACCGATGCATCCAACAACGACGTCACGCTGGAAGCGACTCAAGGTGGTACATTCGACCCGGCCTCCAGCAACAAGATGATCAGTTTCCGTGGTGTTGATATGCGTCTGGATATCAACTTCCAGCCGGGCGACAGCGCCAACCCTGATGCGGCGATTGCGGGGCACACCTTCACGTTGGCGGCCAAGCCCGACGCCATTTCAGGTTCACGCAGCCCAGGCAACAGTTCGTCGGCGCAGGTCACCGGTGCATCCATCACCGATTCGACGGCTTACAACAGCGCCTTCCCGGGTGGCGGCGCCATTCTGAAGTTCACCAGCGCCACTGACTTTGAGCTGTATGCGCAGCCGCTAACTGCCGACAGCAAGCCGGTGTCTACCGGTACGGTCAGTGGCTCTACCGCCACGGCGGCAGGGGTGACCTTTGACCTGGCCGGCGCACCCGTCGCGGGTGATCAGTTCTCGATACAGGTCGACACCCATCAGACCCAGAACATCCTCGACACCATTGGCAAGTTGCGCACGGCGTTGGCCTTGCCAGTGGATAACGATCCGCTGGCCAAGCAGCAATTCCAGGCTGCACTGGATTCGGCTATTGGTAACATTGCCAGCGGCTCCAACCAGATCGCCTCGGCCATCAGTGACATTGGTGCGCGTGGTGCGGCATTGGATGTTCAGGCTGAAACCAACGAAAGCCTGAAGATGGCCAACACCAAGACACAGAGTTCGATACGTGATGCGGATCCGGCTGAAGTGCTGATTCGCCTGAACTTGCAGCAGACCATGCTGCAGGCCTCTCAGCTCGCGTTCAGCAAGATATCGTCGTTGAGCCTGTTCAATCAGCTCTGAGTTTCCTGGCCCAGAGGGCCAGGATCTGTTCCTGCTTCTAGGGCGCCTCGCCAGGTAATGGCAGGCGCCCTTTGTTTGAGAGTGTTCCGCCGTGATTACAGCTCCCCTCGTCAGCATCGTTATCCCAGCCTTCAGCGCGCGCTTTTTCTCCATGACCTTGCAGAGCGCCCTGGGCCAGACCTACGAAAACCTTGAAATCGTTGTCTGTGATGACAGTCGCGATGAGGAAATCGAGCAGATCATCGGTTCCTTCGAGGGGCGGGGTAATGCCCGTATTCGCTACCTGCGCAACCCAAAGCGGCTGGGTTTTCAGCGCAATCTATTGCGCTGTGTCGAGGAGGCCCAAGGCGAGTACATCAAGGTCCTTTGTGACGATGACCGACTGTTCGCCCAGTGTGTCGAGCTGCAGGCGCAGGTGCTTATCGAGCATCCTGAGGTCAATCTGGTGCAGGCCCATCGCTTGCAAGCCGATGCCGATGATTTTGTGTTGCCCATGCGTGCTGAAAATTGCCCATTCGCCTTGGTTGACTCCGTGTTCAAGGGCGAAGACCTGTTGGCCATTCTGGAGGCGAATGCCATCCATTTTCTGGGGAATTTCTCATCGGCCTTGATGCGAACCCAGGATGTCCAGGTATTGCTGCAGGCGCTGACCACTGCCGGTGAGGGCTTTGTCGCATTGCTCGACCAAGCGTTGTTCGTGTGCCTGTTGCGTCGGGGCAACATGGCGGTGCTGACCCGTGTGCTCAGTGTTGAGCGGCTGCACCCAGGGCGCTTGAGCAAGCAGCCGGAAATCATCAAGGCGGCAAAAGTCGAGTGGCGTTGGTTGCATCAGATGCTCTTGGCTCGCACGGGTGAGGGGGCGCCTGCGCGGGGCTGGGTTCGCTATGTCGAGCTGGTTCGTGCCAATGAGTCGGTGCGAGACTGGAAAGAGCTGTATCTGATGCGTGCGCTTAGTAACTGGCACACCGTGATCCACGGCCGAGTGGGTAGCGACTGTGAAAGTTATGCCGAGTTTTACCAGAAATGGCTTGCGGCGCGACGCTTCTCGGATGTCCAGCGGCGGGTTGCGCGCGAGCAGGTGGTCAAGTGGCCTTCGCAGCCGAAAATCGTTCCGGTTATTGTCGACCTTGAGCAGGATAAGGCCGCGCTGAGCGTCACCCTGGATAGCCTGGCCGCTCAACTTTACGCGCCGACGGCGGTGTTGTTGCTGTCCAATACCGATTGTGTGGTCGAGCCGCATGTTGTGCATTTGCCGCTTGTCGAGAACTGGGCGGCGCAGGTCAACAATGCGATGCCGGCGCTGGAAGGGGTGGACTGGATCTACCTGCTGCGGGCTGGTGACCGGTTGAGTGAGTCGGCATTGCTGCTGCTTGCCGAACGCATTGCTGCAACACCCGGTATGCGTTGCGCCTACAGCGATGAAGGTGCCGTGTTGGACGGCGAGTCCTGTGACCCGGTGTTCAAGCCCGACTTCAACCTCGATCTGATGCGCGCCTACCCCTATGTGGGTCGAACCTTGGCGTTCCAGCGTCAACAGATGCTTGCCCTGGGTGGTTTCGAGTCGTCACTGGGTGAGCTTGCGCCCCATGACATGGTCTGGCGTATTGCAGAGTCCAATGGCCTGTCTGCAATCGAGCATATTGCCGAGATTCAGGTGGAGTCCGCATTCCCCTATGCCCAGTGGCTGTCGTTGCCATCGGTGATCGAGCAGAGCAGTGCGCTACTCGCTGCGCACTTGAACCGATTGGGGGTCGAATATCGGATTCATCATGACGCGTTGCCATTGCTCAATCGCGTTGAGTACCTGCACGCGGAACAGCCGTTGGTCTCGCTCATCATCGTTGCGGGTGATGACATATCAGCCATACAGCGCTGTGTTGAGGGGGTGCTGGAGAGCACCACATACAGCCGATACGAGCTGCTGATTGTCGGTAGGCCGGAGTGCAATGCTGGTATGCGTGACTGGCTTGCTGCGATGGCGCAGATGGGCGGTGGCCTCTTGCGCGTGCTGGAGGCACCGCAAGGTGCCGGTGTGGCGGCTATCAACAACCTTGCTGCCGAGCAGGCGCGCGGCGAGTACTTGCTGTTCTTTGCAGCTGACAACCTGGTTTGTCAGGCTCAATGGCTGGCTGAGCTGCTTAACCATGCGCAGCGACCGGAAGTGGGTGTCGTTGGCGCACGCCTCGTTGATCCCAAAGGCAAGGTTGCCAACACCGGCGTCATTCTCGGCTTGGGTGGTGCGGCGGGGCCTGCATTTGCCGGCGAGCTTTCGGATGCGCGGGGGTACATGCAGCGTCTTCAGGTGGCTCAGAACTGGAGCGCGGTGAGTGGAAGTTGCCTGATGATACGCACTCAGGTTTTCAAGGATCTGGGTGGTTTCGATGAGGCCACATTTGCCCAGAGTCTGGCCGACATTGATTTGTGTTTGCGGGTCGGTCAGACGGGTTACCTGGTGGTCGGAACGCCCTATTCAATCGTCGTTCAAACGCGTGAAGACAAACCGTGCTACTTGGGGGTGGAGGCTGGGAAGCCAGAGCAGGAAGCGTTGATCCAGCGCTGGCTACCCAGTGTAATCCGGGACCCTGCCTACAACCCAAGCCTGAGTCTGACCCGCTCGGCGTTTACGCTGGAGCCCAGCTTGCGTGACAGTTGGAACCCTCTGGTCCTGCGCACGCTGCCTTCCATTCTGGCGTTGCCGGTCAACAACACCGCGGTGGGGCATTATCGCGTCAATCAGCCGCTGCGTGAGCTTGAAGCCGCAGGGCGTGTGTTCGGGCGAATCAGCTTTGAAGTACCGCCTTCGGTCGAAATCGCACGGATGAATCCGGATGTGGTGGTCATCCAGCTTCGCCACTCCTCGGAAAGTGTCAATGACATCGAGCGGGTCAAGAATATCGCTTCGGCACGCCGGATCTACGAGATCGACGACTACGTCCTGGAGGCGCCGAAGAAGAATGTCCATGCGCGTAACAAACCGCGTGATACCGAGCAGCATCTGCGCCGAGGCATAGGTTTGTGCGATCGCGTCGTGGTCACCACGGACGCCCTGGCCAATGCACTTTCCAGTATGCACCGAGATATTCGCGTGGTGCCGAACATGCTGGCGCCGCATTTGTGGCTGGGCCTGAACAGCAAGCGTGGCACGTCGAACAAGCCACGGGTGGGTTGGGGGGGCGGTACCAGCCATAGCGGCGATCTTGAAATCATTGCCGAGGTGGTACGCGAGCTGGCCAATGAGGTGGAGTGGGTGTTCTTTGGCATGTGCCCGGAGAACCTCAAGCCCTATATCCACGAGTACCATCCAGGCGTTTCGTTGGAAAACTATCCGGCGAAGCTGGCCAGTCTGAACCTGGACCTGGCGCTGGCACCGTTGGAGTTCCACATCTTCAACGACTGCAAGAGCAACCTGCGTCTGCTGGAGTATGGCGCCTGTGGTTATCCGGTGGTCTGCACCGATACCGAGGCCTACCGGGGTTACTTGCCTTGCACACGGGTTCGCAGCAACTCTACCCAGGAGTGGCTGCAGGCGATCCGTATGCACCTGGCTGACCCGGCAGCCAGCTATCGCATGGGCGATGAGTTGCGTGAAGCGGTGCTGCGCGACTTTGTATTGCGTGCGGACAACCTGCAGCACTGGGTGTGGGGCTGGTTGGCCGACTGATCCTGCACACCTTCCCTGTGGCGGCGCTGCAAACGCGCCGCTGACACCTTCCGCGTACTTGGCGCACTTCCTGCAAGCCCTCCTTCATATCGCCATAAATCCTTCACTCTGGCCTGGATGGGCCGTGCGAAGAACATGAGGAAACCGATGAAGGCAGTCATTTTGGCGGGTGGTCTCGGCACGCGGATCAGCGAAGAGTCGCACCTCAAACCCAAACCGATGATCGAGATCGGTGGCAAGCCAATTCTTTGGCACATCATGAAGCAGTACTCTGCGCACGGCATTCACGACTTCGTGATTTGCCTGGGCTACAAGGGTTATGCGATCAAGGATTTTTTCGCCAACTACTTTCTGCATACCTCCGATGTCACCTTCGACATGCGCAACAACCGCATGGACGTTCATCAGAACTACAGCGAGCCGTGGCGCGTGACGCTGGTGGATACCGGCGAGGAGACAATGACCGGTGGCCGTTTGCGCCGTGCCGGGCGTTACCTTGAGGACGAAAAAGCCTTCTGCTTTACCTACGGCGATGGTGTCTCTGACCTGAACATCGGTGCGCTGGTCGATTTCCACCTGTCCCATGGCAAGATGGCAACCGTGACCGCTGTGCAGCCGCCAGGTCGTTATGGCGCGTTGCAGCGCGAGGGCAATCAAGTGCTGGGTTTCACCGAAAAGCCGCGTGGTGATGGTGGCTGGATCAATGGCGGGTTCTTCGTTCTATCCCCTAAGGTACTGCCTTACATTGCGGGCGATGCAACCTCCTGGGAAGCCGAGCCGCTGAGTCGCTTGGCCAGTGAAGGCCAGTTGCATGCTTTCCAGCATGATGGTTTCTGGCAGCCGATGGATACGCTGCGTGACAAGAATCACCTGGAACACCTCTGGCAGAGCGGGGAGGCCCCATGGAAACAATGGGACTAAGCCGCGCGTTTTGGGAAGGCAAGCGTGTGTTGCTTACCGGCCACACGGGTTTCAAAGGCAGCTGGTTGACGCTTTGGTTACAGAGCATGGGTGCCCAGGTCACAGGCTTTGCCCTTGACCCGGCCACCGAGCCCAGCCTGTTTGCGCTGGCAAGGGTGGCCGAGGGGATCGATGATCGCCGTGGCGATGTGCGCGACCTGGGGGTGCTGCTTGAGCTGCTGGCCGAAGTACAGCCCGAGATTGTCCTGCACTTGGCGGCACAGCCCCTGGTGCGTGAAAGTTACCGCGATCCGCTGGGTACGTACTCAAGCAATGTCATGGGTACCCTCAATCTGCTGGAAGCGATTCGGCAGGTCGGTGGCGTGCGTGCGTGCGTGCTGGTGACCACCGACAAGGTCTATGCCAACCGGGAGTGGTTGTGGCCGTATCGTGAAGATGAAGCGTTGGGGGGGCATGATCCCTACAGCAGCAGCAAGGCGTGCTGCGAAATTCTGGCGCAGTCCTATGGAGCATCATTCTTCAATCCACAGCAGTATGCCGAGCATGGCTTGGCCCTGGCGACTGCGCGTGCCGGGAATGTTCTGGGCGGTGGTGATTTTTCGGCCGAGCGCCTGATCCCTGATGTGCTCAAGGCCTGGTCGGCCGATGAACCGGTGACGCTGCGTTATCCCCAGGCCGTGAGGCCCTGGCAGCACGCGCTGGAGCCCCTGGCGGGTTACTTGCAATTGGCGGCTGCGCTGTATGAACAGGGGCCGGCGTTTGCGGGTGCATGGAACTTCGGGCCTGGTGAAGCCGACATGTGCAGTGTGGGTGAGGTGATTGCTTCGCTTGCCAGTCAGTGGCCACAGGCGCCTGGTTTACGCGTTGAACCCAGTGACATGCATGAAGCCGGTTTGCTGCGCCTGGACAGTAGCCGCGCTCGGCAGTTGCTCGGCTGGCAACCGCGTTGGTCGTTGCAGGAGTGCCTGGAACAGACCGTGGGTTGGCATATGGCCTGGCAAGCGGGCAAGGACATGCGTGCGGTAACGCTTCATCAACTGAACCTTTACAAGGACTGGTCATGAGTGACTTTGATCTGCAACCGCTGGCGCTTGAAGGGCTTTGCCTGATCCAGCAAAAAGTCTTTCATGACCATCGTGGCCGCTTCGCCCGCTTGTTTTGCCAGAGCCGGCTCAGTGTGCAGGGGCGGTCCTTCGAGATTCGTCAGATCAACCATTCACGTACCCTCGGCAAGGGCAGTGTGCGTGGTCTGCATTACCAGCAGGCAGGCTACGCCGAAGCGAAATTGATCACCTGCGTGCGTGGTGCTATCTGGGATGTGGCTGTCGATCTGCGCCCTGATTCGCCAACGTTCCTCCAATGGCATGCTGAGGAACTGGTCGCTGACGATGGCCGTAGCCTGTTGATTCCAGCGGGCTTTGCCCATGGTTTTCAGGCGCTCAGTGATGAGGCTGAAGTGCTCTACTTCACAGACGCCGACTATGCGCCAGCGCATGAGGCTGGGTTGTTGGTGAGTGATCCTGCATTGGCTATTTCCTGGCCGTTGCCCGTGTGCAATCTCTCCGCGAAAGACGCGGTGCATCCGTTGCTCGATGCCGACTTTGCGGGTGTGCGCGTGTGAGCCAGCGGCCGATGAAGGTTCTGGTTACCGGTGCTACCGGATTTGTAGGACGACATCTGGTCGCTGCATTGCTGTCTGAAGGCATTGCAGTGCGGGCTGTTGCCCGGCGACTCGAGCTGGCGCGGGAATTGCCCTGGTTTGATCAGGTCGAGTTCCTGGCCGTCGATGTGCATGCCGCGTCGTTGCAAATCGATGCGTTGGTCGAGGGTGTGGACGCGGTTGCCCATCTGGCCTGGCCAGGCTTGCCGAACTATCAGGCGCTGTTTCATTTCGAGCGCAACTTGCCGGCTGACTACGCTTTCCTCAAGCGAGTCGTCGAGGCGGGTGTGCAGCAGGTCCTGGTGACGGGTACCTGTTTTGAATACGGCCTGCATAACGGTCAGTTGAGCGAGCAATGCCCTGCGCAACCCAATACGGCGTACGGTCTGGCCAAACATACCTTGAGGCTGTTCCTGGAAAATCTGCAGCGTGAGCAGCCATTCACTCTGCAGTGGGCCCGGTTGTTCTATCTACATGGCCCCGGACAAGCCCCCAACAGCCTGTTGGCCAGCCTGGACCGCGCCATCGATGCCGGCGATGAACAATTCAACATGTCGGCGGGGGAGCAGTTGCGCGACTATCTGGAAATCGAAGAAGCCGCCGGGCTGCTGTTGGGCGTGCTGAAACAGCGAGCGTTTTCCGGTGTGATCAACTGCTGCAGCGGCAAGCCTGTGTCGGTTCGGGCACTGGTCGAACAGCGGGTTCGCCAGCGCCATTCGGCGATTACCTTGAACCTGGGGCATTACCCCTATTCGCATCATGAACCAATGGCGTTCTGGGGCTCGACCGAGCGTTTGCGAGACCTGACAGGAGAGCGGCATGACGCATGAGCTATACCGGGCACAAGGCTTGCCCGTTTTGCAGAACCGTACTTTTGCGACTGCCGAAGAGGCACGTGCCAGTGGATGTGCGGATATCGTACTGGTTCAGGATGAGCAGAGTGGCCTGATCTTCAATCAGGCGTTTGATGCCAGCAAGCTGATCTACGATGCGGACTACCAGAACGAGCAGGCGCATTCGACACAGTTTCAGAAACACCTGGGGGATGTCGAACAGATTCTGGCGCGCCACTTCAGTGGGCAGCGCTTGATTGAGGTCGGTTGCGGGAAAGGTTACTTCCTGGAGCTGCTGCGCGAGCGGGGCTACACCATCACTGGCGTTGACCCTTCCTACGAAGGTGATAATCCTGATGTGATCAAGGCACCTTTCACGCGTCAGTTGGGGCTGTCCGCCGAGGGTATTGTCTTGCGCCATGTTCTGGAGCACATGGCTGATCCGCTGGCGTTCCTGAGCGAGATCGCCGCCGCCAACCAGGGTGGAAAAATCTACATCGAAGTACCGTGCTTTGAGTGGATCGTTAAGCATCAGGCATGGTTTGACGTGTTTTACGAGCATGTCAATTACTTCCGGCTCGATGACCTTCGTCGGATCTTTGGCACCGTTCACGAAGCTGGCCATCTGTTTGGCGGTCAGTACCTCTATGTTGTTGCCGACCTTGCCAGTTTGCGCGCGCCACTTACTGACGAATCCGCACTGCAGATGCCGGCAAGCTTCACCTCCAGCCTGGAGCGCGCAGTACGGATCATCAAAGAGGCTCCCGATCAGCGCGCAGCGATCTGGGGGGCTTCATCCAAGGGGGTCATCTATTCACTGTTCCTGCAGCGCGCTGGCGTTGCGGTGGACCATGTGGTCGACATCAATCCGGCCAAGCAGGGGCGTTACCTGCCGCTCAGTGGTTTGCGCGTGTCATCGCCGCAAGAGGCGCTGGATAGCCTGCCGGACGGCGCAAACCTGTTTGTAATGAACTCGAACTACCTTGAAGAAATCAAGCGCATGACCGATGAGCGCTATGTCTACCACGCCGTAGACAGCGCCTCGTTTCAATGACAATCAGTGAGACCTCACATGACCAACAATAACGTACATCAGGCTTTTGAAGCTGAGTGCAAGGCAGAGATTGAAGCTCAGGGCCAGAACGAAACGCTAAAAGGCCTGGCGCGTGACTTTTTTAATGAATCGGCCCGGCATAAGTACAGTTATCACTTCTCGTGGATGGGGCGCCCCATCATTCAATTGCCTCAGGACATGATGGCAATGCAGGAGCTGATCTGGAACATCAAGCCGGACCTGGTGATCGAGTGCGGTATTGCCCATGGCGGCTCGATTATCTACTACGCCTCGCTGCTGGAGCTGCAAGGGCACGGTGAGGTGCTCGGTATCGACAGGGATATTCGTCCACACAACCGCCAGGCCATCGAAAGCCATCCGATGTTCAAGCGGATCCGCATGATCGAGGGGTCCAGCGTTGACTTGGGCGTCGTCGAACAGGTTCGTGCGCTTGCGGAGGGCAAGAAGGTTATTTTGGTACTCGATTCCAACCATACCCATGAGCATGTGCTTGAGGAGCTGCGGCTGTATGCGCCACTCGTTTCGGTGGGCAGCTACTGCGTAGTGATGGACACGGTGGTTGAAAACATGCCGGCCGATGCTTTTCCTGATCGCCCCTGGGGGCCAGGTGATAACCCGAAGACTGCGGTCTGGGCCTACCTGGAGGAAAACGGCGATTTCGAAATCGATCAGCAAATGAACGACAAATTGCTGATTAGTGTGGCGCCGGACGGCTATCTGCGTCGGGTTCGTTGAATTCTCTGGTCTAAAGCGCACAGGCCCCAGTGGCCGGCAGGAAAGTGATATGCACGTTGAACACATTGCACAAGAAGGCGCAGCGCTGAAAGAGCGTTTTACGCTGGTCATTATCAGTCATGAACGGCCGGCTTTCTTGCGTCGTACGCTGCAGTACTACCAAGGCTTTAGCGGTAAAGTGCTGGTACTGGACTCTTCGCGCGAGGCGGCAGACGATCTTGTCCAGGATTATCCTGAGGTGGATTATCGCCACCTGCCGGCGTTCAGCTACAAGGGCCTTCAAGACAAGCTGGTCTACGGCGTGGCACAGGTCAACACGCCTTACATGGCTTTTGCTGCTGACGACGATTTCCTCCTGCACGATGCGTTGGCTGAATCCGTAGCCTTCCTTGAGGCAAATCCCGAGTATGGGTTATGCCATGGCTACGGCATGATGTACCTGGCGCGTGGCACCGAGGTGAATTTCTATCGCCGAGACAAGCGGGTTTGTGAAGACTACAACTCTGATCTTTCCGAAGAGCGGGTGCTGGACTTCCTCGGGCAGTTCTTGCCGCCGTTCTATGCGGTGACGCGCACCGACCTGCTGCAGCAGTGGTATGCCGTGTTGCCGGCCAATACCAGTTTTGAATGGCAGGAAATTGGTCACGCGTTCTACCTGCTTGCCTGTGCCAAGGCCAGGATCCTGCCCATTCCCTATGCTGTGCGAGAGGTCAACTACGGTGGCTCCGAGCACAATACCAATGTCTTGACCGTATTGACCTACACCGACGCCAAGTCCGTGGCCGAGCGTGAGGCGTTTGCTCAGTTCCTGGCGTCGACACCGATGGGCTTTCGCAACAAGACGCCAGATCAGATCAAGCACATCGCGCTGATGAGCTTCACCGCAATGGCCAGTGGCTTGCAAAGCGGGCGGGCGCTGGAAGCCTGCATGATCGTTCGTTCCGAGTGGTCACAGCCGGGGGCGGAACCTGTGCGCTTCTTTGGCGAGAAACAGTTCGTCGAGATGCCGTTCTATAACAAGACGATGTTCGATCTGCTTGCACGTATTGAGTTCCTGATTCATTCCATGCCGGCGGGTCGCTTGCAGCTTCAGGAGCTGGAGCCGATCTTGCTGCGTCAGTCGGAACTGATGCAGGTTCATGCGAATGACACCGAACGCACGATCACGAGTCGCTTATGGGAAGCTTTGGGGTTGAGCCCGTTCAACCGTACGGTGGTAGAGCGTTTGCTGACGTCGCTGCGTGCCATCGGCGATGATGAAGAAATTGCACCGCTTCAATGTTGGCTTGAGCGTTTGTGCAGCGTGCCCGCTTATGATCGCAGCGTGCTGCTCGACAGCATGGCGTCTGGGCGTTTGCTGAACTGGCTGGAAGCGCGCAATCCAACAGCTGTCCAGGTTCGTCTGGCCAATAAGCGTCTGGCTCGTCATGCTGGTGGTCCGACCTTCGGCATTCTGCTGTTGGACCTGGATGCCGACATGTTCAAGCTGCAGGCGACCTTCGACAGCTTGATGGCGGGCCATTGCAAGGCTTTCAAGGTTGTGGTGCTGACCACGGGCGATTTGCCCGCCAACACGACACCGGAGCAGACCGTACACTTCGTCAAGGTCACGGCTGAGGATCATGTCGACAAACTCAACCGGGCGATCACTACGCTGGGCACCGATTGGGTGATCCTTGCCGAGGCTGGCGACCGCTTCACCGCTGGCGGCCTGCTGCGCGCCAGTCTGGAGTTGCTGGAGGCCGACGGCTGCCGTGCAGTGGCAATGGACGAGGTCATGCGTCAGGCCGACGGAACCTTGGTGGAGGTGTTGCGCCCAGGCGCCAGCCTCGACATGCTGCAGAGTGTGCCTGGGCTGATGGCACGGCATTGGCTGGTGCGCCGCGAGTTGCTGCTTGAGGCGGGCGGTTATGACGCCGAGTTCGCTCAGGCGCTGGAATTCGACCTGTTGCTCCGTCTGATCGGGCAGGACGGCTTGGCCGGGCTGGCGCACCTGGCAGAGCCGCTGCTGATCAGCCAAGCGCGAGATTTTGACGCCAGTGAGCATGAGCGTGCAAGCCTGGCGCGCCAAGTGGCGCAGCGTGGTTATGCCGCGCAGATCGGTTCGGCGAAACCTGGCACTTACCAGATCGACTACCGTCATGAAGCGCGTCCGCTGGTATCGATTGTCCTTTACTGCCAGGACAATATGGAGCAGTTGCAGACCTGCCTGGTCAGTGTGCTGCAGCGTACCCGTTACCGGAGTCACGAGATTGTCATTGCCGACAACAACAGCCAGTCGCCGCAATTGCTGGCGTGGTTGGCGAGCCTGAGCGCAGGTGGTGATCGTATTCGGGTGGTGCGCAGCGAGCGAACCATCAGCCCGTCGGCAATGACCAATCTGGCCTGTCAACAAGCTGCTGGCGAGTACCTGGTGTTGCTGGCCAGCGATGGCGAGGTGGTCAATGCCAATTGGCTGGAAAGCATGCTTAACCAAGCGCAGCGCCCAGAGGTCGGTATCGTGGGTGGCAAGTTGCTCGACGCTGCCGGCACGGTCACTCAGGCCGGCCTGGTGTTGGGCTTTGGGCCGGGGGTTGCGCCGGCTCTGGCAGGTGAAGGCAAGGAGGCGCCAGGCTATATGCGACGGCTACAGGTCGAACATAACGTTTCGGCCGTATCCGCCGCGTGCCTGATGATCCGCAAGGAACTTTATCTGGCGCTTGAAGGCCTGGATGAAGCCGCGTTCATGGCGCATTACGCCGATGTCGATCTGTGCCTCAAGTCCGCTCAGGCGGGTTACCTGACGGTATGGACGCCACAGGTGCAGGTGATTCATCACGGCACGGTCATGCATGAGGAAGCGGCTCTGCAGGCGTTGCGTGAGAAGTGGCCGGGTTATCTGGAAAACGATCCGGCTTATAACGCGAACCATGCGCGCATGGGCAAAACCTTTGGCCTGGGTGCTCCAACGGCTGTGGAGTGGGAGGTGCTGGTCGGTTAACCGCCCAGTAAGCCACTGATCAAAAGCCACGAGCGCCTAAGGGCGCTCGTGGCTTTTTTATAGGCGTGCCCTGGGTGTGACCTAAGCGGCCTTGCTCGGAGTCACCTGCACTGCGTGAGCGGATGGCCCATGCAATGCGGCTCTCCGATCGGGCATATAGAGCGCTCAGCCGCTCTGTAGTGGGTGAGGCGGTTGTACCTCTATGCCATCGAGTAGCGCTTCTACCAGTCCAAGTGCCATCTCAATGCTGGTGCGGGTGGACCAGAGCACGCTGCGGGTTTGGTTGTCGACCACCTCACAGGCTTTTGCGTTGGTGGCGTAGGCGGAACGTAGAAGAATGGACAGGTGTATCAGCGCATCTTCTGCATTGATGCCGGGGCGAACGCTGAATAGCGGGTCATGGCTACCTTCGCAAGAGCCGAAAGTGGCGCTGGCGGTTCTTTGCAAGGTGCAGGTGGGTGGAGGGTCAGGGACGACTTTGTGCATGGTGAACTCCTTTTGCAATGGAGCTGCCAGTCATCGCCGCGAAACGATAGGGTGGCAGCTGTGCGCGGGTTCGCGGACCGAGGCAAAAGGAACTCGGCAGACCCGAAGGTCTCCCACGCACAGCCGCCATTGCACAGAAAACGGGCACAAAAAAAGCGCCTGGAATTGTGTTGGTGGGGCGCTGTAGCGCCTTTTGCTATACGGGCCGCGACGCCCGGTCACTGAATTTGCAGTGACAGGGCGAAGGTTAGCGAGGTTGGGAAGGGTATTCAAGTGAAGGATCGGAAGGATTCGAGGTGGCTGACTTTAGCGACTGAATCTCGATAGAAAGGAAAAGCATCGCCGGCAATTTCGGCTTTTTCGATGTGTAATCCATTGGTCTGGGTGTTGTTGGCTTGTCAGCAATTCGGCAAATTAAGCGTGACCTGCGAGTCATATCGCGCATCTTCACTGTATATTGTCAGGACCGGGAATCGCCCTGCCATCCGGTATGTGCCTGCCAGGCATGCCTGGCAGCCTGCTTCGCCGCGTTTTTTGGTGGCAAACATCCCTGATTGTCGGTGCCTCTCCACTGTGCGAGCGGCGGGTATTCAGTTGTTAATTAATGGGAAGCCATATGATTGGCATTAAAAGCATCGCCAGTTACGTGCCGGCCGCTGGCGTGGACAACTACGCTCAAGGCGCAAAATTCGAAAAGGATGAAGCTTTCATCCTGGGCAAGATCGGTTCCGCTTTCCTGCCACGCAAAGACGTCGCTCAGGAAACCTCGGACCTCTGTGTAGAAGCTGCCAATGCCTTGTTTGCGGCCAACCCGCAGCTTTCGCGTGAATCCATCGATGCATTGATTGTCGTCACTCAGAATGGTGACGAAGAAGGCTTGCCGCATACCGCTGCCATCGTTCAGGACAAACTGGGCCTGCCGACTCATGTGGCTGCGTTTGATATCTCGCTGGGCTGCTCGGGCTACGTCTATGGTATCTACGCGCTCAAGGGCTTCATGGAAGCCACAGGCCTGAAGAACGGCCTGCTGATCACGGCTGACCCTTATTCGAAGATCGTCGATCCGGAAGACCGCAATACCACCATGCTGTTTGGTGATGCGGCCACTGCTACCTGGATGGGCGAAGATGCACCGTGGCAGTTGGGTAAAGCCAAGTTCGGTACCGACGGTTCTGGTGCAGCACACCTGAAGGTCACTGACGGTGTGTTTTTCATGAACGGGCGTCAGGTGTTCAACTTTGCCTTGCTCAAGGTCCCGGCCCACCTGCATGAGTTGCTGAGTGAAAGCGGCCTGCAGCCGGCAGATATCGATGCGTTCTGTATTCATCAGGGCAGCGCGGCCATCGTCGATGCGGTTGCGCGACGTTTCGAGGACGACCCGGAGAAGTTCATCAAAGACATGGTCGAGACGGGTAATACCGTGTCGTCGAGCATTCCGCTGTTGCTGGAAAAGCACGTGCTTGAGTCGGGTTTCAAACGTGTTGCATTGAGTGGTTTTGGTGTTGGTCTGTCCTGGGGGTCGGCGATCCTCCAGCGTGCAGACTAAGCACTGCGACTGTTGACGAACCCCCGCTTTTTAGCGGGGGTTCGTTTTTTCAGGGCGTTCTTTTTCGGGTTCCAGGTTTACTGGCGCAGGCTTGCCAGCGATGCAGGTGCTGCATGCTTGCGAGCGCTTCACGGGGGCGTTGGGTGGTGTGATGGAGGGAGGGCGGCGCTGTTTTTATGGCGTCAAACCCTTGATTTCATTGGGCTGGCACGATGCCAGTAAAAATTTTCAAAAAATCCCTAAAGCAACGTGCCTTGACGACGATAACTATTACGAAGGTTCTCTAGGCCAAACCCGGCGGTTGCCAAGGCCGGAAGCCGCAGTATCCCACAAACGAGGAATTCGTCATGGCATTAACCGTAAACACCAACGTCACTTCGCTGGGCGTTCAGAAGAACCTGAACCGTGCTTCCGACGCGCTGAGCACCTCGATGACTCGTCTGTCTTCCGGCCTGAAAATCAACAGCGCCAAAGACGACGCTGCTGGCCTGCAGATCGCTACCCGTATGACCTCGCAGATCCGCGGTCAGACCATGGCTATCAAAAACGCCAACGACGGTATCTCCATCGCCCAGACCGCTGAAGGCGCGATGCAAGAGCAGACCAACATTCTGCAGCGTATGCGTGAACTGGCTGTCCAGTCGCGAAACGACAACAACAGCAGCACCGACCGTACCGCTCTGGACAAAGAATTCCAGGCAATGTCCGACGAGCTGAGCCGTATCGCCAAGAGCACCCAGCTCAACGGCAAGAACCTGCTCGACGGTACTGCCAGCACCATGACCTTCCAGGTTGGTTCGAACTCCGGTCCAGACAACCAGATCGCCATCAAGCTGGACACTTCGTTCGACGCTACCACTCTGAACGTTGACAGTACCCAGATCTCGGTCAGTGGTGCAGACAGCGCTGAAGCTGAAACCAACTTCAAAGCTGCTATCGCTGCAATCGACACCGCACTGCAGACCATCAACGACAAGCGCGCTGACCTGGGTGCTTCGCAGAACCGTCTGACCAGCACCATCAACAACCTGCAAAACATCAACGAAAACGCCGAAGCTGCTCGTGGCCGCGTACAGGACACCGACTTCGCTGCCGAGACTGCTCAGCTGACCAAGCAGCAAACTCTGCAACAAGCGTCGACTTCGGTTCTGGCTCAAGCCAACCAGCTGCCATCTGCCGTACTGAAGCTGCTTCAGTAATCGCCTGATGGTTATCGGCGGGGGAGTGCGTTTTTGGCGCTCCCCCGCCTTTTGCATTAAGAGGTGACAGACATGGATATGAGCGTGAAGCTGAACCAGTCTTACCCGGCGGTGCGACCCACCGAGCAGGTCGCCGAAAAAGCCACGGCAAAACAGAGTGAGCCGTCGCGGGATACAGCCGACAAGGGTGTGCCCGATACCGATAAGGTGAAGAGCGCTGTCAAGGAAATCGAAAAATTCCTGGCCTCAAACCGACGAAATCTCGAATTCTCCACGGACGAAGAATCCGGCAAGATTGTGGTCAAAGTCATCGCTAGCGAGACAGGTGAACTGGTTCGCCAGATTCCCTCGGAAGAAGTCTTGAAGATTGCTAATAGCCTCAGCGATGTAAATAGCCTGCTGTTCAACGCGAAGGCCTGAACTGGCAGACTTACCATGTGTTCGCTAGTCTCGCTGGGCTAGGGAAGCGCGAAACCTAGAGGGATTAAGAATGGCAAGTCCAATTACCTCCACTACAGGCATCGGCTCGGGGCTGAATATCAGTTCGATCGTCGAGGCGCTGGTCAACTCCGACACGGCCGCCAAGCAGGCCCAGATTACCCGGCAGACGACCAACAACAAGGCCTATATCTCCGGTGTAGGTGCGCTCAAGAGTGCGCTGGCAGCTTATCAGGCTTCCATGAAGAAGCTGAATGACAGCACGGCGCCTGCATTCAATGCCTATGCTGCCACGTCTGCCAATGAGAGTGTTCTCAAGGCTACGGCAAGCAATACTGCAGTTCCCGGTACCTATGAAGTCAATGTCTCCCAATTGGCGACGGGCTCCAAGGTGGCCAGCAGGTTGTATACGACGGCCGAAGGTGGTGCTGCGACCCCGATTCCGAAGGGCGACCTGACCATTGAGCAGAACGGCAAGACCTATACGGTAAGCATCGGTGATGGCGCCACGCTACAGAGCGTGCGTGACTCGATCAACGACGCCCTTGCAGTGAACGGCATCAGTGCGAACATCATCAATGAGTCTGGCGGTGCGCGCCTGGTGCTGGGTTCTACCACCACAGGTGCGGGTTCTGATATCAAGGTGACGGGTGGCACTACCGGCATTGATATCGATGGTACCCAATCGATGGCGACCAGCCCGAACGGTGCCGGGTTTATCAATGCGAAGGCTCAGGACGCAAAGCTGACCATTGATGGCCTGGAAGTCACCAGCAAGTCCAATACCGTCAAGGATGCCATCAGCGGTATCACACTTGATCTCGTTGCGAAGAGCGCTGATGCAGCCACCACCACCAAGGTAACGGTCGGTGCCAACAATGACGGGCTGAAGGCTTCTGTACAGCAGTTCGTCGATGCCTACAATACGATGGTCAAGGCGGTAAACGCGCTGACGGCGACCAGTACGGACGCCGATGGCAATACGGTACTCGGTTCTCTCACGGGCGACCCGACTACGCGTTCGCTGTTGTCCGGCATTCGTGCGGAGTTGGCAAACGTCGGGTCTGGTGATCGTCTGACCACGTTGAGTCAGTTGGGCATCAATACCCAGCGAGATGGCACGCTTGAGTTCAACAGCACCAAGTTCACCGCTGCCATGAATGACAAGAAGCTGGGCAGTGAGGTGCAGGAGCTCTTCACGGGTACCAACGGCGTCTTCGAGCGCATGAACAAGGCCATTGATCCCTACATCAAGACCGATGGCATTCTGACTTCGCGTACCAATAATTTGAATACGCTGCAGAAACGACTCGATCAGCAGCAGTCGGACCTTGACCGCCGTGTCGAGCAGTTGACAGCTTCGCTGACCAAGAAGTACATCGCCATGGATACCGTGGTGGGCAAGCTCAAGGCGCAAGCCAACAGCATCACCTCGATCTTTGATGCGATCACTGCGCAGCAGAAGAACTCCTGATCGATTGGCGGTGCCAAAAGCCCGGCGTCACCCTTGGGGTGTGCCGGGCTTTTTGCGTTGTGGCTAAAGTTTTTTGACACGCTGTCGATACAGCCGGTATACGAACCCTTTTGTGTGACGAGGTAGAACATGAACCCTATGTTGGCCCTTCGGCAGTACCAGAAAGTTAACGGCCAGGCGCAAACCTCCGAGGCTAGCCCGCACCGTTTGGTACAAATGTTGATGCAGGGCGGCCTGGACCGTATCGCTCAGGCCAAGGGCGCCATGGCGCGCAATGATATCGCCCAGAAAGGCATCCTGATCGGCAAGGTCATCGGTATTGTCGGTGGCTTGCGCGAAGGTCTGGATCTGGAAAACCATGCCGATTCATTGGCGGACCTGGACAGCCTGTATGCTTACATGAGCAAGCGTCTGGTCGAGGCCAATGTGCAGAACGATCCGGAAATCCTCAACGAGGTCGCTCGTTTGCTGATTACCGTCAAGGAAGGCTGGGACGCAATTGGCGAATAATTCGCTTGCGCCGAGGAGGTTGTGATGAGCGCCGTGCTCGAGCGTATTGAACAAACCCGCGATGCATTGCTGGGTGCATTGGCCAACCGTGATTGGGATGCGATCAGTGATCTGGATGTGAATTGCCGTCTTTGCGTCGATGATGTGCTGGGCGAGCCAGAGCTGGATGAAGCTGTGCTGCGCATCAAACTTGAGGAGTTGCTCGGTGTCTACCGGCAATTAATTGAGGTTGCAAGTGGTGAGCGTCAAACAATAGTCGATGAACTGGCACAGATCCGACAAGCCAAAAACGCGGCAAAGGTATACCATCTCTTCACTTGACGCTGGCCGATTCGAGAAAGAAGTGCGCCATAAATTTGACTGTGTGCGGCTTTTTGACTTAACTAGTGGCTGTTTTCTAAATGTTGACGTCCAAGCACTGACAGTTCAGTCGGAATGATGTCGAGCAAGCCCTGAAAGTGGGGCGCTGAGTTGACTAGGGAAGTTGCTATTGCATGTGGCGTGAAACCAAAATTCTCCTGATCGATGACGACAGTGTCCGCCGCCGCGATTTGGCGGTGGTCCTGAATTTTCTCGGCGAAGACAATTTGCCCTGCTCAAGCCAGGACTGGCAGCAGGTCGTCGAGTCGTTGTCATCCAGTCGTGAAGTACTTTGCGTCCTGATTGGTGCTGTGAATGCTCCGGCAAGTCTTTCGGGCTTGCTTAAGACAGTGGCAGCCTGGGATGAGTTCCTTCCCGTGTTGTTATTGGGCGAAATTTCTTCGGTCGACCTGCCCGAAGAGTTGCGCCGCCGCGTGCTGTCCAGTCTTGAAATGCCGCCCAGCTACAGCAAATTGCTGGACTCGTTGCACCGTGCCCAGGTGTATCGCGAGATGTACGATGCTGCCCGTGAGCGTGGCCGACAGCGTGAGCCGAACCTGTTTCGCAGCCTGGTCGGCACCAGCCGTGCAATCCAGCATGTGCGGCAAATGATGCAGCAGGTGGCCGATACCGACGCCAGTGTATTGATCCTGGGCGAGTCGGGCACCGGCAAGGAAGTGGTTGCACGCAACCTTCATTATCATTCCAAGCGCCGCGAAGCGCCTTTCGTGCCGGTCAACTGCGGTGCGATCCCGGCAGAGCTGCTGGAAAGCGAATTGTTCGGTCATGAGAAGGGGGCTTTCACCGGCGCTATCACCAGTCGTGCCGGGCGTTTCGAGTTGGCCAATGGCGGCACCCTGTTCCTTGATGAAATTGGCGACATGCCGCTGCCGATGCAGGTCAAGTTGCTGCGGGTGTTGCAGGAGCGAACCTTCGAACGCGTAGGTAGTAACAAGACCCAGAGCATCGACGTGCGAATCATTGCGGCGACTCACAAGAACCTCGAGAGCATGATCGAGGTGGGCTCCTTCCGCGAAGACCTGTACTACCGGCTTAACGTTTTCCCGATCGAGATGGCTCCCCTGCGAGAGCGTGTCGAAGACATCCCGTTGTTGATGAACGAGTTGATCTCGCGCATGGAGCACGAAAAGCGTGGCTCTATCCGTTTCAACTCGGCGGCGATCATGTCGCTGTGTCGTCATGGTTGGCCGGGCAACGTTCGCGAGCTGGCCAACCTGGTCGAGCGCATGGCGATCATGCACCCTTATGGGGTGATCGGGGTCTCCGAGCTGCCCAAGAAGTTCCGTTATGTCGATGATGAAGACGAGCATCTGGTCGACAGTTTGCGCTCTGATCTTGAGGAGCGCGTGGCAATCAATGGGCACACGCCAAACTTCTCCCATCACGCCATGCTGCCGCCCGAAGGGTTGGACCTCAAGGATTACCTCGGCAGCCTCGAGCAGGGTTTGATCCAGCAGGCGCTGGACGATGCCAGTGGCGTGGTGGCACGTGCTGCGGAGCGTTTGCGTATCCGGCGTACCACGTTGGTCGAAAAAATGCGCAAGTACGGCATGAGTCGACGTGAGGGGGACGAGCAGGCAGAAGATTGACGCCTGTCGGGTGGTGACACTGGCAGAGCACCTGCTGTCGCCACCAATGCCCCTATTTTTTGCAGGGCTGTGGTGCCCGTTACCGTTGGCTCCTGCCGTTTCTCTCAGGGCTCGTGGTCTTGTCGTGAAAATTATCCGGCACGGCTATTGCTATACCGCTGGCAACATACCGTTTTATGACGGTGAGCCACGCGAGAGAGCACGATGCCCCACGCCGCTACCATCTCCAGTCTCCCTGAGCTGAAGGGAGCGAACACCTCTGAGCAGGACAGTCGTAATGGTCTTGAGCAGGCCTTTGCCCTGTTCGATCAGATGTCGACACAGCTCAGTCAATCCTACAACCTGCTTGAGGCGCGCGTCACCGAACTCAAGGGTGAGTTGGCGGTGGTCAGTGCCCAGCGAATGGCAGAGTTGGCCGAGAAAGAGCGTTTGGCCAATCGCCTGCAGAATCTCCTGGATTTGCTGCCGGGTGGCGTCATTGTCATCGATGGGGCGGGGCGTGTGCGTGAAGCCAACCCGGCCGCACGTGAACTGCTGGGCGAGCCGTTGGGCGGTGAGCTATGGCGTCACGTGATCGCTCGCAGCTTTGCGCCGCGTGAAGATGACGGTCACGAGGTATCGTTGCGTGATGGTCGGCGTCTGTCGATCGCCACCCGCTCGCTGGACGCCGAGCCGGGTCAGTTGGTGCTGCTCAACGACCTGACCGAGACCCGCCACCTTCAGGACCAACTTGCACGTCATCAGCGACTGTCATCGCTGGGGCGCATGGTTGCTTCGCTCGCTCATCAGATTCGTACCCCGTTGTCGGCAGCCCTGCTTTACGCCAGTCACTTGGCGGAGCAGACCTTGCCGGCGCAAACCCAGCAGCGTTTCGCCAGTACGCTGAAGGAACGTTTGCACGAGCTCGAGCATCAGGTGCGCGACATGTTGGTGTTCGCGCGGGGCGAGTTGCCGTTAACCGATCGCCTCACACCCAAGGCGCTGTTTCAGGCCTTGCAGCAGGCGGCACATCCCCACGTTCAGGGGCATCTTGTGCGCTGGCAGTGCGACAGCCATCTGGGCGATCTATTGTGCAATCGCGACACCTTGGTGGGGGCGTTGCTCAACCTGATTGAAAACGCTGTGCAGGCCAGTGCGGGCCAGGCCCGTTTGAAAATTCACCTGTACCGCCGAGAGCAACTTTTGCATGTGTGCGTGAGTGATGCCGGGGCTGGTATCGATTCGGGGCTGCTCACTCGCTTGGGTGAGCCGTTTCTGACCACCAAGGCGACCGGCACCGGTTTGGGCTTGGCGGTGGTCAAGGCGGTGGCGCGAGCGCACCAGGGTGAGTTGCAGTTGCGCTCTCGTCCCGGGCGAGGCACCTGTGCCCGCGTCAGCTTGCCGTTGATCGGTGCGCAGGAGGGTATGGCGTGACGGCGATCAAGGTGTTGCTGGTTGAGGATGATCGGGTGCTGCGCCAAGCGCTTGGCGATACCCTGATGCTCGGTGGTTTCGACTATCTGGCGGTAGGCTCGGCAGAGGAAGCGCTGGCGGTGGTTGCTGAACAGGCCTTCAGCCTGGTGGTCAGTGATGTGAACATGCCGGGCATGGATGGTCATCAGTTGCTGGAGCTGTTGCGGGCGCGCCAGCCCCAGTTGCCCGTACTGTTGATGACCGCGCATGCCGCTGTTGAGCGTGCGGTGCAGGCCATGCGCCAAGGGGCTGTCGATTACCTGGTCAAGCCATTCGAGCCTCGCGCCCTGCTTGATCTGGTGGGGCGCCATGCCGTGGGTGCGTTCGACAAGGCAGAGGGCGATGGCCCGGTAGCGCGTGAGCCCGCCAGTGCGCAACTGCTGGAGTTGGCAGCCAAGGTTGCGCGCAGTGATTCTACGGTGCTGATTTCTGGTGAGTCCGGTACCGGCAAAGAGGTGCTGGCGCGCTACATTCATCAGCAGTCGCCCCGGGCCAGTCAGCCGTTTGTGGCGATCAACTGTGCGGCGATTCCCGACAACATGCTTGAAGCAACCTTGTTCGGGCATGAGAAGGGATCATTTACCGGGGCCATTGCCGCTCAGGCGGGGAAGTTCGAGCAGGCGGATGGCGGTACTTTGCTGCTCGATGAGATTTCCGAAATGCCGCTTGGCCTGCAGGCCAAGCTTTTGCGTGTGCTGCAGGAGCGCGAGGTGGAGCGGGTTGGCGGGCGTAAGCCGATTGCGCTGGATATTCGCGTAGTTGCAACCACCAACCGTGATTTGGCCGGTGAAGTGGCGGCTGGACGGTTCCGCGAAGACCTCTACTATCGCTTGTCGGTGTTTCCCCTGGCCTGGCGCCCCTTGCGTGAGCGCAGCGCCGATATTCTGCCGCTGGCCGAGCGCCTGCTGGCGCGCCACGTCAATAAAATGAAACACGCTGCGGTGGTGCTGTCGCCCCGGGCGCAAGCGTGCCTGCAAGCGTATCCATGGCCTGGCAACGTTCGGGAACTGGACAATGCCATCCAGCGTGCGCTGATTCTGCAGCAGGGTGGCGTGATTGAGGCTGAGGATTTTTGCCTGGCCGGTGCTTTGCCCGCACTGACGCCAAGTGCAGTCGAGCCGCAGTCGTGCGCGCCTTCGCTGAGCACGCCCGAAGCTACTGGGTTGGGTGATGACTTGCGTCGGCATGAGTTCCAGATGATCATCGACACCCTTCGCGCCGAGCGCGGTCGCCGCAAAGAGGCCGCCGAGCGATTGGGCATCAGCCCGCGAACCCTGCGTTACAAGCTTGCGCAAATGCGTGATGCGGGGATGGATGTCGAGGCCAGCCTGTACGCCTCGGGCGGGTAAAGTCGCGGTTATTTAGAGTTTTTATTCGGCTCGCATACGTAGCTGGCACTCTTGTTGCTAAGTCCAGCGTATCCGCTGCGTGAGTGTCAAAAAAATGCGGGCCGTCGGAGAGAGAAGTCCATGAGCCAAGGTGTTGAATTTAATCGATTGATGTTGGACATGCGCGCCATGCAAATGGACGCGATGTCCATGCCCAAGGCTGCTGCGCCAGCGTCTGAGCTTGGCTCCAGCAATTTTGCCGACATGCTCGGCCAGGCGATCAACAAGGTCAGCGACACCCAGAACGCGTCTACGCAACTGGCCAACGCGTTTGAAGTCGGCAAGAGCGGCGTCGACCTCACCGACGTCATGATCGCTTCGCAGAAAGCCAGTGTTTCCTTTCAAGCCTTGACCCAGGTGCGCAACAAGCTGGTGCAGGCCTATCAAGACATCATGCAGATGCCGGTTTAAGGGCGAGATTGAGTCATGGCCGAAGCAGTCGTCGATAACGTGCCAGCCAACAGCAGGCCACCAGCACCCAAGCCGCCCCTGTTCGGCTTGTCGTTTCTGGAAAATATTTCGCAGATGCCGGTATTGCGTCAGGTCGGCTTGCTGGTCGGCCTTGCCGCGAGCGTTGCGATTGGCTTTGCCGTGGTGCTCTGGTCGCAGCAGCCCGACTACCGTCCGCTGTATGGCAGCCTCACCGGCATGGACACCAAGCAGGTCATGGAAACACTGGCCGCTGCTGACATTCCGTACAACGTCGAGCCCAATTCGGGCGCATTGCTGGTCAAGGCCGAAGACATTTCCCGTGCCCGGATGAAACTGGCTGCTGCGGGCGTAGCCCCGAGCGATGGCAATGTCGGTTTCGAAATTCTCGACAAGGAACAAGGGCTGGGGACCAGCCAGTTCATGGAAGCGACCCGCTACCGTCGCGGCTTGGAAGGTGAGCTGGCACGGACCATTTCCAGCCTGAGCAACGTCAAGGGTGCGCGGGTCCATCTGGCCATCCCGAAAAGCTCGGTGTTCGTGCGCGATGAGCGCAAGCCCAGTGCCTCGATTCTGGTTGATTTGTACCCTGGGCGTGGCCTGGAGCCTGGCCAGGTGATGGCCATTATCAACTTGGTAGCAACCAGCGTACCGGAGCTGGAAAAGTCTCAGGTCACCGTGGTTGACCAGAAGGGCAACCTGCTCTCCGATCAGGTGCAGAACTCTGAACTGACCATGGCCGGCAAGCAGTTCGATTACAGCCGCCGCATGGAAAGCATGCTGACCCAGCGCGTACACAACATCCTGAACCCGGTGCTGGGCAATGACCGCTACAAGGCTGAAGTGTCCACCGACGTCGACTTCAGTGCTGTCGAGTCGACCTCCGAGCAGTTCAATCCGGACCAGCCCGCCCTGCGCAGCGAGCAGTCGGTCAACGAACAGCGCTCCAGCAGCATGGGGCCGCAAGGCGTACCTGGGGCGCTGAGCAACCAGCCGCCCGGCCCGGCCTCTGCGCCACAGCAGACCGGCCAGGCACAGGCCGCCGCTGGCATGATTCAACCAGGGCAGCCGCTGCTTGATGCCAACGGCCAGCAGGTCATGGACCCTGCAACCGGTCAGCCGATGCTCGCGCCTTACCCGGCAGACAAGCGTCAGCAGTCCACCAAGAACTTTGAGCTGGACCGCTCCATCAGCCATACCCGTCAGCAGCAGGGGCGTCTGACGCGCCTGTCGGTAGCCGTGGTGGTCGATGATCAGGTCAAGCTCGATCCTGCCACCGGCGAAGCCACGCGCACGCCTTGGGGTGCCGAAGATTTGGCGCGCTTTACCCGACTGGTCCAGGACGCGGTGGGCTTTGATGCCAGCCGTGGTGACAGCGTCAGTGTGATCAACGTGCCGTTCGCTGCCGACCGTGGTGAAGAAGTCGTCGATATTCCGTTTTACTCACAGCCCTGGTTCTGGGACATCGTCAAGCAGGTGCTCGGCGTGCTCTTTATCCTGGTGCTGGTATTTGGTGTGTTGCGCCCTGTGCTCAACAACATCACCGGTAATGGCAAGCAAGCCGCTGGCGATAGCGACATGGAACTGGGCGGTATGATCGGTCTGGATGGCGAACTGGCCAATGACCGGGTAACCCTTGGCGGTCCGCAAAGCATTCTCTTGCCGAGCCCGAGCGAGGGCTATGATGCTCAGCTCAATGCAATCAAGAGCCTGGTGGCCGAAGACCCGGGTCGCGTGGCCCAGGTCGTGAAAGAGTGGATCAACGCCGATGAGTGATAACAGAGCGGTTACCGCCAAACTGACCCGTGTCGACAAGGCCGCTATTCTGCTGTTGTCATTGGGTGAGACTGACGCAGCGCAAGTGTTGCGGCACATGGGCCCCAAAGAGGTCCAGCGGGTCGGTGTGGCCATGGCGCAAATGGGCAACGTGCACCGCGAGCAAGTCGAGCAGGTGATGAGCGAGTTCGTCGAGATCGTCGGCGACCAGACCAGCCTCGGCGTCGGCTCCGACGGCTACATTCGCAAGATGCTCACCCAGGCGTTGGGCGAAGACAAGGCCAACGGCCTGATCGACCGCATTCTGCTGGGCGGCAACACCAGTGGCCTGGACAGCCTGAAGTGGATGGAGCCGCGTGCGGTAGCCGATGTGATCCGTTACGAGCACCCGCAGATTCAAGCCATTGTCGTGGCCTACCTTGACCCTGATCAGGCTGGCGAGGTGCTGAGCAACTTCGACCACAAGGTGCGCCTGGACATCATCTTGCGCGTATCGTCACTGAATACGGTTCAGCCAGCGGCGCTCAAGGAACTGAACCAGATCCTCGAGAAGCAGTTCTCGGGCAACTCCAATGCTGCCCGGACAACGCTGGGTGGTATCAAGCGTGCTGCGGACATCATGAACTTCCTCGACAGCTCCGTCGAAGGCCAGCTCATGGACGCGATCCGCGATGTGGATGGCGACCTGTCCGAGCAGATCGAAGACCTCATGTTCGTCTTCAACAACCTTGCCGACGTCGACGACCGTGGTATCCAGGCGCTGCTGCGCGAAGTGTCCTCCGACGTGCTGGTGGTTTCGCTCAAAGGTGCTGATGAGCGGGTCAAGGACAAGGTCTTCAAGAACATGTCCAAACGTGCCTCGGAGCTGCTGCGTGACGACCTTGAGGCCAAGGGGCCGGTTCGCGTCAGCGATGTCGAAGCGGCACAGAAGGAAATCCTCACCATTGCCCGACGCATGGCCGAAGCCGGAGAGATCGTGCTTGGCGGCAAAGGCGCCGAGGAAATGATCTAACGACCCGCACGCTGGTGTCGGCCTTTTTCGGGCCGGCGCCAGCGGTGGGATCAATGCGATGCCGGTAGGTGCGCGGTGTCTGCATCGCTGGCACGCCAGTGCCGATACGGTGCTTTATTTTGAGCGCGTGGAATCATGTCGACCAACGAGCATTTAACTGAACTGATTCGCGCTGGCGACCTGGAAGCATTCGATCGCTGGGCTTTACCTTCGTTCGACCCGGAGCCAGAACCCGAGCCCGAGCCGGAACCCGAGATCGTCGAAGACGAGATCGAGGAAGTGCCGCTGGAGGAGGTCCAGCCGCTGACCCTGGAGGAGTTGGAGAGCATCCGTCAGGAGGCTTACAACGAGGGGTTCGCTACCGGTGAGCGTGAAGGTTTTCACAGTACCCAGCTCAAGGTTCGGCAAGAAGCCGAAGTGGCCCTGGCCGCGAAGCTGGCCAGCCTTGAACAACTGATGAGCAACTTGCTTGAGCCGATTGCCGAGCAGGACGTCCAGATCGAAAAGTCCCTGGTGCACCTGGTTGCGCACATCACTCGGCAGGTCGTTGGTCGCGAGCTGCTCACCGACTCCAGTCAAATTACCCATGTATTGCGCGAAGCCCTGAAGCTGCTGCCGATGGGCGCGGAGAACATTCGTATTCACGTCAATCCGCAGGATTTCGAATTGGCCAAGGCGCTGCGCGAGCGCCACGAAGAAAATTGGCGCCTGCTTGAAGATGAAGCGCTGCTGCCAGGGGGGTGCCGCATCGAGACCGCCCAGAGCCGCATTGACGCGACCATGGAAACCCGTATCGAGAAGGCCTTGGCACAACTGTTCGATCAGTTGCACGATCAGAGCCTGCACCCGGCAGCGCCAGACCTGACCATCGAGTTGGACACCCCCGATGCGCCTTGACCGTACCAGCTTCGGCAAGCGCCTTGGCACCTATGCCGAGGCAATTGCCTTGCCGTCACAGCCGGTCGTCGAAGGGCGCTTGTTGCGCATGGTTGGCCTTACGCTGGAGGCCGAGGGCCTGCGTGCTGCCGTCGGCAGCCGGTGTGTGGTCATCAATGACGACAGCTATCACCCGGTGCAGGTTGAGGCCGAGGTCATGGGTTTTTCCGGCGGCAAGGTGTTTCTGATGCCGGTCGGCAGCGTGGCGGGTATTGCGCCAGGCGCGCGGGTGGTGCCGCTGGCTGAAAGCAGTCGTCTGCCGATGGGTATGAGCATGCTCGGGCGGGTGCTTGATGGGGCCGGTCGTGCGTTGGACGGCAAGGGCGGCATGCGGGCTGAGGATTGGGTGCCGATGGACGGCCCGACGATCAACCCGCTCAACCGCGACCCGATCAGCCAGCCTCTGGATGTCGGCATCCGCAGTATCAATGGCCTGCTCACGGTGGGTCGTGGCCAGCGTCTCGGGCTGTTCGCCGGTACCGGCGTGGGCAAGAGTGTGCTGCTGGGCATGATGACCCGCTTTACCGAAGCCGACATCATCGTTGTGGGGCTGATTGGTGAGCGGGGGCGTGAGGTCAAGGAGTTCATTGAGCACATCCTGGGTACTGAGGGGCTGAAGCGCTCTGTCGTCGTGGCCTCGCCTGCCGATGATGCACCGCTGATGCGCTTGCGGGCTGCCATGTACTGTACGCGTATCGCCGAGTATTTCCGCGACAAGGGCAAGAATGTCCTGTTGCTGATGGATTCGCTGACACGTTTTGCCCAGGCGCAGCGGGAAATTGCCCTGGCCATTGGCGAGCCTCCGGCGACCAAGGGTTATCCGCCCTCGGTGTTTGCCAAACTGCCTAAATTGGTGGAGCGCGCCGGTAATGGCGAGGCTGGTGGTGGCTCGATTACTGCGTTCTATACCGTGTTGTCCGAAGGTGACGATCAGCAAGACCCGATTGCGGATTCGGCGCGGGGTGTACTCGACGGCCACATCGTGCTGTCGCGGCGGCTGGCTGAAGAAGGGCATTACCCGGCCATTGATATCGAGGCCTCCATCAGTCGCGTGATGCCGCAGGTGGTCAGTCCTGAGCACATGGGGCAGGCCCAGCAGTTCAAGCAGTTATGGTCACGCCTTTCGCAAAGCCGCGACCTGATCAGTGTCGGCGCCTACGTTGCCGGGGGCGACCGCGAGACCGACCTGGCGATTTCGCTGCAACCGAAGTTGGTGCACTTCCTGCGCCAGGGGTTGAACGACAACGTCAGCCTCGCTGCGAGCGGCGAACAGTTGGCCAGTGTGTTCGCGCCTGTCGCTCCGGGCTGATAGATCATGGCCCAGCCCAGTCGAGCGGCGCGTCTTGCGCCCGTGGTGGAAATGGCCGAGAACAATGAGCGGCAAGCGGCTCAGCGACTCGGTCAGTTTCAGCAGCAGGTGAACATGGCACAGGCCAAGCTTGCCGAACTCGATCGTTTTCGCGAAGAGTATCAGCAGCAGTGGCTGCAGCGCGGCGGGCAGGGGGTCACGGGTAACTGGTTGATGGGTTACCAGCGTTTTCTTAGTCAGCTGGACACGGCCATGGCCCAGCAGCATCAGAGCCTCACCTGGCACAAAAGCAACCTGAACAACGCCCGCGCTACCTGGCAGCAGGCCTATGCGCGGGTTGAAGGGTTGCGCAAGCTGGTGCAGCGCTACATAGACGAAGCGCGGATGGTTGAGGACAAGCGCGAGCAGAAATTGCTCGACGAATTGTCCCAGCGCCTGCCTCGACATGATCGTTACTGATCTTTGACCGCGGTTCGGGTTGCCGTTGTGGGGGGAGGCTGCTACACCTTCTTGTGTCTGCAATTGCCATCATCGAAGGAATCGCAAAATGGCTGTGGAATCCGAGCTCTCCCAGGACGGGAAATTGACCATTCGCGTTAAAGGTCGGTTTGACTTCGGCAGGCATAGGGAATTTCGAGAGGCATACGAGCACCTAAACTCCGCTCCGCGCACTGTCGTGGTCGACCTCAAGGAGGCGACCTATCTCGACAGTTCTGCGCTGGGGATGTTGTTGCTGCTGCGCGACCATGTGGGTGGGGACGAATCCCGGGTCAGCATGGTCAATACCAGTTCGGATGTGCGCAAGATCCTGGCGATTTCCAACTTTGACAAGCTGTTCGACATCAGTTGAGCGTTAGTATGCCAAGCCAGGATATCTTGACGGTGCTGATCGCCGAAGACAGTGCGACTGATCGGTTGCTGCTGGCCACTATTGTTCGCAAGCAAGGGCATCAGGTATTGATGGCCGAAGACGGCGAGCAGGCGGTGGCTGTGTTTGCTGCGCAGCGACCGCACCTGGTACTGCTCGACGCGTTGATGCCGGTCATGGATGGTTTTGAGGCGGCGCGCAGGATCAAGCTTCTGGCCGGCGAAACCTTGGTACCTATCATTTTCCTGACCTCGCTAAGTGAAGAACAGGCGCTGGTGCGTTGCCTGGAGGCGGGTGGGGATGACTTTCTGGCCAAGCCGTATAGCCAGGTGATTCTGGCGGCCAAGATCAAAGCCATGGAGCGCACGCGTCGTTTGCAGGCAACGGTGCTTGAGCAGCGAGACCAGCTTGCCCATCATCACCGTCACTTGCTCAATGAGCAGCGGGTAGCGAAGGCCGTATTCGATAAGGTGGCGCATGCCGGCTGCCTTGGCTCGCCGAACATCCGCTTCCTGCAATCCCCTTATGCGCTGTTCAATGGCGACTTGATGCTGGCTGCCTTTACGCCGTCTGGGGATATGCATGTGCTGCTGGGTGATTTCACGGGCCATGGCTTGCCTGCCGCCGTAGGCGCCATGCCCTTGGCGGAAGTGTTCTACGGCATGACGGCCAAGGGCTACGGCCTGGCGGAAACCTTGCGTGAGATGAATGCCAAGCTCAAGCGCATCTTGCCGGTGGACATGTTCTGCTGTGCCGTGCTGCTCAATATGAGTTTTCAGCGGCGTACGGTGGAGGTCTGGAACGGCGGGATGCCTGATGCCTACCTGCTGCGGGTCGGTGGCGGTGAGCCGTTGCCGCTGGTGTCGCATTTTCTGCCGCTGGGTGTTCTGCCGCCTGAGCAGTTCGATGAGCATACGCAGGTACTGCCCATGACGGTGGGTGATCGCCTGTTTCTACTCAGTGATGGGGTTGTTGATACCCGTGATGAGAATGAGCAGTTGTTCGGTGTCGAGCGCTTGCGTGAGGTGCTCATTGCCAATCGGGTGCCGGAGCAGTTGTTTGACGATATCCAGATGGCGTTGGCACGTTTTGGTGGGCATCCACGTGATGACGTCAGCATGATGGACCTGTGCATGGTCGAGCATCACGCGCTGTCGCTGCCGCCGCTGGCGTACACCGACAGCGGGCAGTCCAGCCCGTTGGACTGGTCGCTCAATCTCGAATTTCGTGCCGAAAGCCTCAAGCGCTTCAACCCGCTGCCTTTCCTGTTGCACCTGCTGCAGGAAATTCACGGTTTGCGCGCCCAGAGTAGCGAGCTGCACAGTGTGCTCAGCGAGTTGTACTCCAATGCGCTGGAGCACGGCGTGCTGGCGCTTGATTCAAGGCTCAAGCGCGATGCCTGTGGGTTTACCGAGTACTACCGCGAGCGAAACAGACGTCTACAGGCCTTGCAGGAAGGCTGCATCCGCTTGCGTCTGCAGGTAGAGCCGGCCGCCTCGGGCGGGCGGCTGACCATCGAGGTCGAAGACAGCGGTGCGGGCTTCGATGTCGAGCGCGTCCTTGGCTGTTCGCAGGGCGGGCATGGGTTTTATGGCCGGGGCCTGAGCTTGATACGTGGTTTGAGCCAGCAAGCGCAATGGTTTGATGGCGGGCGTCGTGCGTGCGTAGTGTTCGCTTGGGTGTCTGAGGCATAATCAAGCTTGATCAAGGAGTGAGCGAGTGTCTGACAATCATATTGATCGCAAGGTACTGAGCGATTTGCAGGAAGTCATGGAAGATGGCTACTTGTACTTGCTCGAGACTTTTCTCTCGGACTCCGAGACGCGCCTCAGCCAGCTCCATGAGGCCAAGAACGCCGAGGAGTTGGGGATGGCTGCCCATAGCTTCAAAGGCAGTACCAGCAATATGGGGGCAGTGGCGCTGGCCGAGCTGTGCCGGCAGCTTGAAGAACGGGTCAAGCAGCGCCCGCTCTACGGCATCGAGGACCTCATCAATCGCATTGATCGTGAGTATGCCGCGGTTCGTCAGCTCTATTGCGCGGAGCGACAACGGGTTCAGATTGGGTGATGTGTGTGGCTGGCGTTGAGTGTTGCTACGTCCTGGCGTGACTTTTGCAGCGTCTTTTCCATTCCTGTATCAGACACGCTGCCGCGGAGACTCTTTCATGCCTGTCGCCACAAACCCATTGCTGCAATCGGGCTCCGTCGCCAATTCATCGCGCGCATCAGGTGCGTCATCGGACAAGTCGCAGCAGGCGCTTGGCGACAAGGCTTCAGGCTTCTCCCAAGTGCTTTCGCAGTCCAAGGATAAAGTCGCGGGCGGGCCTTCCTTTGACAAGCCGTTCGCGCCAGCCAACACCGTCAGCAGTGGCAATTCCAAGGTGGACGGGCAGCAGAAAGTTGCCGGTAGCGGCAAAAGCTTGCCTGCCGATAACGCGAGTAAAAAAGAGGTTCAGGGCCAGGATGACGCACAGGTTGCCGACACGGCGCTGGCGCAAGATGCTGTAGCTACAGAGGATTCAGCCGATCAGGCCGACCCGCAGTTGCTTGATCCGAGCCTGGTTGCCGGCCAGGTTACTGATGCCCAGCCAGGGGCGCAATTGATTCAGGCTCAGGCCGAGGCGGTGGCGCCAGTGGTGCAGGCTGCGCAGCTTCAAGCGCAGGTGCAGGCGCCCGCCAGCGATAGCGCTCCACAAGAGCCGCCTTTCGATCCCGATGTCGATCCGCTTGCTGATTTGCCAACGCTGCGCCTGGCGTTGGAGCAGAGTGCTCAGGCCCAGGGAACCACATCGGTGAATGCCGCGCCAACGGGCAAGTCTGCTCAACCACAGCCAGAAGCGACGCCGGGGCAGTCTGCCGTCAATACACTGGCGGCTACCGTCGACAAGCCGGGTGCTGAGGCGGAGCAGGGCGAGCCGGGAGAGAAAGCCTTTGGCGCGCTGATGGATGATGGCCTGAAAGATCTCAAGGGGGCTGCCAGTGACACGCGTGTCGATAACTTTGCCGAGCGCTTGAGCGCCTTGACCCAGGCGGCAACCGCCAAGACCGCGAATGCCGTGCCGGTTCCGGCCGCGCCCCTTAATCAGCCGCTGGCGATGAACCAGAGCGGCTGGACTGAAGGGTTGGTCAACCGCGTCATGTACCTGTCCAGCCAGAACCTGAAGTCGGCCGATATTCAGCTTCAGCCTGCTGAACTGGGGCGCCTCGATATTCGCGTCAACCTGGCGGCGGACCAGCCAGCCCAGATCACCTTCGTCAGTGGTCATGTGGTGGTTCGTGATGCGCTGGAAGGGCAGGTTCATCGTCTGCGTGAGTTGTTTGCCCAGCAAGGCCTGGCGCAACCGGATGTCAACGTTTCCGATCAGTCGCGCGGCCAGCAGCAGGGTGCTCAAGAAGGCCCGCGCCTGAGCGGCGTTGCCGGGCGACGCGGTGAGGCGGGTGATGCCGCAGAGCAGGCGGAGGCTGATGCTGGCGTCAAGGCTGTCGAGCGCCAGGTAGTGATCGGTTCCAGTGCAGTAGATTATTACGCTTGATGTGAGCCGCGGCGCCTCGCGTAAAGCCCCTGCAGGCGCCGGCCCTCCAGGGGCGATCTTGCCAGCGCGCCATGGATTCCATCGCCTGTTCCGGGAAACTGGCATAACACTTGCTGAACCCTCGCCATCTGAGTGAAATCTCGTGTGAGTGACGGATTATTGGCATGGCGAAGAACGACGCAGTGAAAGACCCCGCCTCGAAAGGCAAACTCAAACTGATCCTGTTGTTGGTGCTGGCATTGCTCCTGGCGATTGGTCTGTCCGTGGGGGCAACCTGGTTCTTCCTGCACAAGGCTGACAGCAAGCCTGAGGCAAGCCCTGCGCAGGCGACCAACGTCAAGCCGGCAGCGATCTACGAACCCCTGTCTCCTGCATTCGTAGTCAACTTCAACCAGAACGGTCGTCAGCGTTTCATGCAGGTGAGCATCACCATGCAGGGCCGTGACCAGGCTGCGCTGGATGCACTGAAAGTGCACATGCCGGTGATCCGCAACAACCTGGTCATGCTGTTCTCGGGCCAGGGCTTCGATACCCTGGCAACCCCGGTCGGTCAGGAAATGTTGCGCCAGAAGGCCACTGCCAGTGTTCAGGAAGTGGCGCAGAAGGAAGTTGGCAAACTGGTTGTTGACCAGTTGCTGTTCACCAATTTCGTATTGCAGTAGGAGCCCAAGATGGCCGTGCAGGACCTGCTGTCCCAGGATGAAATCGATGCCCTGTTACACGGTGTCGACGATGGTCTGGTGCAAACCGAAAGCGCCGCTGAGCCCGGTAGCGTCAAAAGTTATGACCTGACCAGCCAGGATCGGATCGTCCGCGGACGCATGCCGACCCTGGAAATGATCAACGAGCGTTTCGCCCGTTATACCCGTATCAGCATGTTCAACCTGTTGCGTCGCTCTGCCGACGTGGCGGTAGGCGGGGTTCAGGTGATGAAGTTCGGTGAGTACGTGCATTCGTTGTACGTGCCGACCAGCTTGAACCTGGTGAAGATCAAGCCGTTGCGCGGCACGTCACTGTTCATTCTTGATGCCAAGCTGGTATTCAAGCTGGTGGACAATTTCTTTGGTGGTGACGGCCGTCACGCCAAGATCGAAGGCCGTGAATTCACCCCGACCGAGCTGCGCGTGGTGCGCATGGTGCTGGACCAGGCCTTCGTCGACCTCAAGGAAGCCTGGCAGGCGATCATGCCGGTCAACTTCGAGTACATCAACTCGGAGGTCAACCCGGCCATGGCCAACATTGTCGGTCCGAGTGAGGCGGTGGTGGTCTCGACCTTCCACATTGAACTCGATGGCGGCGGTGGCGACCTGCATGTGACCATGCCGTACTCGATGATCGAGCCGGTTCGCGAGATGCTGGATGCCGGCTTCCAGTCTGACCTGGATGACCAGGATGAGCGTTGGGTCAAGGCCCTGCGCGAAGACGTACTGGACGTCAGCGTGCCGTTGAGCGCGACGGTAGCCCGGCGTCAGTTGCGCCTGCGCGACATCCTGCACATGCAGCCCGGTGACGTGATCCCTATCGAATTACCCGAAGAGCTGATTCTGCGGGCTAACGGCGTGCCGTCGTTCAAGGCCAAGCTGGGCTCGCACAAGGGCACCCTGGCCCTGCAGATAACCGATCCGATCGAGCGTCGCTAAGCGGCGCTGCTGGTTTACCCCCCGAATTGATTGCCCGTCGAGGACAAAATGGCTGACGAAAACGATATCACCTCCATGGAAGATCAGGCGCTGGCCGATGAGTGGGCCGCTGCCTTGAGTGAAACTGGCGAGGGCGGTCAGGCCGACATCGATGCCCTGATGTCCGGCGGTAGCACTACGCCTGCTTCGGGCCGCCTGCCGATGGAGGAATTTCCTTCCTCGCCACGCAGCAATGAACAGGTCAGCCTTGAAGGCCCGAACCTGGATGTGATCCTGGATATTCCGGTGAGCATCTCCATGGAAGTCGGCAGTACTGAAATCAACATCCGTAACCTGCTGCAACTCAACCAGGGTTCGGTGATCGAGCTTGATCGCCTGGCCGGAGAGCCGCTGGATGTGCTGGTTAACGGTACGCTGATTGCGCACGGTGAAGTGGTTGTGGTCAACGAGAAGTTCGGTATTCGTCTGACTGACGTGATCAGCCCGAGCGAACGTATCAAGAAGCTGCGCTAAGTGAAAAACACTCTGCTCAAGGGCCTGGCCGCGGCCGGCCTGTTCTGCGTCGACGTGGCCCTCGCGGCGCAGCCGGCGGCGACGGCGTCCGCGCCGGCTGCGCCGGGAAGTGTCGGTGGGCAGTTGGCGCAGTTGGTGCTGGGCTTGCTGTTGGTGGTGGGGTTGATCTTCTTTCTGGCCTGGCTGCTGCGCAGGGTGCAGCAGGCTGCGCCGCGAGGCGATCAGGTCATTGAGATCATCGGTACGCGGGCCTTGGGGCCGCGCGACCGCCTGCTGCTGGTCAAGGTAGGCAATGAGCAGATTTTGCTGGGGCACTCGCCTGGCACGATCGAAGCGTTGCATGTGTTGCGTGAGCCGGTCGAAGTGCCGTCGGGTGCGCGACAGGCTACACCGGAATTCGCTCAGCGCCTGATGGAGTTGCTGGGCAAGGATCAGAAGGACAAGACGTAATGGGCGCATTGCGCATGATGTTGACGCTGCTGCTGATGCTGGCGGCGCCGTTGGCCTTGGCTGCCGATCCGCTGTCGATCCCGGCCATTACCTTGTCCAATGGGGCGAATGGGCAGCAGGAATACTCCGTCAGCCTGCAGATCCTGTTGATCATGACGGCGCTGAGTTTCATCCCGGCGTTCGTCATCCTGATGACCAGTTTTACCCGGATCATCATCGTCTTCTCGATTTTGCGCCAGGCCCTGGGCTTGCAGCAGACTCCGTCGAACCAGATCCTCACCGGCATGGCGCTGTTCCTGACCATGTTCATCATGGCCCCGGTGTTCGACCGGGTGAATCGCGATGCGCTACAGCCTTACCTGAACGAGACGCTTACCGCGCAAGATGCGATTGCCAAGGCCGAAGTGCCGCTGAAGGATTTCATGCTGGCGCAAACTCGGCAGAGCGACCTTGATCTGTTCATGCGGCTGTCCAAGCGTACCGACATCGCAACGCCCGACCAGGCGCCGTTGACGATCCTGGTGCCCGCCTTTGTGACATCGGAACTGAAGACGGCGTTTCAAATCGGCTTCATGATCTTTATTCCGTTTCTGATCATCGACCTGGTGGTCGCCAGCGTACTGATGGCCATGGGTATGATGATGCTCTCGCCGTTGATCATCTCGTTGCCGTTCAAGATCATGCTCTTCGTGCTGGTGGACGGCTGGGCGCTTATCATTGGTACCCTGGCCGGCAGTTTCGGCGGCGTCTAGGAGAATCGCGCATGACCCCGGAAGTCGCTGTCGACCTGTTTCGCGATGCGCTGTGGCTGACCACGATGATGGTGGCGGTGCTGGTAGTGCCGAGCCTGCTGGTCGGTCTGGTGGTCGCGATGTTTCAGGCGGCCACCCAGATCAACGAACAGACCCTGAGCTTCTTGCCGCGGCTGTTGGTGATGCTGGTGACCCTGATCGTGGTGGGGCCGTGGTTGGTTCGCACGTTCATGGAGTACATCCTGTCGCTGTACGGCAGTATTCCGCAGCTGATCGGTTGAGTACGGCATGCTCGAGTTGACCGATGCGCAGATCAGCACGTGGGTGGCGTCGTTCATCCTGCCGCTGTTTCGTGTCGCTGCCGTACTGATGACCATGCCGATATTCGGTACCACCTTGTTGCCAGCGCGCATCCGGCTGTATTTCGCGGTGGCCATTACAGTGGTCATCGTGCCTGGCTTGCCGCCTCTGCCTGAGGTCAATCCCTTGAGCCTTAGTGGGCTGCTGCTGATTGCCGAACAGGTGATCATCGGTGCCCTGTTCGGTATGGCGCTGCAGCTGTTCTTCCAGGCCTTTGTGATTGCCGGGCAGATTGTTGCGATTCAGATGGGGATGGCGTTTGCCTCGATGGTCGATCCGGCCAACGGCGTCAATGTCGCGGTGGTCAGTCAGTTCCTGACGATGCTGGTGACCCTGTTGTTTCTATCGATGAATGGCCATCTGGTGGTTTTCGAGGTGCTCACCGAGAGTTTCACCACATTGCCAATTGGCAGCGGTCTGCTGGTCAATCATTTCTGGGACATGGCCGGGCGCCTGGGCTGGGTATTGGGCGCAGCACTGCTGCTGGTACTGCCGGCGATTACCGCACTGCTGGTGGTCAACATCGCCTTTGGCGTGATGACCCGCGCCGCGCCGCAGTTGAACATTTTTTCCATCGGTTTTCCCTTGACCCTGGTATTGGGGCTCGGGATTTTCTGGGTCGGTCTGGCCGACATTCTGTCCCATTACCAGTCATTGGCCTCCGAGGCGCTGCAATGGCTGCGTGAACTGGCGAGGGCGCGCTGAGCATGGCTGAGAGCGAGAGCGGTCAGGATAAAACAGAAGACCCCACCGACAAGCGCAAGAAGGACGCTCGTGAGAAGGGCGAGATTGCGCGCTCCAAAGAACTCAATACGGTTGCCGTAACCTTGGCGGGCGCGGGCGGGTTGCTGGTCTTCGGCGGTGCGTTGGCGGAAACGCTGATGGAGCTGATGCGGATCAATTTCACCTTGTCCCGCGAGGTGCTCATCGACGAGCGCTCCATGGGGATCTTTCTGTTGGCCTCGGGCAAGATGGCCATACTCGCCACTCAGCCGGTGTTGCTGGTGTTGCTGCTGGCGGCGATCATCGGGCCGATTTCCCTGGGCGGGTTTTTGTTTGCCGGCAGTAGCCTGGCACCGAAGTTCAGCCGAATGAACCCGATGTCGGGGATCAAGCGGATGTTCTCCATGCATGCGCTGACCGAGTTGCTCAAGGCGCTGGCCAAGTTCTTTGTGATCTTGCTGGTGGCCTTGGTGGTGCTGTCTTCAGATCGCGACGACCTGATTGCCATCGCGCACGAGCCGCTTGATCAGGCAGTCATCCATAGCGTTCAGGTGGTGGGCTGGAGTGCCTTGTGGATGGCGGCGGGTTTGCTGCTGATCGCCGCTGTGGACGCGCCTTTGCAGCTTTGGCAGGCACACAAGAAGCTGTTGATGACCAAGCAGGAAGTGCGTGACGAGTACAAGGACAGTGAAGGTCGCCCCGAGGTCAAACAGCGCATTCGACAGACCCAGCGTGAGATGTCGCAGCGCCGAATGATGGCGGCGATTCCCGAAGCCGATGTGGTCATCACCAACCCGACGCACTATGCCGTGGCACTCAAGTACGACCCTGATAAGGGCGGTGCGCCATTGCTACTGGCCAAGGGCACTGACTTCATTGCGCTGAAGATTCGTGAAATCGCGGGTGAGCACAAGATCCAGATTCTTGAGTCGGCGGCGTTGGCGCGTTCGATCTACTACTCCACCGAACTTGAGGAAGAAATCCCGGCGGGCCTCTACCTGGCGGTGGCCCAGGTACTGGCCTATGTCTTCCAGGTCCGCCAGTACCGTGCTGGCAAAGGCAAGGCGCCGGAACCCCTCAAGGACGTACCGATTCCGCCGGATTTGCGTCGGGACTCCTGATCCTCCCTGATGTGATGGCGTCCTGTGGCCAGCCGGCTTGCCTGCGATGACCGCACCGCATACGTTCTGATCCCCCTGAAAGCCTCTTATTGCGTGACAGACGCAAAGTTGGAAGGCTTCTTGCAGAGGCAGCGCCACGCGCCTTCGTGGCGTCAAAAGTTTGCTTGAGAGGAATACCGGTGGATCGCACTCAGTTAATCAACAGCGCCCGTAGCAACCTGGTCGGCCTTGGCCGAGGAAACCTGGGTGTGCCGCTGTTGCTGCTGGTGTTGCTGGCAATGATGATGTTGCCGATCCCGCCGTTCCTGCTCGACGTGTTCTTCACGTTCAACATTGCCCTGTCGATTGTGGTCCTGCTGGTGTGTGTCTACGCACTGCGCCCACTGGATTTTGCTGTTTTTCCGACCATTCTGCTGGTGGCGACGCTGCTGCGACTGGCGTTGAACGTAGCGTCGACGCGGGTGGTCATGCTCCATGGTCATGATGGTCACGCTGCGGCCGGTAAGGTGATTCAGGCCTTTGGTGAGGTGGTGATCGGCGGTAACTACGTGGTCGGTATCGTGGTCTTCGCCATCCTGATGATCATCAACTTCGTCGTGGTTACCAAGGGTGCAGGGCGTATCTCCGAAGTGAGCGCGCGGTTTACCCTCGACGCGATGCCGGGCAAGCAAATGGCAATCGACGCCGACCTCAACGCCGGCCTGATCGATCAGGCCCAGGCCAAGGCGCGCCGCTCCGAGGTGGCTCAGGAGGCTGAGTTCTATGGTTCCATGGACGGTGCCAGCAAGTTTGTGCGCGGTGACGCCATCGCCGGCCTGCTGATTCTGTTCATCAACCTGATCGGCGGTATGGCCGTCGGTATGTTCCAGCACAACATGACCTTCGCCGATGCGGGCAAGGTGTACGCCTTGTTGACCATTGGTGACGGTTTGGTGGCGCAGTTGCCATCGCTGCTGTTGTCCACCGCCGCGGCGATCATGGTGACGCGTGCCTCGGGTTCCGAGGACATGGGCAAGCAGATCAACCGGCAGATGTTCGAGTCGCCGAAGGCCCTGGCGGTTTCGGCCGGGATCATGCTGGTCATGGGCCTGGTGCCGGGCATGCCGCACATTGCCTTTATCGGCTTGGCGGCGCTGGCCGGTGGTGCCGCCTACATGGTGTGGCGCAAGCAGAATCAGGCCAAGCTCAAGGCGCAGGAAATGGCCCAGATGCAGCAAGACCTGCTGCCGTCTCCACAGCGAGCCATGGAAACCAAAGAGCTGGGTTGGGATGACGTCACGCCGATTGACATGATCGGCCTGGAGGTGGGCTATCGCCTGATTCCATTGGTCGACCGCAATCAGGGTGGGCAGCTGTTGGCGCGGATCAAGGGCGTGCGCAAAAAGCTCTCCCAGGACCTCGGTTTCCTGATGCCGACGGTGCACATCCGCGACAACCTCGACCTTGCGCCAAGTGTCTACCGCCTGACGCTCATGGGGGTCATCCTGGCTGAGGCGGAAATCTATCCTGACCGCGAGCTGGCGATTAACCCGGGGCAGGTCTTTGGTACGCTCAATGGCATTGCCGCCAAGGACCCGGCCTTCGGCCTGGAGGCTGTGTGGATCGACGTGGGTCAGCGCAGTCAGGCTCAGTCGCTGGGTTATACCGTGGTCGATGCCAGCACCGTGGTTGCTACGCACTTGAACCAGATCCTGCACAAGCATTGCCATGAGCTGATCGGTCACGAAGAGGTTCAGCAGTTGCTGCAGGTGTTGGCCAAGGGCTCGCCGAAACTGGCCGAGGAGCTGGTGCCGGGCATCATGTCGCTGTCGGGGTTGCTCAAGGTGTTGCAGGCGCTGTTGTCCGAGCAGGTGCCCGTACGCGATATCCGCAGTATTGCCGAAGCCATCGCGAACAACGCCGGGAAGAGTCAAGATACCGCCGCTTTGGTGGCTGCGGTGCGCGTCGGATTGTGTCGCGCCATCGTGCAAAGCATTGTCGGCACTGAGTCTGAGCTGCCAGTCATCACGCTTGAACCAAGGTTGGAACAGATTTTGCTCAATAGTTTACAAAGGGCCGGGCAAGGTCAAGAAGAGGGCGTTCTTCTTGAGCCAAGCATGGCTGAAAAGCTTCAGCGTTCGTTAATCGAGGCTGCCCAGCGTCAAGAAATGCAAGGGCAACCAGCGATCTTGTTGGTCGCAGGGCCGATACGGGCAATGTTGTCGCGTTTTGGTCGCCTGGCAGTACCGAATTTGCATGTTTTGGCGTATCAGGAAATACCTGACAACAAGCAAGTCACCATCGTTGCCACAGTAGGCCCCAACGGCTGAGGTAGTGGGTTATGCAAGTTAAGCGTTTTTTCGCAGCCGATATGCGTCAGGCCATGAAGTTGGTTCGTGATGAACTGGGGGCTGAGGCCGCCATCATCGGCAACCGACGGATTGCTGGCGGTGTCGAGCTGACGGCTGCGCTGGACTACAAGTTGTCTGCCTTGTCGCCACGTGTTCCCAATGTCGAGCTTGAGGACGAACTGCGCAAGACTCAGTCGCGCATCGTCACTGCCCAAGCCGAATTGAGCAGCCGCGTCGAGGGTGACGAGACGGCGAATCGCCAGTTGTTCGCCGGCCTGCCACTAACTGCATCGGAGCCGCTGATCGAGCCGCATGTCGATGAGCCGGAGCGCCCTCGGGTCGCGCCAGCGCCTGCGGTAGATCAGCGCCTGTTTGACTCGATGCGTAACGAGCTGTCTGGTTTGCGTGAGTTGCTGGAAGTGCAGCTGGGGTCGCTGGCGTGGACTCAACTGCAAGGCAGCAAACCGCAGCAAGCGAGCCTCTGGCGCCGCCTGCAGCGTATTGGCTTGTCGGGACCGCTGTCGCGCGAGCTGCTTGACCTGACCGCCGAAATTGAAGAGCCACGCCATGCCTGGCGGATGTTGCTGGCCCACCTGGCGCGGATGATCAGCGTGCCGGAAGTCGATCCGATCGAAGAGGGTGGGGTGATCGCCATGGTCGGCCCGGCGGGTATGGGCAAGACCACTACGCTGGCGAAGTTGGCAGCCCGCTACGTGCTCAAGTACGGCGCGCAGAACCTGGCTCTGGTGAGCATGGACAGTTTCCGCATCGGTGCCCAGGAACAACTGAAGACGCTCGGGCGTATCCTCAATGTTTCGGTCACCCATGTCGATCCGGGGCAGTCCTTGGGGCAGGCGTTGGAGCCCTTGCTGCGCAAGCGCGTGGTACTGATCGATACCGCAGGTTTGCAGGCCAGTGATCCGGCCCTGCGCATGCAGTTGGAGACGCTGGCCGGTCGCGGTATCCAGGCGAAGAACTACCTGGTGTTGGCGACGACCAGCCAGAAACAGGTGCTGACGGCGGCCTACCACAGCTACAAACGCTGCGGGCTGGCCGGTTGCATCCTGACTAAACTTGATGAAACCGCCAGCCTCGGTGAGGTGTTGAGCCTGGCGATCAGTCATGAATTGCCGGTGGCCTATCTGACCGATGGGCCGCGCATTCCGGATGACTTGCACTTGCCGCGCCGCCACCAGTTGGTCAGCCGCGCGGTTAGTGTGCAAATGCAGGACGAGCCCAGCGAGGAGGCCATGGCCGATATGTTCGCTGATCTCTATCACGGCCCTAAGCGTGTTGGCTGAGGTGTCGGTGAAGACGTTGCAAAGTATCTACATCAATGGTCTGCCAGGCATTTTTCAGGTGTTTGAAAGTGCAGCCAGTCATGTGGCCTCGGTCTAAGCAAGACAAGGTAAAGAACAAACATGGGTAGCATGCATCCCGTACAGGTGATCGCCGTGACCGGCGGCAAAGGTGGCGTTGGCAAGACTAACGTGTCAGTGAACTTGTCACTGGCGTTGGCCGAGCTCGGCCGTCGCGTCATGCTGTTGGACGCCGACCTGGGCCTGGCTAACGTCGACGTGTTGCTGGGCCTCACGCCCAAGCGAACCCTGGCCGACGTTATCGAAGGGCACTGCGAGCTGCGCGACGTGCTGCTGCAGGGGCCGGGTGGTGTGCGCATCGTGCCAGCCGCTTCGGGTACGCAAAGCATGGTTCACCTGGCGCCCGCTCAGCATGCCGGCCTGATTCAGGCGTTCAGTGATATCGGCGACAACCTCGATGTGCTGGTGATCGACACCGCTGCGGGTATTGGTGACTCGGTGGTCAGCTTCGTTCGAGCGGCCCAGGAAGTGTTGCTGGTGGTCTGTGACGAGCCCACCTCGATTACCGACGCCTATGCGTTGATCAAGCTGCTTAACCGTGATTACGGCATGAACCGCTTCCGCGTGCTGGCGAACATGGCGCAAAGCCCTCAGGAAGGGCGCAATCTGTTCGCTAAGTTGACCAAGGTCACGGATCGCTTCCTCGATGTCGCCCTACAATACGTCGGTGCAGTGCCGTATGACGAGTGCGTGCGTAAAGCCGTGCAGAAGCAGCGAGCGGTCTATGAAGCCTTTCCGCGTTCCAAGTGCGCGTTGGCGTTCAAGGCCATCGCACAGAAGGTCGATAGCTGGCCGCTGCCAGCCAACCCACGCGGCCATCTGGAGTTCTTCGTCGAGCGTCTGGTGCAGCCGACCAGTGTGGGGCCTGCTCTATGAGTGCCAGCGGTTTCCGGATGTACAGCAAGGCTTCGCGCGACGCGCAGTATGAGTTGGTCGAACGCTACGCGCCGTTGGTCAAGCGCATCGCTTACCACCTGTTGGCGCGTTTGCCCGCCAGTGTTCAGGTTGAAGACCTGATTCAAGCCGGCATGATCGGTTTGCTTGAGGTGGCGAACAAGTATGACTCAAGCAAAGGTGCCAGTTTTGAGACCTATGCCGGTATTCGCATCCGCGGTGCGATGCTGGATGAGGTGCGCAAGGGGGATTGGGCGCCGCGTTCGGTTCATCGCAATACCCGCATGGTCAGTGATGCAATTCGCGCTGTTGAAGCAAAAACAGGTCGTGACGCTAAAGATCATGAGGTTGCTGCCGAACTTCAATTGAGTCTCGATGATTATTACGGGATTTTGAATGACACCTTGGGCAGTCGCCTGTTCAGCTTCGACGACCTGTTGCAGGACGGCGAGCATGAAGGGCTGCACGAGGACGGCGCCAGCGCCCAGGTCGAGCCTTCGCGCGATCTGGAAGACGAGCGCTTTCAGGCAGCGTTGGCAGATGCGATTGCCAACTTGCCTGAGCGTGAGCGGCTGGTGCTGGCGTTGTATTACGACGAAGAGCTGAACCTCAAGGAAATCGGCGAGGTGCTTGGGGTCAGTGAGTCGCGGGTCAGCCAGTTGCACAGCCAGTGTGCTGCACGCTTGCGTGGGCGGCTGGGAGAATGGCGCGCGCGTTGATTGCTGGGTTTCATGCAGTCGTGAAAATGTTGTGCCGGATTTGATTGAGTGCGCGTTCAGCGCTGAGCGCGTTAAAGACTGCTTGGAGGTCTAATTGGACAAGAACATGAAAATCCTCATCGTTGACGATTTTTCGACGATGCGGCGGATCATCAAGAACCTGTTGCGTGACCTGGGCTTCACCAATACCCAGGAAGCGGACGACGGCGTCACTGCACTGCCAATGCTGCACAGCGGTAACTTCGATTTTCTGGTAACGGACTGGAACATGCCTGGCATGTCCGGCATCGACCTGCTGCGTACGGTGCGCGCTGACGAACGCCTGAAGCACCTGCCGGTGCTGATGGTAACGGCAGAGGCCAAGCGTGATCAGATCATTGAGGCGGCTCAGGCTGGCGTTAATGGTTACGTGGTAAAACCATTCACGGCTCAGGTGTTGAAAGAAAAGATCGAGAAGATCTTCGAGCGCGTCAATAGCTGAGGTACGCCACGGGGGCGCTTATGGAGCATAAACAATCGTCGTTGGGCGACTTCGAGTCGACACTGAAGAAACATGCCAACGAGCTTGTCGATAGCCTTGAACGAGGTAAATTCGGCGACGCGGTACAACTGATCCATCAGCTGAACCAGACCCGTGATCGTGGCCTGTATCAGGAAGTCGGCAAGCTCACCCGCGAGTTGCATAGTGCGATCGTCAGTTTTCATATTGACCCGCAGATGCCGCAGGCTGAGGAAGTGTCGCAGATCACCGATGCCACCGAGCGCTTGTCCTATGTGGTCAAGCTCACCGAGGGCGCGGCTAACCGGACCATGGACCTGGTCGAGCAAAGTACGCCGGTGCTTCAAGAATTGAGTGCCGAGGCAAGTACCTTGAGTGCTGACTGGCAGCGTTTCATGCGTCGAGAAGTGGCTGCGCCGGAGTTTCGCGAGCTGGCGCGTCGTGTTGACAGTTTTCTGACGCGCAGCGAGGCCGGCACCCGTGAAGTGGCAGGCCACCTCAATGACATTTTGTTGGCTCAGGACTACCAAGACCTGACCGGCCAGGTGATCAAGCGCGTCACGCAACTGGTTACCGAAGTAGAAAGCAATCTGCTCAAGCTCGTATTGATGGCCAGTCAGGTCGACCGCTTTGCCGGTATTGAACATGACCACCAGCAGCTACGTGCTGAAAAAGATCAAGAAAAACATCCGACTCGGGGTGAAGGTCCGCAGATTCATGCCGATAAGCGTGAAGACGTCGTGTCCGGTCAGGACGATGTCGACGATCTGTTGTCTAGCCTGGGTTTTTAGGGAGCACGTTTAATGAGCTTCGGCGCCGATGAAGAAATCCTCCAGGATTTCCTGGTAGAAGCCGGCGAAATTCTTGAGCAACTGTCCGAGCAATTGGTCGAGCTGGAAAGCCGGCCTGATGATGCGGATCTGCTCAATGCAATCTTTCGCGGCTTTCACACTGTAAAAGGGGGCGCCGGCTTCCTCCAGCTCAATGAGCTGGTGGAGTGCTGCCATATTGCCGAGAACGTGTTCGACATTCTGCGCAAGGGCGAGCGTCGCGTTGACTCCGAGCTGATGGACGTGGTCCTGGAAGCCCTGGACACGGTCAACAGCATGTTCGGCCAGGTCCGCGAGCGCAGCGATGTGACGCCGGCCACGCCAGAGCTGCTGGCTGCGCTGGCACGTCTGGCTGAGCCGGCTTCGGCCCAGCAGGCTGCTGCACCCGAGCCTGAGTCAGAACCGGTTGCCGAGGCGCCCGCTGAGCAAGCGTCTGGCGACATTACCGACACGGAGTTCGAGCAACTGCTCGACTCGCTCAACGCCGTCAAGGCCGAGGCCGAGGCGCCTGCCGCTCCGGCAGCAGCGGCGGGTGATGAAATCACCGATGCCGAGTTTGAGTCATTGCTCGACCAACTGCACGGCAAAGGCCAGTTTGCTGCCGACAGCCTTCCCACACCTGCTGCGCCTGCGTCGGCAGCGGTTGTCGAGGCAGGCACTGAAGCCAGCAACGAAATTACCGACGACGAATTCGAAGCGCTGCTGGATCAGCTTCATGGCAAGGGTACCTTTGCTGTGGATGCACTGCCGGCCGCGGCTGTCGAGCCCGCTGCTACCGAAGGGTCGGGCGACCATATTTCCGAGCACGAGTTCGAAGCGTTGCTCGATCAGATCCACGGCAAAGGTAAATTTGCCGAGGGCGCAGCAGCAACGGCCTCGGTCGCAGAAGCAGCAGTAGCCAAGCCTGAGGCCAAACCCGCGCCCGCTGCAGCACCTGCACCTGCTCCCGTCGCCAAGCCAGCTGCCGCTGCAGCACCTGCGCGTCAGGCCGCTCCGGCGTCAGCCGACAAGCATGCTGCCAGTGAAGCCGAAACCACTGTGCGCGTCGATACCGCCCGCCTCGATGAGATCATGAACATGGTCGGCGAGCTGGTACTGGTGCGTAACCGTCTGGTTCGCCTGGGCTTGAACAGCGGCGATGAGGCCATGTCCAAGGCGGTGTCGAACCTCGACGTGGTCACCGCTGACCTGCAGACCGCGGTCATGAAGACCCGCATGCAGCCGATCAAGAAGGTCTTCGGGCGCTTCCCCCGCCTGGTTCGTGACCTGGCGCGCCAGTTGAAGAAAGAGATCAACCTGGAGCTGGTGGGCGAAGAGACCGACCTGGACAAAAACCTGGTCGAGGCCTTGGCCGACCCGCTGGTCCACTTGGTGCGCAACGCTGTCGACCACGGTGTCGAAACACCGGAAGAGCGTGAAGCCGCAGGCAAGTCGCGTGGTGGCAAGGTCGTACTGTCGGCTGAGCAGGAAGGCGATCACATCCTCTTGTCGATCTCTGACGACGGCAAGGGCATGGACCCCAACGTGCTGCGCGCCAAGGCGGTGGAAAAGGGCCTGATGGACAAGGATGCAGCCGATCGCCTGAGCGAGTCGGACTGCTACAACCTGATCTTCGCCCCGGGCTTTTCCACCAAGACCGAGATTTCCGATGTGTCTGGCCGTGGTGTCGGCATGGACGTGGTGAAAACCAAGATCTCCCAGCTCAACGGCTCGATCAACATCTACTCGGCCAAGGGCCAGGGTTCGAAGATCGTGATCAAGGTGCCGTTGACCTTGGCGATCATGCCGACGCTGATGGTCATGCTGGGCAATCAGGCGTTCGCGTTCCCGCTGGTCAACGTCAACGAAATTTTCCACCTCGACCTGTCGCGTACCAACGTGGTTGACGGCCAGGAAGTGGTGATCGTACGCGACAAGGCGTTGCCACTGTTTTACCTCAAGCGCTGGTTGGTCAGCTCTGCCGCTCATGAAGAGCAGCACGAAGGCCATGTGGTGATCCTCTCGGTGGGCACTCAGCGGATCGGCTTCGTCGTCGATCAACTGGTCGGCCAGGAAGAGGTGGTCATCAAGCCGCTGGGCAAGATGCTGCAAGGCACCCCTGGGATGTCGGGCGCCACCATTACCGGTGACGGGCGCATTGCGCTGATCCTCGACGTTCCGAGCATGCTCAAGCGTTACGCTGCCCGGCGTATTTGATCCCGGTGGCGCGGTCTTTCGACCGCGCCCCGTAATGGAGTGTTTATGGCAGTCAAGGTCCTGGTGGTGGATGATTCCGGTTTCTTCCGCCGCCGTGTCTCGGAAATTCTTTCAGCGGACCCGACTATCCAGGTCGTGGGCACCGCGACCAACGGCAAGGAAGCGATCGACCAAGCACTGTCGCTCAAGCCTGATGTGATCACCATGGACTATGAAATGCCCATGATGGATGGCATCACTGCCGTTCGGCACATCATGCAGCGTTGCCCGACGCCGGTGTTGATGTTCTCCTCGCTGACCCATGAAGGTGCTCGCGTTACCCTTGATGCACTGGATGCCGGTGCGGTGGATTACCTGCCGAAGAACTTCGAGGACATCTCGCGCAACCCGGAAAAGGTCAAGCAACTGCTGTGCGAAAAGGTTCATACCATTTCCCGCAGTAACCGCCGCTTCAGCAGTTTCGCCACGCCAGCTCCGGCTCCAGCGCCCAGCGCCCAGCACAGTGTCAGCAGCATGGCGTCGCCAGGCCTCTCGCGCCCAGCGCCTGCTAGCGCGCCAGCACGTGCGGCCGCACCCAGCTCGCCTGCACCCAAACGCAAGTCCTACAAGCTGCTGGCCATCGGCACGTCGACAGGCGGCCCGGTTGCCCTGCAGCGCGTACTGACCCAGCTGCCGGCAAACTTCCCAGCGCCGATCGTATTGATCCAGCACATGCCGGCGGCGTTCACCAAGGCGTTTGCCGAACGCCTGGACAAGCTCTGCAAGATCAGTGTCAAGGAAGCCGAGGACGGTGACGTGTTGCGTCCTGGCCTGGCGCTGCTGGCCCCTGGTGGCAAGCAGATGATGGTCGATGCGCGGGGTACGGTGAAAATCCTCCCGGGCGACGAGCGTCTGAACTACAAACCGTGCGTGGACATCACCTTTGGTTCTGCCGCGAAGTCCTACGGCGACAAGGTATTGGCCGTGGTGTTGACCGGCATGGGCGCTGATGGCCGCGAAGGTGCTCGCCTGCTCAAGCAGGGCGGCAGCCAGGTCTGGGCTCAGGATGAAGCCAGCTGCGTGATCTATGGCATGCCCATGGCGATCGTCAAGGCCAATCTGGCGGACGCGGTGTACGGCCTGGATGACATCGGTCGGCATCTGGTCGAGGCGTGCGTCTAATGGATGTCTTGAGCCTCATCGGGATCATCCTGGCCTTTGTTGCCATCATCGGTGGCAACTACCTGGAAGGCGGCCACCTGTCTGCGTTGATCAACGGCCCTGCGGCGCTGATCGTGCTCGGCGGCACGTTGGCAGCTTCGTTGCTGCAGTCGCCGATGAGCGCTTTCAAGCGCGCGATGCAGATTGTCATCTGGATCCTGTTCCCGCCACGGGTTGACCTGGCCGGTGGTATTGATCGGGTCGTCAACTGGAGCCTGACGGCGCGCAAAGAGGGCCTGCTGGGCCTGGAAGGGGTGGCTGACGCCGAGCCCGATCCCTATGCGCGCAAGGGCTTGCAACTGCTGGTCGATGGTGCGGAGCCGGAAGCGATTCGCAGCATTCTCGAGGTGGATTTCTACACCCAGGAAAGCCGCGATATCCAGGCTGCAAAAGTGTTCGAGAGCATGGGCGGCTATGCGCCAACCATCGGCATCATCGGTGCGGTAATGGGTTTGATCCATGTGATGGGCAATCTGGCCGACCCGTCCCAGCTGGGCAATGGCATTGCCGTTGCGTTCGTGGCGACGATCTATGGTGTTGCCAGTGCCAACCTGATCCTGCTGCCGGTCGCCAACAAGCTCAAGGCTCTGGCCCTGCGTCAGTCGCGTTACCGGGAAATGCTCCTGGAAGGCCTGTTGTCGATTGCAGAAGGTGAAAACCCGCGTTCGATCGAGTTGAAGCTTCAGGGCTTCATGGAGTAATACATGGCTCGTCGTCGCGCCCCCGAGGAACATGAGAACCACGAACGCTGGCTGGTGTCGTACGCCGACTTCATTACCTTGTTGTTCGCCTTCTTCGTGGTCATGTACTCGATCTCCTCGATCAACGAGGGCAAGTACAAAATAATTTCCCAGGCCCTGCTCGGGGTTTTCAATGACCCCGAACGGAGCATGCGGCCGATTCCGATTGGCGATGAGCAGCCGCTCAGCGTCAAGCCAGCCGAACCGCTGATCCGCGATAGCGAACAGGTCGATGCCGGGCTTGCTCAAACCAACAGCGATCCACTCAAGACCATCACCAACGATGTTCGGGACGCCTTCGGTGATTTGATCAAATCCGATCAGATGACGGTGCGCGGCAACGAGTTGTGGGTGGAGATCGAGTTGAACTCTTCGCTGCTGTTTGGCAGTGGCGACGCCATGCCCAGCGACGCGGCCTTCAATATCATCGAAAAAGTGGCGCGGATCCTGAAGCCTTTCGCCAACCCGGTGCATGTCGAAGGGTTCACCGACGATTTGCCGATTCGCACGGCGCAGTACCCGACCAACTGGGAGCTGTCGTCGGCACGTGCGGCCAGCATTGTGCGCCTGTTGGCGATGGAAGGCGTTAACCCCGCACGCATGGCGTCGGTGGGCTATGGCGAGTTCCAGCCGATTGCCAGCAATACCACGGCAGATGGGCGTGCGCGCAATCGTCGGGTGGTGCTGGTGATCTCGCGTAACCTGGAGGTGCGCCGCAGCCTGACCGGTACGGGCAGTGCCAATGCCACGCCAGATGCAGCAATGAAGCGAGCTGGCACACAAACTGCACCGCGAGTGGTATCACCGACGGTCGGGGCCAGCCCCGTCAATTCCCCGTCACCGACCTTATAACCGATCCCGGTAGGGCAGGTTGCCGTAGCGGGAGGAAGCAGCGCAATGAGAGTCTGGGCAGTAGCCAATCAAAAAGGTGGCGTCGGCAAGACCACCACGTCCATCGCCTTGGCCGGTTTGCTGGCTGATGCGGGCAAGCGCGTGGTCGTGGTTGACCTCGACCCTCACGGGTCCATGACCAGCTACTTCGGGCACAATCCCGATACCCTGGAGCACAGCAGCTTCGACTTGTTCCTTCACAAGGGCACTGTCCCCGAAGGCTTGCCGGGGCAGCTGCTGCTGCCGACCAGTCACGACAATATCTCGTTGTTGCCATCGAGTACCGCCCTCGCCACCCTGGAGCGTCAGTCTCCCGGGCAAAGCGGCCTGGGCCTGGTGATCGCCAAGAGTCTGGCGCAGCTGTGGCAGGATTTCGACTACGCCATCATCGACAGCCCACCGTTACTCGGCGTGTTGATGGTCAACGCCCTGGCTGCCAGCCAGCAACTGGTGATTCCAGTGCAAACCGAATACCTGGCGGTCAAAGGCCTGGAGCGCATGGTCAGCACGCTTGCGATGGTGAACCGCTCACGCAAGCAGGCGTTGCCGTTCCATATCGTGCCGACGTTGTTCGATCGGCGTACCCAGGCTTCCATGGGCACGCTGCGGGTGCTGCGTGACAGTTACCCGGAACATATCTGGCAGGGCTACATCCCGGTTGATACGCGCCTGCGTGATGCCAGCCGGGCCGGTTTGACGCCTTCGCAATTCGATGGCAAAAGCCGTGGCGTAACCGCTTACAGGGCGCTGCTCAAGCAGTTGCTTACCCACAACGCTGCAGCGCAGGTGGCTTGATGACTCGCCCCGCGTTGATCGCCACCCGGCCACAACTGGCCCTGCAATCCTATCTGGATGGCTTGTTGCAGGAAGCGACCGAAGAGTTGGAGGCGCCGCGTGTTGAAACGCTTCGCCCGCCTGTCGAAGTGCCAGCGGAACTGGACGAATTTCAGGCTGCCGTGCTTGAAGAGCAGGTGCGTGATGCCAAGCGCCAGCCGTCTGTATCGGTAGAAGTCACCACAACGGTCTTTGCCGAGCCGAGCCGGCTGGTAATGCCTGTTATCGCGCCACCGCTGGAGGTCGCGGTAGCACCAGCGGCTCCGGTGGTTGAGGCGCCAGTGCCGGTTGAACCCTTGGTTGAGGTTCATCTGCCGCCTGCGCTCAATCCGCCAGTGCCTCCGGCTACCACAGACGGTCGCCCAGCCTGGGCTGCCGAACCGTTTGAATGCCTGTTGTTCGATGTCGCCGGGCTGACGCTGGCCGTTCCGCTGGTTTGCCTGGGCTCGATCTACTCGCTGGCGGGTCAGGAACTGACACCGTTGTTCGGCCAACCTGACTGGTTTCTTGGCATTCTGCCGAGCCAGGCCGGCAACCTGAAAGTGCTGGACACTGCCCGTTGGGTCATGCCGGACCGCTACCGCGATGATTTCCGTCAGGGGCTGCAGTATGTGATTTCGGTGCAAGGCTACGAGTGGGGGTTGGCGGTGCATCAGGTCAGCCGCTCGCTGCGCTTGGACCCCGGCGAAATCAAATGGCGTAGCCAACGTGGCCAGCGGCCATGGTTGGCCGGTACCGTGATTGAGCATATGTGCGCGTTGCTGGATGTCGCCGAATTGGCTGAGCTGATTGCCAGCGGCGCGGTCAAGCAGATGCACAAACAACCATAAATGATGGCCGCACCGCGTGCGGTCACACTGAGCACACCGCCAACGGCGGATTTTGAGGGTTAGGGGAATGAAAAAGACATCTGCACAAGGTTCCGAAGATCCGATTCTGCAGTGGGTGACCTTCCGCCTGGACAACGAGTCCTACGGCATCAATGTGATGCAAGTGCAGGAAGTGCTTCGCTACACCGAGATTGCGCCTGTGCCGGGTGCGCCGAGCTACGTGCTGGGCATCATCAACCTGCGCGGTAACGTCGTCACCGTGATCGATACGCGTCAGCGCTTTGGCCTGGCACCGACCGATGTCAGCGACAACACCCGTATTGTCATCATCGAAGCGGACAAGCAAGTCGTTGGTATTCTGGTCGACAGCGTTGCCGAAGTGGTTTACCTGCGCCAATCGGAAGTTGAAACCGCGCCGAATGTGGGCAACGAGGAATCGGCCAAGTTCATTCAAGGCGTATGCAACAAGAACGGCGAGCTGCTGATTCTGGTTGAGTTGGACAAGATGATGACCGAGGAAGAGTGGTCAGAGCTGGAGAACATCTGATTTGATTTTCGAGGTTGCAGTCATTTTTCTGGCGCTGCTCTGGGCGGTGAGCCTGTGGCTGTTTCTGGGGTATAGCAAGCGCCAGCGTGAGCTGGCCTCGCAACAGGCCCAGGGTGATGCGCTGCGCGATCAGCGCATCAAGGACCTGGCCAAGCGCTTGGACGATTACCAGAATGGCACCGTGCGAATGGGCGAAGCCCTGCATGAGTTGCGTGCGGTCGTGGCACCGTTGCCTGACAAGCTGATGCAGTTGGAGCAGCGCGACCCCAACAGCCTGTCGTTTGCCCAGGCCGAGCGCTTGGTCGGCATGGGTGCTAGCGTCGACGAACTGACCCAGTCCTGCGGCCTGACTCAGGCCGAGGCAGAGCTGATGAGTAAGCTGCACCGCGGCTAAGCACCCAATCAGCTGCATCAAGGCCAAGATAAACCGCCGTTTACCTTCACGGATAAGCGGCGAGTTCCTGCGTGGGCTTTGTTTGTCAGTGCGCGAAGTAGCAGGCGCTGCAGGGTGTCCCTTCAGTAGGCTGAGTGGAGCCATCGCGGCCACAGACACGCATCCCCCCTGATGAAAGCAAGCATATCCATTTGCGATCTTGGGCCTGATACCCCGTTCCGCCTTTACGGCGGGGCACTTTTGTCGGGGCAAAAGTGACCAAAACCCCTCGTCCCAACATCCGGCCCTCCGCTGCGCTGCGGGTTCTCTCACTCCGGCAGTGCTCCCGCCGGGGCCGTGCTGAAGGGCCTTCCTGGCCCTCAGCCCTTGCCAGGCATCCCTGCCTGGCACCCGACTACGCACTGCCTGCGTTCGACCTCCTGAAGGGACAATTTGGCGGCGCCTGCAGGTTCAGCGTACGAAAAAGCATTGCCGGCAAAAAAGTGGATCGCCGTAAAAGGCGAAACCAGCCGGTAGTGCCACTGTAGGGAATGGATATGTTCACGAGGTGAGTGCCACCCGCCACAAACACGCATCCCCCCTGATGAAAGCAAGCATATCCATTCGCGATGTCGGGCCTGATACCCCGTTCCCCGTTACAGCGGTGCCTTCAGGCCCAGTGCCTGTGGCGTTACATCCCGTTCCTGCGGTCCCTCATCTACAAAATCCACCGGCACCTTGCCTTTGAGTTGCCAGGCGAAGGCGATGATTTCGGCGATGGTCAAGTACAGCGCTTCGGGTATACGGTCGCCCAGTTCCATCCGTGCCAGCAGTTTCACCAGGTCGGCGTTTTCATAGATGGGCACTTCGTGCTCGCGCGCCAGGGCCAGGATCGCCTCGGCCAGTGCGTCATCGCCTTTGGCCGTGAGGGTGGGCGCTTGTTGGCCGTCGTAGCTCAGGGCAATGGCCTGGCGGGGTGTTTGCTCAGTCATGCGTTTTCATCTACCCAACGTTGTTCCAGGCGTGTACGCGGCCCTTGCGGCGGCGTGCCGTGATGACAGTTCAGCTCGCCGACGCTCAGCCCCCGTGCTAGTAAACGAGTGCGCAGCTCGCTCAGCTGGCTTTCGATCAGGCGCACTGTGCTGGGCAGCTCGGCCCACAGCTGGCTCGACAGGCAGCCCTGGGCAAGCTGCGCCTGCACTTGCAACGGTCCCAGCGGGCTGAGGTCGAACGACAGCTCAATCTTCCAGAGCATTTCCAGAGGGTCGCGCTTTTCACGTTCCGGGTCGGCCTGTTGCTCAGGCGTTTCTTCGCGCTGCAGCTTGACCTGCAAGGGCATGAAGTCCTGGCCAGTGCGCAGCGGAATTTCCAGTTGCCAGGTGGTCTGCAGGGTGCCGTCGGCGGTACTGCCGGTTTGCTCCAGGCTAGCCAGTTGATGGCTTTGCAGCCGAGAGACGGCCGCCGCCGCGAGGCGCAGCACGTGCTCAAGGTCGCCTTCGCCCTCCAGGCTTTGCAGCAGTCGCGAGGGCAGGGGGAAGCTGGAAGGGGTGATCCGTGCACCCACCTGGCCGAGCATACCCAATGCGTTGCGCAGCATGCCCGGCATGGCCTGGGACAGGGTGGTCGCTGCGGTGGCGGGGTTGAATGGGGTGCTGGTGGGCAGCCCCGGCAATATCTGTGCGATCAGGCGTACTACCTGGGCCTTGAGGTCCGGTGCAAGGCCGCTTGGCAGGCCGTTGAGCAACTTGGCTTCCAGAAATAGGCCGCTGTTGTTCATGGCGTGGGCCAGGCCCTTCGCATCGCTGAGCTGGCGTACATCCGGCAGGCTGGCAAGCAGCGTGTCGATACGGGTACGCAATGGGGCAGGTTGTTGATCATCGCTGGCGATCCGCTGCAAGGCCGCCAGCAGACCTGGTAATGATGCCTGGCGGGTTTGCTGGCTGCTCAGGTGTTGGGCGATTGCCAACTGGTCCTGGCGACCACTCAGCGGCATGAACGATAGCTGTTGTTCACTGCGTACGACGGCGCTGAGCAAGCTGCCCAGAGGCAGCGGGCGCGGGCTGTCCACGGCCAGCGTGGCGCCTGCCTGGACAGTATTGAGCAGGCTAACCAGTGAGCGGAACACGCTGGCCTGGCCGTTGGCCTGGGGCAGGGCCTGGCTGGTCAGTACCTTGCCTTGCAGCAGGGTGCCGACCGGCAACTGGCGGGTGTCGATCTGGGTCAACGTGGTGACAGTACTGGCCTTGGCCTGTTGCACGCCAATAGCCAGGGCGGAGGCGCTGGGCTGGCTGACGGTAAGCTGGGTGCCTTGGGCCAGCGGCTGGCTGCTGTTGGCTTGTACATTGGTTTGTCGCCCGCTGTCCTGGGTCAACTTGATCAATAGTTGGAAGTCTTGACCATTCTGCTTCAGCGAGAGAACTTCGGCGTCTGCCGTTTCGCCGGGGGCCAGCAGGCCCTGCTGAGGCTGCAAAAGCCTGAGCAGTTCGCCGGTCATGGCGGCACCGCGCGCCTGTGGATTGGCCAGTGCCTGCGTGCCGACGCTGTTGATTTCGCCTGTCATCAAGTTACAACCTGTCGAAATAGCCCTCTTTGCAGTAGGACATGGCATGTATAATGCGGCCCGAACTTTCGGGGAGCCTTGAGCTCGCGGTCTGGTGCTCTTTTGAACAGACCAGTCGGCCGCGTCACCGTTCCAGTATAACGGCCGCGCCGGGACCGACTTGAGACAGTCATCCGAACCAATAAGGCAAACCTGTGACCCCTCAACTCGAAGCGGTGGATCTGGCCTGCGAGCGCGACTGGCGAATGCTCTTCGAGCATCTCGATCTGCAGTTGGCCGCCGGCGACATGCTCCAGATCAGCGGCCCCAACGGCAGCGGTAAAACCAGCCTGTTGCGGTTGCTGGCCGGTTTGATGCGCCCGACCAGTGGCCAGATCCTGGTTCAAGGCAAGCCCTTGGCTGAGCAACGCGGCGAACTGGCCCGGCTGCTGCTGTGGATCGGCCATGCGGCGGGGATCAAGGACCTGCTGACGCCAGAGGAGAACCTTGCCTGGTTGTGTGCCTTGCACCGCCCGGCCGGGCGCGAGGCGATCTGGCAGGCACTGGCGGCGGTTGGCCTGCGTGGCTTCGAGGACGTGCCTTGTCATACCCTGTCGGCCGGTCAGCAGCGTCGCGTAGCCCTGGCCCGGTTGTACCTGGACAGCCCGCCGTTGTGGATTCTCGACGAACCGTTCACCGCACTCGACAAGCAGGGGGTGGCCCAGCTCGAAGCGCATCTGGCACACCACTGTGAAACGGGTGGCATGGTGATCCTCACCACGCACCACACGCTGGAGCGCAAACCCTCCGGTTACCGTGAACTGAACCTGGGGCAGTGGGCCGCATGAGTGTATTTGTCCTGTTGCTGAGCCGCGAAGCGCGGCTGCTGTGCCGTCGTCCGGCCGAGCTGGCCAACCCCTTGGTGTTCTTCGCCATCGTCATTGCACTGTTTCCTTTGGCGGTCGGTCCTGAGACACAATTGTTGCAAACCTTGTCACCTGGGTTGGTGTGGGTGGCTGCACTTTTGTCCGTCCTGCTCTCGCTGGACGGGCTTTTTCGCAGTGATTTCGAGGATGGATCACTGGAACAGTGGGTCCTTTCGTCGCACCCCCTGCCTCTTCTGGTTTTGGCCAAGGTGCTGGCACACTGGGCCTTTTCCGGCCTGGCACTGGTATTGTTGGCACCGCTGCTGGCCTTGATGCTCGGCTTGCCAAGTGCCAGCCTGCCCGTGCTGCTGGCATCACTTTTGCTCGGCACCCCGGTGTTGAGCCTGTTGGGCGCTGTGGGTGCAGCCCTGACAGTCGGCTTGAAACGTGGTGGCCTGCTACTGGCGCTGCTGATTCTGCCGTTGTATATCCCGGTGTTGATTTTGGGCAGTGGCGCGTTGCAGGCGTCGCTGCAAGCGATGCCGGCGACCGGTTATCTGCTCTGGCTTGGTAGCCTGACCGCCCTGGCAGTAACGTTGGCACCCTTTGCAATAGCGGCTGGCCTGAAGATCAGCGTCGGCGAATAATGAGGTCTGGGCTCGCTGCCCAGCAAAGACCCTGGATGTACCGTGATGAAAAGCAGCGCAATCAGCTGGACGTGGTTTCATAAACTGGGTTCGCCCAAGTGGTTCTATTCCATCAGTGGGCGGATGCTGCCGTGGCTGACGATCGCCGCCGTGCTGCTGTTGACGGTCGGTGTGGTCTGGGGCCTGGCCTTTGCCCCTCAGGATTACCAACAGGGCAACAGTTTTCGCATCATCTACATCCATGTGCCCGCCGCCATGCTGGCACAGTCCTGCTATGTGATGCTGGCAGTGGCCGGCGTGGTCGGCCTGGTCTGGAAAATGAAGATCGCCGACATTGCATTGCAGTGCGCTGCGCCCATTGGCGCCTGGATGACCGCCGTGGCGCTGGTTACCGGCGCCATCTGGGGTAAGCCGACCTGGGGCAGTTGGTGGGTCTGGGATGCCCGACTGACGTCGATGCTGATCCTCCTGTTTCTGTACTTCGGTCTGATTGCCCTGGGGCAGGCGATCAGCAATCGTGAGAGCGCGGCCAAGGCCTGTGCAGTGCTGGCGATTGTCGGGGTGATCAATATCCCGATCATCAAGTATTCGGTGGAGTGGTGGAACACCCTGCACCAGGGCGCAACCTTTACCTTGACCGAAAAACCGGCGATGCCGGCGGAAATGTGGTTGCCGTTGCTGCTCACGGCACTGGGTTTCTACTGCTTCTTCGGCGCGGTACTGCTGATGCGCATGCGCCTTGAAGTACTCAAGCGCGAAGCCCGCAGCAGTTGGGTGAAAAGTGAAGTCATGAATACCCTGGGTCGGGAGCTGGCACGATGAGTTTCACCTCCTTCAGCGATTTTCTCGCCATGGGCCACCACGGCCTGTATGTCTGGTCGGCCTACGGCATTAGCCTGTTAGTGCTGGCGATCAACGTCGCGGTGCCAATCCTGGCCCGTCGCCGTTACCTGCAAGAAGAGGCGCGCCGTCTGCGCCGGGAGAGCAATCAGTGAATCCGCAACGCAAGAAGCGCCTGTTCATCATTCTCGGCCTGCTCGCCGGCCTCGGCGTTGCCGTGGCACTGGCATTGAGTGCCTTGCAGCAGAACATCAACCTGTTCTACACCCCAACCCAGATCGCCAATGGCGAGGCGCCCCTGGATACCCGTATCCGTGCGGGTGGCATGGTTGAAAAAGGTTCCCTGCAACGTTCCGGTGATTCGCTGGACGTGCGTTTCGTGGTCACCGACTTCAACAAGTCCGTGCCCATTACCTACCGCGGCATTCTTCCGGATCTGTTTCGCGAAGGGCAGGGCATTGTCGCACTCGGCAAACTGAATGCCGAAGGTGTGGTAGTGGCGGACGAAGTGCTGGCCAAGCACGATGAAAAGTACATGCCGCCAGAAGTGACCAAAGCCCTGAAGGAAAGCGGTCAGGCTGCGACTGACGCTGGCCAGGCCGGAGGCAAACCATGAACGCCGCGTTGGTAATCCCCGAACTGGGCCAATTGGCCATGATCCTGGCGCTGTGCTTTGCCTGCGTCCAGGCCAGTGTGCCATTGCTGGGTGCCTGGCGCGGTGACAGCCTGTGGATGAGCCTGGCACGGCCTGCGGCCTGGGGCCAGTTCGCATTCCTGGCCTTCGCCTTTGCCTGCCTGACCCACGCCTTCATGACCGATAACTTCTCGGTTGCCTATGTCGCCAGCAACTCCAACAGCGCCCTGCCTTGGTACTTCAAGTTCAGCGCGGTGTGGGGCGCTCACGAAGGGTCGTTGCTACTATGGGCACTGATTCTCGGCGGCTGGACCTTTGCCGTGTCGATCTTCTCCCGGCAGTTGCCACAGGTGATGCTCGCCCGCGTGCTGGCGATCATGGGCATGATCAGCGTGGGCTTCATGTCGTTCCTGATCGTCACCTCCAACCCGTTCCAGCGGCTGTTGCCGCAGGTACCGACCGATGGTCGTGACCTCAACCCGCTGTTGCAGGATGTGGGCCTGATCGTTCACCCACCCATGCTCTACATGGGCTATGTCGGTTTCTCGGTCGCGTTTGCCTTCGCCATCGCTGCGTTGCTCGGCGGTCGTCTTGATGCGGCCTGGGCGCGCTGGTCGCGGCCCTGGACCATCATCGCCTGGGCCTTTCTCGGCATTGGTATCACCCTGGGCTCCTGGTGGGCCTACTACGAGTTGGGTTGGGGCGGCTGGTGGTTCTGGGACCCGGTAGAGAACGCCTCGTTCATGCCGTGGCTGGTCGGCACTGCCCTGATCCACTCCCTGGCCGTGACTGAAAAACGCGGCGTGTTCAAGAGCTGGACGGTACTGCTGGCCATTGCCGCATTCTCGTTGAGCTTGCTGGGTACCTTCCTGGTTCGCTCGGGCGTGTTGACCTCGGTGCATGCCTTCGCTTCCGACCCGGAGCGCGGTGTGTTCATCCTGATGTTCCTGCTGTGCGTGGTCGGCGGCTCGCTGACCCTGTTCGCGCTGCGTGCGCCAGTCGTCAAGAGCCAGGTTGGCTTTGCCCTGTGGTCGCGTGAAACCCTGCTGCTGGCCAACAACCTGATACTGGTGGTCGCGGCCTCGATGATCCTGCTCGGCACGCTGTATCCGCTGGTGCTCGACGCGTTGACCGGGGCGAAGCTGTCCGTCGGCCCACCGTACTTCGATGCACTGTTCCTGCCCCTGATGGCCCTGTTGATGGTGGTGTTGGCCATAGGCGTTCTTGTGCGCTGGAAAGACACCCCCGGCAAATGGCTGCTGGGCATGCTCACCCCGGTACTGATCGGCAGCGCCATTCTTGCGCCGATCGGCGGGCTGATCGTGGATGACTTCGATTGGCCAGTACTGACCACCTTTGCCCTGGCGGCCTGGATCGTGCTTGCCGGCGTGCGTGACCTTCTCGACAAGACGCGCCACAAGGGTGTGTTCAAGGGCATGCGAAGCCTCACCCGCAGCTACTGGGGGATGCACGTCGCTCACTTCGGCCTGGCGGTTTGCGCGCTGGGTGTGGTGCTGTCGAGCAACAACAGTGCCGAGCGCGACCTGCGCCTGGCGCCGGGCGAGTCAGTGGAACTGGCGGGCTACCACTTCATTTTCGAGGGCGCCAAGCATTTCGAGGGGCCGAACTTCACCTCCGACAAGGGCACGGTTCGGGTGGTCAAGGATGGGCGTGAGATCAGCGTCCTGCACCCGGAGAAACGCCTCTACACCGTGCAGCAATCGGTGATGACCGAAGCGGGCATCGATGCCGGCTTCACTCGCGACCTCTATGTTGCTCTCGGCGAACCGCTGGACAACGGCGCCTGGGCTGTACGGGTTCATGTCAAACCGTTCGTGCGCTGGATCTGGCTGGGCGGTCTGCTGACTGGCCTGGGTGGCCTGCTGGCCGCATTGGATGGACGTTATCGGGTCAAGGTGAAAAGCCGTGTACGTGAAGTACTGGGCATGTCTGGAGCAACTGCATGAAGCGTTGGATCATGGTGCTGCCGCTGGCGGTGTTTTTGCTGGTGGCGGTCTTCCTCTATCGCGGGTTGTACCTGGACCCGGCTGAACTGCCTTCGGCAATGATCGGCAAGCCGTTCCCGCATTTCTCCTTGCCAGCCGTGGAGGGCGAGAGCACCCTGACCCAGGCCGACCTGCTGGGCAAGCCGGCACTGGTCAACGTCTGGGGTACCTGGTGCGTGTCCTGCCGGGTCGAGCACCCGGTGCTGAACAAGCTGGCCGAACAGGGCGTGCGGATCTACGGGGTCAATTACAAAGACGACAATGCGGCGGCGCTGAAGTGGCTGAAGGACTTCCACAACCCGTATCAGCTCAATATCCGCGATGAGCAGGGCACCCTGGGCCTGGACCTGGGCGTGTACGGCGCGCCGGAAACCTTCCTGATCGATGCCAAGGGCATCATCCGTCACAAGTTCGTGGGTGTCGTCGACGAGACTGTCTGGCGCGAGCAACTGGCCCCGTTGTACCAAGGCCTTGTCGACGAGGGCCGGCAATGAAGCGCTGGCTAGCGGCGGCCGTACTGGGCCTGAGCCTGGCCGGCGTGGCCCAGGCGGCAATTGATACCTATCAGTTTGCCGATGATGCTGAACGTGAGCGTTATCGCGACCTGACCAAGGAACTGCGTTGCCCCAAATGCCAGAACCAGGACATCGCAGACTCCAACGCCCCCATTGCCGCCGACCTGCGTCGGGAGATTTTCCGGATGCTGGGCGAGGGCAAGAGTAACCAGCAGATCATCGACTTCATGGTTGACCGTTACGGTGATTTCGTTCGTTACAAACCGGCCCTGACTGCGCGTACCTGGTTGCTGTGGTTCGGCCCCGGTGCACTGCTGCTGGGCGGCGTCGTGGTTCTTGCGGTGATCGTGCGCAAGCGCCGCACGCCGGTTGTCAACGGCACCGCCGACCTTTCTCCCGAGGAGCGTGAGCGCCTCGCCAAACTGTTGGAAAAAGAACAGACCCATGACTGATTTCTGGCTTGCTGCAGGCCTGCTGTTACTGGTAGCCCTGAGCTTTTTGCTGATCCCGGTGCTGCGCGGACGTCGTGCGCAACTGGAAGAAGACCGTACCGCACTGAACGTTGCCCTGTATCAGGAGCGCGTCGCCGAGTTGCAGGCGCAACAGGCTGCCGGTGTACTTAGCGCCGAACAACTGGCGAGTGGGCGTGACGAAGCGGCCCGCGAGCTGCTCGACGATACCGAAAATGCCGAGCCTGCACGGCTGGCTCGCCTTGGCAAGCCACTGCCACTGCTGGCTGCGGTATTGGTGCCATTGATGGCCCTGGGCCTGTACCTGCATTTTGGCGCCAGTGACAAAGTGGCCCTGACCCAGGAATTTGCCCAGGCACCGCAGTCGCTGGAAGAAATGACCGCACGCCTGGAGCGCGCCGTTGCTGCCCAGCCGGATTCGGCCGAGGGCCTGTACTTCCTTGGTCGTGCCTACATGGCGCAAGAGCGTTCTGCCGATGCCGCCAAGACCTTCGAGCGTGCCGTGGGCCTGGCCGGGCGCCAGCCCGAGTTGCTCGGGCAGTGGGCGCAGGCACTCTACTTTGCCAACGGCAAGCAGTGGACCCCGCAGTTGCAGGGGCTGACCGACGAAGCCCTCAAGGCTGATCCGCAGGAAGTCACCAGCCTTGGGCTGCTGGGTATTGCCGCGTTCGAAGGCCAGCGCTATCAACAGGCCATTGATTACTGGAACCGCCTGTTGGCGCAACTGCCTGCCGGTGATGCCTCCCGTGCGGCGCTGGAAGGCGGCGTGGCACGTGCTGCCGACAGGCTCAAGGCCAGCGGTGTTGAGCCCGTAACAACCCCTGCCGCCAGCGACAAGGCACCGGCGCGGCTCAAGGTACGGGTCGAACTGGCGGCAGCGCTGAAGGACAAGGTTCAGCCCGGTGACAGCGTGTTTATCTTTGCCCGTGCGAGCGAAGGCCCGCCCATGCCGTTGGCAGTGAAGCGGGTGACGGTGGCCCAGTTGCCCATCGAGGTCGAATTGGCGGATAGCGACGCAATGATGCCGAGCATGAAACTGTCGAACTTTCCTGAAGTCCAACTGGTTGCGCGCGTCTCTCGCGCAGGCCAGCCGACCAAGGGCGAGTGGATCGGCCGCAGTTCGCCGCTGGCCAGCAGTACCGAGGCGCAGCAGCACCTGACCATCGACAGCCCGGATCCTTAAGCGAGTAGCCTCATGAACAGCACCGTACGCCTCACCCTGATTACCCTGTTTCTGGGCCTGAGTGCGTGTACGGTGCAGCAGCCTTCGACTTACCCTGAACCGCCCATAGGGCGTCAACCACCAGGGCCGGTGATCAAGCCGACGCCGCGCCCGGGCACAGTGCCGAGCAAGCCGACCGTTACCCCTTCGCAGAAACCGATGCCGCGCACCTCGGCCAGCTTCGCACCGCCACCCGGCGGTGCCAGCCACTGGGACCCGCGCCTCGGGGTTTACGTGCTCGAAGGCCAGACCAACACCTTCTACCGGCAGCGCACCTACTACCGCTGGAATAACGGCTGGAGCTGGTCGACCAGCCTCCAGGGGCCTTGGCAGGAAACCGATAGCAGCGGTGTTCCGGGTGGTCTGGGACGGGCCTTTTCCAACTAGTCCGTGCTGGCGCACAATGCGCCCTCGCGGACAGTTCTGGAGCAAGGCATGACAAAGACGGTATTGGTGCTGGTAGAAACGGTCGACGACTACCTGCCCCTGCTGCGCAACAACGGTTTCAACCTGATTCTTGCGCAGACGCCGGCGCTACGGCGCGAGGCCATTGCTCGCCATGGCAGTGAAATCGATGCGGTGCTTACGCGCGGGCCGCTGGGCCTGCATGCCGATGAAATGGCGGCATTGCCACACCTGAAAATCATCTGCGTGATTGGTGCCGGCTATGAGCAGGTTGACCTTGCGGCAGCGGCAGCACGCGACATCACCGTCACCAATGGGGCGGGCGCCAATGCATCGACGGTGGCTGACCATGCCATGGCCCTGCTGTGTGCGGTGGTTCGCGATATCCCCCGTGCCGATGCTTCAACCCGTCGTGGCGAGTGGAACCGGGTAATCAGCCCGTCGCTGGCCGGCAAGCGTCTGGGCATTCTCGGCTTGGGGGCGATTGGCCAGGCCATCGCCAAGCGTGGCGCTCTTGGTTTCGATATGCAGGTCAGTTACCACAGCCGCCAGCCACGTAGCGGCGTGCCCTACACGTACTGTGACAGTGTGCTGGCGTTGGCGCATGCATCGGATTTTCTGGTGGTTGCCACGCCGGGTGGTGCCAGTACCCGGCACCTGATCGACGCCACGGTGCTGGAGGCATTGGGTGAAGCGGGCTTCCTGGTGAACATCGCCCGGGCCAGCGTGGTCTGTACCGCCGACCTGGTCGATGCGTTGCAGCAAAAGCGCATCGCCGGTGCTGCGCTGGACGTTTTCGATGAAGAGCCTGCGGTACCTGAAGCGCTCAAGGCACTGCCGAATGTGGTGTTGACCCCGCACGTGGCCGGGCAGTCGCCAGAAGCGGCGGGTGACACGGTGCGTCTGGTGTTGCAGAACCTGCAGGCGTTCTTTTCCGGCAAGCCTGTGCTGACCCCGGTCACCGCCTGATATTGCTGGCTGATGGGCCGTCGCTTAAGGTTTTTTGATGGTGGCCGATACGTTCTATGCCTTGATATTCAACGAGTTTTAGACTGGAGTGTCTGCTGATGTTGCCGGATGATTTTTCGCCCGAAGTATATTTGGAGCTGCATGCCGATGTTCGGGCCGCTGGCATGGACCCGACTCAGCACTACCTTAAATTTGGCAAAAGTGAAGGTCGTCCTTACAAGCATGGCGCTGTTGCCACCCGTGACAAAAGCCTGCTCCACCCTAAGCTCGAAGGTCATTATCAGTACGACGGCCTTGCCTCGAAGCACAACCATGACTTCATGATCGACCCGTCCTACGTTGCTGCCTATCAGCGTGGCATCGAAGCGACAGGGTCTGATTACAAGTGGTACTGGCGCGTCCATATCGGGCTGTGGGCCGCTCGCTCGGCAGCCAAGCACGAAGGCGATTTTGTCGAGTGCGGTGTCAACTATGGCTTTCTGAGTTCGGCAATCATGAAGGACCTGGATTGGGATACTACCGGCAGGCAGTTCTACTTGCTGGATACGTTTACCGGGTTGGATGAGCGCTACCTGTCCGATAATGAAAAAAACGGCGGGGTCATCGAACGCAATCAGAGCGAAATCAAATCGGGCTTTTACACCACCAACCTCGATTCGGTGAAAAAGAATTTCTCCGAGTGGCGCAATGTGCGCATCGTCCCGGGAAGCATTCCTGATACGTTGGAGCACATCGAGGCCACCCGTATTGCGTTTCTGCACATCGATCTTAACTGCACGATACCTGAAGTGGCGGCTATCGATTATCTTTGGGACCGCCTGGTCCCCGGTGCCTTTGTACTGCTCGACGATTACGCCTACTTCGGTTATCAGCCGCAGAAGGAAGGGATGGATGCCTGGGCAAAGAAAATGGACCTTTCTATTGCCAGTTTGCCGACCGGTCAGGGCCTGCTCATCAAGCCTTGATGCCTTAGGCGGGGTCAACCGTTCGCCATCAGCCAGTCCGCAAAGACCTTCGCCGCAGGCGAAGGCATCACCTGTTTGTCGTGCACCAGGTAGTCAGCCTGCCCGGTATGCACGACAAAGTCCGAAACCGTGCGGATCTGCCCACTGTCGATCCGCTCGCGCGCCATGAACTCCCAGCCCAATCCCACACCCATGCCCTGCATCACTGCATCGAACACCAGATTGACCTGATTGAACGTCACTGCGTCAGCCGGTGCTTTGTAGCGCACGCCCTGATGGTTGAACCAGTCGTGCCAGTCCAGGCAGTTCCAGGCCGAGGCGTCCAGTTGAATCAGAGGCAAGGCCTGCAGCTCACTGAGTGAGTGCACCGCTGGCAGTGGGCGTTGAGCACTGACAATCGGATAGATGCATTCGTCAAACAGCTTGTTGGCCTGCAGCGAGCGCCAGCGGCCATGACCGTAGAGGATGCCGAAGTCGTAGTCGGCGATCACGCTCTCGCTGATCTCGTTGCTGGCATGAATGTTCACCGTCAGTTCGGGGTGTTGTTCGTTGAAGCGCAACAGGCGCGGGAACAGCCAGTACTGCGCCACAGCGTGTGTGCAGATAACGCTGACATTGCGGCTGCCATGGCCGCTCTTGAGCCGCAGCACATTAGCCAGCAGGCTCTCCAGCAGGGGCTCGACGATGGCATTGAAGGCGGTACCGGCCTGGGTCAAGGCAATACCGCGTGCGCGCCGCTCGAACAACGGCGCCGACAAGTGATCCTCCAGCACCTTGATTTGCTTGCTGACTGCGCTTTGCGTCAGGCACAGCTCGCTGGCAGCGCGGGTAAAGCTGCCAGTGCGGGCGACCGCTTCAAAGGCAATCAGGGTGTCGAGAGGCGGCAAGTGTCGGTTGAAGCGGCTCATGTTCCAGGCCTGCGTTTACGGAATGCCCTGATCATAAGATCGAAGGCTGACGGGGGAAAGGTATTCCATATGGGAATGGCTGCATGCCGAATGATCTTTTGTCGAGGGGCGTGTGAGCGGCTAGCCTGCGCGCATCAATCCATCAAGAGGTGTGTGCGGTGAAACGGGGTGTGGCCTATGCCGGCGTGGCCGGAGCGATGTGGGGAATGGTACTGATGGTGCCGCAGTTGTTGCCGGAGTTCAGCCCGGTGCTGCTCAGCTGCGCACGCTTCGTACTGTTCGGGGTGATTTCGCTGGTGCTTGCCATTCCCCTGCGTCAGGCCTTGCGCAAATTGACCCTGAGCGACCTGTGGATGCTCACGCGGCTATCAGTGATCGGCAACCTGATCTACTTCATTTGCCTGGTGGCCGCGATTCAGCGCCTGGGCGTGGCGCCAGCTTCGCTGATTGTCGGGGTACTGCCCTTGACCATCACCCTGTACGGTCGCCATGACAGCGGCGCAATTGCCTTGTCGCGGCTGGCCGGCCCATTAGGTTTGATCCTCGCCGGCATGCTCTGTATCAACCTGCAAACCTTCGCCGTAGAGCCGGGCGCCATGGCTGACAAGTTTATCGGTGTGCTGTACGCCTTGGGTGCGCTGCTGAGCTGGACCTGGTACGCCGTCCACAACAGCCGCTACCTGAAGCAGTCCGGGCATTTCGACAGCCACCAGTGGTCGGTGTTCTGTGGTGTGGCCACGGGCCTGTTCAGCTTGCTGCTGGTCGCTGCGATCTGGCTGTGGCAACCGGCTCAGTTGCACGTCGAGGCGCCGGCTGGCCGCTGGAGCCTGTTCTGGCTTTACAGCCTGGGCAGCGCCTTGTTTGGCTCGTGGTTGGCCGCCTTGCTGTGGAACGCCGCGTCCAAGCGGATGCCGTTGACTATGAGCGGCCAGTTGATCGTATTCGAAACGCTGTTTGCCCTGCTGTATGCCTTCATCTGGCGGCACAGCGGCCCGAGCGTGCTGGAAGCCGCCGCGATTGTGCTGGTGATTGGCGGCGTGTGCTGGTCGATGCGTCAGCATGAACCCCAGCGGGCGGTAAGCGTTGCCTGAACTGAGGGTGTTGCCGGCTTACAGATTGCCGAGATCGGCTGGGACAATGGGGGATGGTGGCACTCGTGCAGAGCGTGGATTTCCTGCGTGGGCTTTGTTTTTCAGTGCGCGAAGTAGCAAGTGCTGATGGGCCATGGATGGCCCGTCGGCGCGTCCACACGGGAGCGATGGCGTAAGGAAGGAACCCGAAGCGCAGCGTAGGGCCGGATGTCGGGACAGGGCGTTTTGCCCACTTTTGTGCCGTTCAAAAGTGGGTCGCCGTATAGAGGCGAAACCAACCGGTGGTGCCACTTCAGGGAATGGATAAGTTCGCGAGACAGGTGCCACAAATTACAAACCTGTATCGCCCCTGGTTTTTGTCGGTGCTTGCCAAACGCGCGCATTCCTGAGAAAAGGCTGCGGCAATAGCGTACGTACGTTTCAACGAGGACAAGCATGAGCAGCGAACTGCAAATTACCGATATCCAGGTGGGCGAAGGCAAGGCCGTGGTCAAGGGGGCCTTGATCACCACCCAGTACCGCGGCTTTCTCGAAGACGGCACACCGTTCGATTCTTCCTATGAGCGGGGCAAGCCGTTCCAGTGTGTCATCGGCACCGGGCGCGTGATCAAGGGCTGGGACCAGGGCCTGATGGGCATGAAGGTTGGCGGCAAGCGCAAGCTGTTCGTGCCATCTCACCTGGCCTATGGCGCACGCAAGATGGGCCCGGTGATCAAGCCTCACTCGAACCTGGTCTTCGAGATCGAATTGCTGGAAGTACTGACCCGCGACGATTGACCGCGGGCCCAGGCTGGCACGGCCATTACCCACCCGGCTGTGCCAGTGCGTGCCCACTCTACCAGCCATCTGTTTTTAGGTTTCTTGCCCCTCCTTTGAGCTGATTTTTTGTCTGTCTGTAGGACAAGATTGGTAGCATAGTGCTATCGACTTGGTCTCGTTGCTCGCGTCTTCGGACACTGGGTTCTTGCTCGGTCGACGTGTTAATGGACGATTGGCGGCAATGAGTGCAATGACCCTAGATAATTCAGATGTGATGTACAGGTTGCTGGTGCAGGGTGTGGTCGATTATGCGATCTACATGCTAAGCCCAGAGGGTACCGTGGCGAACTGGAACGCCGGTGCCGAACGCGCCAAGGGGTATCGGCAAGAGGAAATAGTCGGTCGGAATTTCGCGTGCTTTTACTCCCCGGAGGAACAGGCCGCAGGTGTGCCTCAGCGAGGGCTTGAGATCGCACGTCGTACGGGCCGCTTCGAGGCTCAGGGTTGGCGTTTTCGCAAAGACGGAAGCGCGTTCTGGGCGAACGTGGTCATCGACGCCATTTACGATGAACAGGGCGCGTTCATCGGCTTCGCCAAGGTCACCCGTGATATCACGGAGTTGCGTAACCGAGAGCAGCAACTGCTCGAGGCCAAGGAGCTGGCTGAACGTTACAGTGAACAGATGGCATCAATGTCGATGTTCCTGGATACGGTGATTGCCAATATCCCCTCCAGCGTTGTGGTTCAAGATGCCGTGACGCGGCAGATCCTGTTGGCCAACCGACAGGCTGAAACACTGTTCGATTGCCCGCACGCGGACATGGTCGGTAAACGCAGTGAGGAATGCCTGGCCCCGCAGATAAGCGAATATTTTGAGCAGCTAGCGGACATAGCCCTGCTTACCGAGGTTGCACACCGTTCTGAGGACCAGCTTGAGACACCGCGAGGTACTCGCACGCTGCGCTCACGAGCACTGAGCATTCATGGCCATGAGTCAGGCAAGCGCTACTTGATGTTGATTGCCGATGACATTACCGAAGAGAACGCGGCCAATGAAAAGATTCGCTTTCTGGCGCATCACGACATCCTGACGGGCTTGCCCAACCGCGTGCAACTGCGCCAGCGGCTGCATGACGCGTTGCTCCTCGATAACCTGATGTCATGTGTGACAGCAACCCTTTGTCTGGACCTGGACAACTTCAAGAACGTCAATGATGCCCTCGGGCATCAATACGGCGATGAACTGCTGCGCCAGCTTGCCGAGCGATTGCGCAAGGTCTTGCGCGGCCACGACACCCTGGCCCGTCTGGGTGGGGATGAGTTTGCGGTAATTCTTCCGGGCCTTTCAAAACCTGCTGATGCAGCGGAAGCGGCTCAACGGCTGATCGAGGCGGTAGAGCCGGAGTTCCTGATCGATGGGCATCGCGTATCGGTGGGGATCAGTGTGGGGATCGCCTTGGCTCCGGGTGATCACACCACCCCGGAAAAGCTGCTGCGTTATGCCGACATGGCGTTGTATGAAGCCAAGCGCAATGGGCGTAACTGCCATGCGTTTTTCCGGTTGGATATGGATGAGGCGGCGCGTAACCGGCGCACCATCGAACTGGAGCTGCGCGATGCGATTGCCAACGAACAGTTGCAGTTGTACTACCAGCCGATCACGGATCAGGACCACACCGAGGTGGTGGGATACGAAGCGTTGATGCGTTGGCGTCATCCTGTCAACGGTCTGGTCGGGCCCCTGGATTTCATACCGATTGCCGAAGAGTCCGGCCTGATTCACGAAGTGGGAGCATTGGCGCTGAAGGAGGCATGTCGTGAAGCCGCCAGTTGGCCGGGCCAGCAGACGGTGGCGGTAAACCTGTCACCCATGCAGTTCAGAAACAGCCAGTTCGTTGCGCTGGTTGAACATGCGCTGAAGAGCTCGGGCCTTGAACCTCATCGGCTGGAACTGGAAATCACCGAATCCGTGTTGTTGGAAAATTCGCTGGGCAACATTGAAGCCCTGCGGCAGATCAAAGCCTTGGGCGTACGTATTGCCCTGGATGATTTTGGTACGGGTTATTCGTCATTGGGCTATCTGCGCTCGTTCCCGTTTGACAGAATCAAGATCGACAAAACCTTTACTCAGGATATGGAGCGCAGCCGTGAGGCGCTGGCCATTGTCAGTGCAATCACCGGTATTGGCAGAAGCCTCGACATCCAGACCACCGCTGAAGGTGTCGAAACCCGTACCCAGTTCAAGGGCCTCGTGGAGCAAGGCTGTTCTCACTTCCAGGGTTATCTGTTTGGCCGGCCTGAGCCTGCCGAACGGCGCCTGGAGAGCATTTCCTCACTGATCTGACGCAATGGAGACGTATCGCATGGATGCTGTTGTACAGCAGGAACCTACCGGATGCGGCATTGCCGCCTGTGCTGCCCTGGCACAGATTGATTATGGCCAGGCGCGGCAGGTGGCCAATGCGCTGGGTATCGTTGCCGAGGACCGCGCGCTGTGGTCGGACACTCACTATGTTCGCCGTCTGCTCGGCGAACTGGGTATCGTTGCGGCCCCTGAGCAGCACCCCTTTGACGGGTGGGAGGCGTTGCCCGACCGCGCCCTGTTGGCGATCAAGTGGCGGCTGGTGGCTAGCCGGCCTTTTTGGCATTGGGTTGTCTTCGTGCGCGATGCAGAGGGCTGTTTTGTGCTGGACTCAAAAAAAGCCCTCAAGCACAACCGACGCCAGGATTTCGGGCGCATGAAGCCCAAGTGGTACATCGCCGTGCCACGTTGAGGTTGATGGCCCTTTGCCTGTTCTGTGACCGTTAGTGTGTCAGGAATGTCGAATAGGGGAATTGTTTCCCTTGTTGGCGATCTCGCCAGGTTAGTCGGGCGTGAAACAACACCCTGAGCGGCATTACGGGCAGTTGCCAAGAGGGCAGCGTACGGCCGAGGCAGGGTTTCAGGGTCGTTTTGCATCAGTTAAAGGATGAGTGTTGATGCTTTCGATTTACCACCTCAAACCGCGCTTCCAGCGCGTACTGCGTCCGTTCGTCACCCGCTTGCACCAGCGCGGCGTGACGGCCAATCAGGTCACTGTGACGGCGGCAGTTGTTTCCTTGCTCATTGGGTTGCTGGTGGCACTGTTTGCCAGCCGGGCCTGGCTGTTTGCCCTGATACCGGTGTGGATGTTCCTGCGCATGGCCCTCAATGCCGTGGATGGCATGCTGGCCCGTGAGTTCGGTCAGCAGTCCAGGCTGGGGGCTTACCTCAATGAGCTGTGCGATGTGATCGCCGACAGTGCCTTGTACCTGCCGTTTGCCCTGCTGGTTGGGGTGTCGCCATTGCTGGTGGTGTTGGTGGTGGTGTTGGCCGTGATCAGTGAATACGCCGGGGTACTGGGCCTGATGGTCGGGGCTGAGCGCCGTTACGACGGGCCGATGGGCAAGAGTGACCGTGCGTTTGTTTTTGGCGTGCTGGGCGCAGGTGTCGCCAGCGGCCTGTTGAGCAGCGTCTGGATCAACGGCCTGTTGGCCCTGGTATTGGCCCTGCTCGTGTACACCATCGTCAACCGTGTCCGCCAGGGGCTGGCACATCCTTGCACCTCCATCAATCCAACGGAATGAATCAATTGATGCGCGAAGCCCTGCAGCAGTCCTTCAGTACCCATGACAACGTCAGCCTGTTTTACCGCCACTGGCCGGCGGTTCAGCGCGATGAGGCCACGCCTCGCCGAGCGCTGGTGCTGTTCCACCGAGGGCATGAACACGGTGGCCGGATGGCTCACCTGGCCGATGAGCTGGACCTGCCGGGCTTCGATGTCTTTGCCTGGGATGCACGCGGTCATGGCGAGTCGCCGGGCGCGCGGGGCGACAGCCCTGGCTTTGCCACCAGCGTGCGCGATGTACAGACCTTCATCGAGCATATCCGTGACCAGTACGGTATTGCGGTTGACCACATGGCGGTGGTTGCGCAAAGCGTCGGTGCGGTATTGATCGCGACCTGGGTTCACGACTATGCGCCGCCAATACGTGCACTGGTTCTGGCTTCGCCGGCCTTCAAGGTCAAGCTCTATGTACCGTTTGCCCGTACGGGCCTGAAGCTGATGCGCGCCTGGCGCGGCAACTTCTTCGTCAACAGCTACGTCAAGGCCAAGTTCCTCAGCCATGACCCGCAACGCATTGCCTCTTACGAGAGCGATCCCCTGATTACCCGGCCGATTTCGGTCAACATGCTGCTGGGGCTGTATGACGCCGCCGAGCGGGTGGTGGCCGATGCGCAGTCGATCCAGACACCGACCCAACTGCTGATCTCCGGTGCCGACTTTGTCGTGCACCGCAAACCGCAGGAGCAGTTCTTCGACCGGCTGGGCAGTGTGTGCAAGGAAAAACACATCCTGCCAGGCTTTTTCCACGACACCCTGGGTGAGCGTGAGCGCGCACAGGCTACCCAGCGTATGCGCCGTTTCATTTTGCGCAACTTCGCCGAGCCTATCGTCAGGCCGTCATTGCTCGACGCCGACCAGATCGGCTGGAGCTGCGCCGAGTCCGAAGCCCTGGCTGCCCCCCTGCCGCTGAACTCGCCGCGTGAACTGTATTGGCGGGCGACTCGTGCCGGGCTGAAACTGGGCGCTACGCTCAGTGCCGGGGTCAAGCTGGGTTTCGACACTGGCTTCGATTCGGGCAGTACCCTGGACTACGTCTACCGTAACCAGCCCACCGGCAACTCGCCGCTGGGCCGCCTGATCGACCGCAACTACCTGAACGCTATTGGCTGGCGCGGTATCCGTCAGCGCAAGGTGCACGTCGAGGAGCTGTTGCGCCAGGCGATGGCATCGTTGCGCGAACAGCAGCGCCCCGTGCATATCGTCGACATTGCTGCCGGGCATGGCCGCTATATCCTCGAATCGTTGGAGCAGGGCGCGCAACGGCCTGAGTCGATCCTGCTGCGCGACTACAGCGACCTGAACGTACGTGATGGTTCGGCCCTGATCGAGCAGAAAGGGCTGGGTGATATCGCCCGCTTCGTCAAAGGCGATGCCTTCGACCGCGAGGACCTGGCCGCGCTGGAACCCAAGACCCTGGCCGTGGTTTCCGGGCTCTATGAGCTGTTCGCCAGCAATGCCATGGTGAGTGATTCGCTGGCCGGTCTGGCCGCTGCAGTGGAAGAGGGGGGTTACCTGGTGTACACCGGGCAGCCTTGGCACCCGCAACTGGAATTCATTGCCCGCGCCTTGACCAGCCACCGTGAAGGGCAGGCCTGGGTGATGCGTCGGCGCAGCCAGGTTGAAATGGACCAATTGGTTGAGCGTGCCGGTTTCCGCAAGGTGACTCAGCGTGTGGACGAGTGGGGTATCTTCACCGTGTCTCTGGCTCAACGGGTGTCGTGATGGCGCCTGTTGAGGCAAGGGAGGCCGGGCTGTGGAAGCGCGGTGTGCTCTGGCTGTTACTGCTCGGGCCGCTGTTTTTCGCCAGTTACGGCTTCGCCAACCGGTTTACCGGCCAGCGTGATGATGTTGGCAGCTTGGTCTTTGCCTGGGAACAACACCTGCCGTTATGGCCCTGGACAATCGTGCCTTACTGGTCGATTGACCTGCTGTACGGGTTGTCATTCCTGCTACCGGCCAGTCGCCGCGAAATGGACCGGCATGGTCTGCGGCTGCTCAGCGCGCAGGTGATCTGCATTGCCTGTTTTCTTCTCTGGCCCCTGCGTTTCACCTTTGAGCGCCCGCCACTGGAGGGGACGTTCGGGCTGATGTTCGACCTGCTGATGGGCTTCGATAAACCCTTCAATCAGGCGCCTTCGCTGCACATCACCTTACTGGTCGTGCTCTGGGCCTGCTTTGCCCGGTATGCCCGTGGCGTCTGGCGCGTTCTGTTGCACGGTTGGTTCGTGCTGATTGGTCTGTCGGTCCTGACTACCTGGCAACACCATTTCATTGATGTGCCGACCGGTGTGGCCGCGGGCTTGTTCTGCCTGTGGCTCTGGCCCAGCGAGGGGCAAAGCCCCTTGCGTACGCTGCAACTGGCGACCGACCCGAAACGCCGGCTGTTGGCTGTGCGCTACGGTCTGGGCAGCGCGGTGCTGGTGGCGCTGGCCTTGACCCTGAAAGGCAGCGCACTGTGGCTACTGTGGCCGGCGCTGTCGTTGCTGTTGGTGGCGCTGAACTACGCCCTGTTCGGTGCCGAAGGCTTTCAGAAGCGTGCGGACGGGCGCCTGTCAGCCGCTGCGCAAGGGTTACTGGCGCCTTACCTGCTGGCTGCCTGGGTCAACTCCCGGGTATGGACGCGGCAGCACCCACATCCCGTTCAGGTCGCTGACAACGTCTGGCTTGGGCGAATTCCAGCCGCCGGGCAGGCCCAGCCGTTTGCCGCGATCGTAGACCTGTGTGCGGAGTTGCCGGTCGACAGCCGTGGCAAGGCCTATCGCAGCTTCCCGGTGCTCGACCTGACGGCGCCAAGCGCAGCCCGCTGCGAGGCGGCGGCGCAGGCCATCGAGGCCTTGCGCCAGCAGGGGCCGGTACTGGTGTGCTGTGCGCTGGGTTACTCGCGCAGCGCAACGGCGGTGGCGGCCTGGTTGTTGTACACCCGCCGTTGCCGCGACATCGACAGCGCCCTGGCCTGTGTGCGCAAGGCACGACCGCAGGTGGTGCTGGCCCAGGCTCAGCGCCAGGCCCTTATGCCTCTTGCAACGATGGTGTCCGATGGCTACTGAGATGCACTTGAAGCTGGTCGTCAACCTGCTGCGCCGGGGGCGTGACCTGGACCGGTTTTCCACGGTGCTGACGGGGGTGGCGTTGCTTGTCGGGTTGGCGCCGTTGTTTGGGGTTACACCTTCGTTGTTTGCTGCGCTGCTGGCCTCAGCCTTGCTGTTCTGTGGGTTGGTACAAAAGTACTTCGCCCTGCGGGTTGCCTTGGATGCCGACCTGTTCACCTGCCTGGCACAGCCGCCACAGGCCTTTGACCTGAAGGCCGAGGCCCTTGATAGCGCACTGCACGAGCTGGGCTTGCAGCCCGCGGCAACGGGTTCCAGAAGCCTGTTTGAACGTAGCCGGGGCGCATTGCGCTTGCTTCGGTTCCAGGCGTTATGGGTGTGTGCGCAATGCCTGATCGTGCTCCTGGCGTGCCTGTGCATGCCGTGGCTTTCCCTCATCGCGTAAGGAATTCTCGATGCTTGTTTCTCTGGTTGCCTTCGCCATAACCTCCGGTGCGCGGCTGCTGACCGGCGCACGTGCACTGTGGCTGGGGTGTAGCCCTGAGCCGGTGCAACGTATCTATTTTGCCAACCACAGCAGCCACGGTGACTTCGTGCTGTTCTGGGCCTCGCTGCCCGCCCATTTGCGTCAGCGTACCCGCCCTGTGGCCGGTGCCGATTACTGGCTAACCGGGCGGTTGCGGCGTTTCCTGATCCAGCGGGTGTTCAATGGCGTGCTGATCGACCGCCAGCATGCGCTTCCAGACAGCCAGCCGTTGCAGGCGATGCTCGATGCGCTGGATCAGGGTGACTCACTGATCCTGTTCCCTGAGGGCACGCGCAACCTCAGCGATGAAACCTTGCTGCCGTTCAAAAGTGGCCTGTACCACCTGGCGCGGCAACGGCCAGACATCGAGATCATTCCGGTGTGGATCGCCAACCTCAACCGTGTGATGCCCAAAGGCCGGGTGCTGCCGTTGCCACTGTTATGCACCTTGAACTTCGGCGAACCGATTTCGCTGGCGGCGGATGAGAGCAAGGCCATGTTCCTTGAACGATCACGGGACGCCTTGTTGGCCCTGGCAAAGGAGGGGGTCTGAAATGGACAGCACAACACTGCAACTGTTTGCCGGTATTGGCGGCATTCTGGTCCTGGCCACGGTCGTCGGCCAACTCCTGAAATGGCGGGCCTCGGCACCGAACCCGGTGATCGACAACCTTAATGCCCGCATCAATGCCTGGTGGGTGATGGTCGCGGTGATCGGCATCGCCTTCATGATCGGTCAGGTCGGCGTGATCCTGCTGTTCTATGGCGTGTCGTTCTATGCCCTGCGCGAGTTCATGACCCTGACACCTACCCGGCGTAGCGACTATCCGGCGCTGGTGGCCGCGTTCTACTTTGCCTTGCCGGTGCAGTACCTGTTGATCGGGATGGACTGGTACGGGCTGTTCTCGATCTTCATCCCGGTCTACCTGTTCCTGCTGATGCCGATCCTGTCGTCACTGGGCGGTGACACCACGCACTTTCTGGAGCGCACCTCGAAAGTCCAATGGGGCCTGACGATTGCGGTCTACTGCGTGTCCGCCGTGCCCGCGTTGCTGACCCTGGATATTCCAGGCTATGAGGGGCGCAACCTGTTGCTGATTGCCTGGCTGATCCTGGTGGTGCAGCTGTCGGATGTGTTGCAGTACGTCTGCGGCAAGCTGTGGGGCAAGCACAAGATTGCGCCTAACCTGTCGCCGTCGAAAACCACCGAGGGCTTCTTCGGCGGCATCGCACTGGCGACTCTGATCGGTGCGGCGCTGTACTGGATTACCCCGTTTGCGCCCTGGCAGGCCGCGCTGCTTGCGTTGGTGGTGTGCCTGCTGGGCTTTGCCGGTGGCCTGGTGATGTCGGCCATCAAGCGTGATCGTGGCGTCAAGGACTGGGGGCACATGATCGAAGGCCACGGCGGCATGCTCGACCGGCTGGATTCCGTCTGTTTTGCTGCCCCAGTGTTTTTCCACCTGGTGCGCTACGGCTGGAGTTGAACCGGCCATTGGCCATTCAATTCATCGGCGGTAAACGGCGCTTGACCGGGGTCTTCTTGACGATGGCGGTGTTGGTCTCGGCATGGCTGTTGAGGCGGTCGAGCAGGGTGTCGAGCTGTTCCATCGAGCGCACATGCAGGCGGGCAATGAAGCAGTCGTCACCCGTGACCTTGTCGCATTCAGTGAACTCGGGGATGGCCTGGATCTGCCGTTCGACCTCCTGCAACTGGCCCGGCAGGGGGCGGATACGCACGATGGCCTGCAACTGGTAGCCAAAACTGCGTGGGTCGACGTCCACCGTATAGCCCTTCAGTACGCCGCGCTCTTCCAGGCGGCGCAGGCGCTCACTGACACTCGGCGCCGACAGCCCGCTGAGCTGGGCCAGGGCCTTGAGCGAGCGTCGAGAGTCTTCCATCAGGGCGTTGATCAGCAGTTGGTCGATGTCGTCAGTCATATCCGCCTCGTTAGGCAAAAAGGAAAAAGTGCCTTGATAAAAAAGGTTAACGCCAAGTTTAGCCTGCTTTTTCCGCTGGAATGGCCACCTCGGCGCTCGTCATACTTTGTCCATCGTATCGGAGGTGAGTGATGGACAGTTCAATACGTCGTGGGTCGCTGGAGATGGTCGCCGCCATGTTGATTTCGGGGACCATCGGTTGGTTTGTGCTGGTGTCCGGGCAACCGGTGCTGGATGTCGTGTTCTGGCGTTGCGTGTTCGGTGCCGGCACCTTGCTGGTGATTTGCGCGCTGTTCGGTTTCCTGCGCCCGGGTATCCTCAGCCGGGCTACCTTCGCCTTGGCGGTGCTCAGTGGCGTGGCCATCGTCGGCAACTGGGTGTTGCTGTTCGCCTCCTATTCAAGGGCGTCGATTGCCATTGGTACAGCGGTGTACAACGTCCAGCCGTTCATGCTGGTGGCACTGGCCGCAGTGTTTCTCGGCGAGAAAATTACCCTGCCGAAAGTGTTCTGGTTGAGCATTGCCTTTGCCGGCATGCTGGCGATTGTCAGCGCTCATGGTGCTCAGCAAGGTTCGGGGGATGACTACCTGGCGGGGATTGGCCTGGCCTTGGGGGCAGCATTCTTGTATGCCGTTGCCGCGTTGATCATCAAGCGACTGAGCGGTACGCCACCGCACCTGATCGCGTTGATTCAGGTCGGTACCGGTGTGTTGTTGCTGGCGCCCTGGGCCAACACCAGCGGGTTGCCGCACGAAGCGAGCGAGCTGGCCAGCCTGGTGACATTGGGTATGGTTCATACCGGGCTGATGTACGTGCTGTTGTACGGCGCCATTCAAAAGCTGCCGACCGCCCTGACTGGTGCCTTGTCGTTCATCTACCCGATTGCGGCGATCTTCGTCGACTGGCTGGCCTTTGACCATCGCCTGAGCCTGCTGCAGTGGCTGGGTGTCGCCGCGATCTTGCTGGCGGCGGCCGGTATGCAGCAGGGCTGGTGGTTCAAGCCGGCAAGGCCAGCGCCCGAGGTGGGGGAGTCGGGTTAGAATAGGCCGCTTTACAGCCTCGATCCTTGCCATGACTTCTGTTATCGACACCCTGCGCGAACACCTGCTCGACGCCCTCAACCCCGCTCCGGCGGAAACCCGGCGCCTGTTCCATGGCCGCGGTCGCTGCTGGCCGGGGCTTGAGCAGATCACCGTCGACTGGTTGCAGGGCGTGTTGTTGGTGTCATTGTTTCGCGAACCGCCTGAGGGCCAGTTGCCGGCCCTCGAGCAGATGCTGCTGGCGCTGGCGGCAGGCCCGCAGTGGCCCGGGCAGGCGATTCTTATTCAACACCGCTATCTGCCGGACAGCCCGGGGCATTGGTTGTTGGGTACACCGAGCGAGCATTGGCTGATCGACGAAGACGGCCTGCGCTACAAGCTCGACCTGGGCCTGAAGCAGAACACCGGGCTGTTTCTCGACATGCGCCATGGCCGTCGCTGGGTACGTGAACAGGCGACGGGCAAGCGCGTATTGAACCTGTTTGCCTACACCTGCGGTTTTTCCGTGGCGGCGATTGCCGGTGGCGCCGAACAGGTGGTCAACCTCGACATGGCCAAGGCCGCCTTGAGCCGTGGGCGCGAGAACCACCGGTTGAATGAGCATGAACTGGCGCGGGTAAGCTTCCTCGGCCATGAGTTGTTCAAGTCCTGGGGCAAGGTGCGCAAGGGTGGCCCCTATGACCTGATCATCATCGACCCGCCGACCTTCCAGCGTGGCAGCTTTGTCCTGACCCACGACTACAGCAAGATCCTGCGCCGCTTGCCAGAACTGCTGACAGAGCAGGGCGTGGTGCTGGCGTGCGTCAACGACCCGGCCATTGGCCCTGAGTTTCTCATCGAAGGCATGGCCGCCGAAGCGCCACACCTGCATTTCGTCGAGCGCCTGAGCAACCCGCCGGAGTTTCCCGACAACGATCCGGCGGGCGGCCTCAAGGCACTGGTGTTTACCCGCGGCGTCTAGTGGTTTTGCGCGTCACGGTGCGCGTTCAGGTTATGGGTTTCGATGCCGTCTAGCACGGCATCGACCAGCCCTTTGGCCATTTGCACGGAATGCAGCGTGCTCCAGGCAAAGCCACGGCCCGTTTCGTCGGTGTACTGCACGGCCTGAGGGCACGTGTCGATGGCGCACTTGAGGTAAAGCGCCGCATGGACCAGTGCGTCTTCAGCACTGATGCCCGGCCGCACGGTGAACAACGGCGGGTGGCCTTCGCACTCGCCAAAGGTGGTTTCGGCTGTTTTGGCGAAAAGAAACGCGGGGGGATCGGGGACGATTTTTTTCACGATGAACTCCTGTATTGAACTGGAGCTACCACCTGAATCGTCGCCAAACGAAAGGGTGGCAGCTGTACGCAGGTTGGCGAACCGGTCAACACAGGAAATCCGGCAGGGCCGAAGCCCTCCCGCGCACAGCCACCATAAAAACGACGCAGACGTCTAACACGCCAACCATCGAAATCGGGGCATCTCTGCATATATTCCCGGGTCGCCAAACCCGATCGCTGAAACGTCAGCGACCGTTCGAGACTACGTGCGAAGCGCTTCCCCGTGCAATCATTCGAGGTGGACAGAGGTTGTAGGATAATTCCTATGGCTGGGCTCGGCCAATAAGGTGAGAGGGCATATGCGTACCTTGTTGGAGTTGGCTTGCCAACGATGACGACACCGCGCACTCGTTGGCACCCCGCCAAAGCCATCGCAGGCAAGCCAGCTCCCACCGAAAATGCAATGTTCTTGGCGTTGTAATGGAGCTGCCACATGCTCGTCGCCAAACGAAATGGGTGGCAGCCGTGTGCAGGTTGGCGAACCGGGACGACACCAGGATAACCCGGCAGGGCCGAAGCCCTCCCACACACGGCCACCATAAAAAATGCACTTATGCCTGCCGGCATCTGCGCGCTCTAATGGTTGCTCGTTGGTATCGTTTCCCAGGTCGCCAAACCCGATCGCTGAAACGTCAGCGACCGTTCGAGACTACGTGCGAAGCGCTTCCCCGTGCAATCGCTCGAGGCGGACAGAGGTTGTGGGATAATTCCTATGGCTGGGTTCAGCCAATAAGGTGAGAGGGTATATGCGCACCCTGTTGGAGTTGGCTTGCCACCGACGCCATCGCAGGCAAGCCAGCTCCAACAGAGATTGTAGGAGCGGGTCTTGCCCGCGATGCAGGCGCCGCGTACTTGCAGGCAAGCCTGCTCACACAGAATGCAGTGTTCTTAGCTTACTGCCCGGTGTAGATCTGGTCGAAGACGCCGCCGTCATTGAAGTGGGTCTTTTGTACGGTACGCCAGTCGCCGAAGGTCTTCTCTACCGAGAGGAAGTCGACTTTCGGGAAGCGGTCGGTGTATTTGGCCAGTACGGCAGGGTCGCGTGGACGCAGGTAGTTGTTGGCGGCGATTTCCTGGGCCTCGGGCGACCACAGGTACTTCAGGTACTCTTCGGCGGCGGCACGGCTGCCTTTCTTGTCGACCACTTTGTCGACCACGCTCACCGGTGGCTCAGCTTCGGCGGAAACGCTCGGGTAGATCACCTCAAACTGATCGCGCCCAAACTCCCGGGCAATCATCTCGGCTTCGTTCTCGAAGGTTACCAGCACGTCGCCAATCTGGTTGGTCATGAAGGTGGTGGTGGCGGCACGGCCGCCGGTGTCGAGCACTGGCGCCTGTTTGAACAGTTTGCCGACAAAGGCCTTGGCCTTGTTCTCGTCGCCGCCGTTCTTCAGCACATAGCCCCAGGCCGACAGGTAGGTGTAGCGGCCGTTACCCGAGGTTTTCGGGTTAGGCACGATGACCTGTACGCCGTCCTTGAGCAGGTCTGGCCAGTCTTTCAGGGCTTTCGGGTTGCCCTTGCGGACGATGAACACGGTGGCCGATGTGAAGGGCGCACTGTTGTTCGGCAGGCGGGTCACCCAGTTGTCCGGGACCAGTTTGCCGTTGTCGGCCAAGGCGTTGATGTCGGTGGCCATGTTCATGGTGATGACATCGGCAGGCAGCCCATCGATTACCGAGCGTGCTTGTTTGCTCGAGCCGCCGAAGGACATCTGTACGGCGATTTTCTCTTTGTGCTCGGCTTCCCAGTGCTTCTGGAAGGCGCTGTTGTAGTCCTTGTAGAAGTCGCGCATCACGTCATAGGAGACGTTGAGCAGGGGTGGCGCGGCCTGGGCCAGGTTGCCCAAGGCCAGGCCTGCGGCGAGAAGCGAGGCACTGAAGAGTTTTTTCACTGCGCATTCCTTGTTCGAGTGGGGTTAGCGGCATTATGCCTGCGACTATAGCGGTTCGGCCTTAGTCGATAAAAGATTAAAAAGTGATTTGTTTATTCGCTTTTCTTGAATAGTGCGTTGCCGCAGCGGGAGCAGAATGCGGCGTCTTGTTCGTGGTTGTCTTTTTGGCAGACCGGGCAGCGGTGTTGCAGCTTTTCACCGCGCATGGCGTTGGCCAGTTCGGCGGTGAAGATGCCGGTGGGGACGGCAATGATCGAGTAGCCGGTGATCATCACCAACGTTGACAGTACCTGGCCCAATGGCGTCCTGGGCACAATGTCGCCGAAACCTACCGTGGTCAGGGTGACGACGGCCCAGTAGATGCTGGTGGGAATGCTGGTAAAACCATGTGCCGGGCCTTCGACCACATACATCAATGTGCCGAAGACGGTCACCAGGGTTGAAACGCTGAGCAGAAATACAATGATCTTCTGCCGGCTGCCTTCCAATGCTGCGAGCAGGTAGTTGGCTTGCTTCAGGTACGGGCTCAGCTTGAGTACACGAAAGATGCGCAGCATGCGAATGATGCGGATGATCAGCAGGTACTGCGCATCGCTGTAGTACAGGGCCATGATCCCCGGCAGTATCGCCAACAGGTCGACCAGGCCATAGAAGCTGACTGCATAACGCAGCGGTCTCGGCGAGCAGTAAAGGCGCACCACGTACTCGATCAGGAAGATGGCCGTGAAGCCCCACTCGATACCCGCCAGTAGCCCCGCGTAGTCACGGTGGATTGCGTCGATGCTGTCCAGTATAACCGTCACCAGGCTGGCGAGGATGACCAGCAGCAGGATGCTGTCGAAGCGTCGCCCAGCGGCAGTATCGGTTTTAAAAACGATGATGAAGAGCTGTTCGCGCCAGCGCGTAGGGGTGTCCATAGGCTCTATCCAGTGAAGTATGGAGCAGAGCCTAGGAGCTGGTACTTAGCTGTGCAAGCGGCGTGAGCCGTGGGCAAGCGGCTGGCGCACTACACGAATACCGATATGCAGCAGCCAGCACGCCAGCACGAACGGTGCAGTCAGGCCCGGTACAGCGAGGTGGGTGAAGCCCGGTTGCAGCAGAATCGCCAGGGCGATGGCCAGCAGTGGGCGCCAGGGCTGGCTTCGGGTCTGGCTGAAGGCGAGCGCGGCGAGTGCGGCGTTGAAGCCATAGAGGCCATTGAAGGCCGCATGGGGTTCACCGCCAGCAAGCAGTGCCACGCTGCCGCCGAGGGCTGAGCCGAGCAGGGCCCAGGCAGCGGCGTAACGGTTGGCGATCAGCAGGCCGAGGGCAATCAGCAGGCCGGCCAGAGGCTGGTCGAGCAGGAAGATCTGGCCCATGCCACGGGCGAGGGCGAACAACGGGTTGCTATCGACGGCTGTGTTGCTCACGGCCGGCTCGCTAAGCGCCAGTGTGGCCCAGCCGAGCAGTACGAACGGTGCGGTATAGGCTGGCAGCCAGCTGTTGGGGCCCGCGCGCTTGAGCCACTGGTGAACGAGTATGCTGCTCAAGCCGCCTGCGGCAATGATTAGTGGCGGCAGGATCGCCGTCCAGGGCAACGCGTGGCTGAGCAGCAGGCCAATCAGGACGCCGTTGTAGCTGTACAGGCCCGCTTGGCGGTCGCTGCGGGTGTAGCCACGGCGCTGGGCAGTGAGCAGCCCGGCCAGCGCTCCCAGCAGGGCGCCGCCGATCAGGTCGGGGGCCGTCAGCAGGATGGCCAGCAGGCAGAACAGGCCGCACAGCGGGTTGCGCTGCAGCAGTACCTGGCTGAAGCCGTTGAGCAAGGCCGTGGCCCAGTCGGGGCACGGGTTCACGAAATTCTTGGTGTACATGGCAGTCGGTCTGGGGTGAAACGTATTTTGGGGTTGCCCTATCGCAGACAAGCCTCGCAGGCAAGCCAGCTCCAACACACAGGTAGGCGCTGGCTTGCCTGCAATTTGATGTCAGATCAGGGTTTCGATCCGCAGTGAGTTAGTCGATCCTGGCTTGCCGAAAGGCACACCGGCGGTGATCAACAGGGTGTCGCCACGCTCGGCCATGCCCTGCGCCTGGGCGATTTCCAATGCGGTGGAGCAGACTTCGTCAACCTGGCGCAAGCGGTCGTTGACCACCGAATGGACGCCCCAGGCAACGGTCAGGCGGCGTGCGGTGTTCAGGTTCGGGGTCAGGTTGAGGATCGGTGAGCGTGGCCGCTCGCGGGCCGTGCGCAGGGTCGAGTTGCCCGACTCGCTGTAGTTCACCAGGACGGCAATCGGCAGGATGCTGCTGATGCGCCTGATTGCGCAGCTGATGGCATCGGACACGGTCGCCTCGGCCTGGGGCCGGCCAACATCGAGCTGGGCCTGGTAGTCCGGGCCGCTTTCCACCTGGCGGATGATCTTGCTCATCATCTGCACGGCTTCGAGTGGGTAGTCGCCCGATGCGGTCTCGGCGGAGAGCATCACCGCATCGGCGCCTTCGGCTACCGCATTGGCAACGTCGGTGACTTCTGCACGGGTCGGTGCCGGAGAGAAGCGCATCGACTCGAGCATTTGCGTGGCCACAACCACGGGTTTGCCCAGTTGTCGGCAGGTGCCGATGATGCGTTTCTGGATATGCGGCACGCTCTCGGCGGGCACTTCTACACCCAGGTCTCCCCGGGCAACCATGATCGCGTCACTCAGTTCGGCGATGGCCTGCAGTTGGGTGACTGCCGAGGGTTTTTCGATCTTGGCCATCAGGTAGGCGCGGTCGCCGATCAGTTCGCGGGCTTCGCGGATGTCCTCGGGACGCTGTACGAACGACAGGGCCACCCAGTCCACACCCAGGTCGAGGCCGAAGGCCAGGTCGCGACGGTCTTTGGCGGTCAGCGGGCTCAGGTCCAGCACGGCCTGTGGCACGTTGACGCCTTTACGGTCGGACAACTCGCCACCGTTGAGCACTTGGGTTTCGATGGCGTCGGCGTGCTTGGCGGTCACTTGCAGGCGCAATCTGCCGTCGTCGACCAGCAGGTCCATGCCCGGTTCCAGCGCGGCGATGATTTCCGGGTGTGGAAGGTTGACCCGGCGTTGATCGCCCGGGGTTGGGTCCAGGTCCAGGCGCAGGGACTGGCCGCGTTGCAACTGGACCTTGCCTTCGGCAAAGCGACCAACGCGCAGTTTGGGGCCCTGCAGGTCCATGAGGATGCCCAGCGGGTAGTTCAGCTGTTGCTCGACTTCGCGGATCCACTGGTAGCGTTGAGCGTGGTCGGCATGTTCACCGTGGCTGAAGTTGAGACGGAAGATATTCACTCCGGCCTCGACCAGTTGACGAATGTCGTCGATGCCATTGGTCGCAGGGCCGAGGGTGGCGAGGATTTTGACTTTTTTGTCAGGCGTCATGTTGGGCAGTCTCAAGAATCAGGATGGCGCGGAAGTCGTTGACGTTGGTCCGGGTCGGTTCGGTAACGATCAAGGCATCGAGCGCGGCGAAGTAGCCGTAGCCGTTGTTGTTGTCCAGCTCGTCGGCAGCCGACAGGCCCAGGGCCTCGGCGCGGGCATAGCTGTCGGGGGTCATGAAGGCCCCGGCGTTGTCTTCCGAGCCGTCGATGCCGTCGGTGTCCCCCGCCAAGGCGTAGACGCCAGGCAAGCCCTTCAGGCTTTCGGTCAGGCTCAGGAGGAACTCGGCATTGCGCCCGCCACGGCCATTGCCGCGCACGGTCACGGTGGTTTCACCGCCAGAGAGGATCACGCACGGTGCCGGCAATGGCTGACCATGCTGGACGATCTGCCGGGCGATACCGGCGTGAACCTTGGCCACTTCCCGCGACTCGCCTTCAAGGTCGCCGAGGATCAGCGGGCTGAAACCGGCCTGCCGGGCTTTGACCGCCGCCGCTTCCAGCGACTGCTGGGGGCGCGCGATCAACTGGAAGTGGCTGCGGGCCAGGGCGGGGTCACCGGCTTTGACGGTTTCCGAGGCAGGGTTGTTCAGCCAGTCGATGACCGCGGCCGGTGCCTGGATGTTGTAGCGCTTGAGAATCGCCAGCGCTTCTGCCGAGGTGCTGGGGTCGGCCACGGTGGGGCCGGAGGCGATGACCGTGGCCAGATCGCCCGGTACATCGGAAATCGCATAGGTGTACACCGTGGCCGGCCAGCAGGCCTTGGCCAGGCGGCCACCCTTGATCGCCGAGAGGTGCTTGCGCACGCAGTTCATCTCGCCAATGGTGGCGCCGGATTTGAGCAGGGCCTTGTTGATCTGTTGCTTGTCGGCCAAGGTCAGGCCGTCGGCCGGCAGGGCGAGCAGGGCCGAACCACCGCCAGACAGGAGGAAAATCACCCGGTCGTCGGCACTCAGGTCACTGACCATCGCCAGCACACGCTTGGCCACTGCCAGGCCGGCGGCATCGGGTACCGGGTGGGCGGCTTCGACTATTTCGATTTTCGAGCAGTTGGCGCCGTGGCCGTAACGGGTGACGACCAGGCCTGAGACGTCGCCTTGCCAGTTTTTTTCGACCACTTCGGCCATGGCGGCGGCGGCTTTGCCTGCGCCGATGACGATGACGCGACCGCTGCGATCGCTGGGCAGGTGGGGCTCAAGGACATGGCGGGGGTGGGCGGCTTCGATGGCCGTGGCGAACAGTTCGCGCAGAAAGTGTTGCGGATCGACCGACATGGCAGGCTCCCAATCGTGTTGTTCTGTGTCTGTCTGAGAGGGCGGTGTCGTCTGCAATCGCCGCCAGGGCCGGCGCAGGTAGGGCGGCCTTGGCGGCGGTGAGGGCCGTAGTGACGACACCTCATCTCACGGTAGAGCAGGTCTTACTTGTCGCCACGGATCGAGAAGTTGGCCATGTGCTCCAGGCCTTTGATCAGTGCCGAATGGTCCCAGTTTGCACCACCGATGGCGGCACAGGTGCTGAACACCTGTTGGGCGTTGGCAGTGTTTGGCAGGTTGATCGACAGCTCTTTGGCGCCTTGCAGGGCCAGGTTCAGGTCTTTCTGGTGCAGGCTGATGCGGAAGCCTGGATCGAAGGTGCCCTTGATCATGCGCTCGCCATGCACTTCGAGGATCTTCGAGGAAGCAAAACCGCCCATCAGCGCTTCACGCACCTTGGCAGGGTCTGCGCCGTTCTTGGCGGCGAACAGCAGCGCTTCGGCAACGGCCTGGATGTTCAGGGCGACGATGATCTGGTTGGCAACCTTGGCGGTCTGGCCGTCACCGTTGCCGCCGACGCGGGTGATGTTCTTGCCCATGGCCTGGAACAGTGGCAGAGCGCGCTCGAAGGCATTCGGGCAACCGCCGACCATGATGCTCAGGGTCGCGGCTTTGGCACCGACTTCGCCGCCGGAGACCGGTGCGTCGAGGTAGGTGGCGCCGGTGGCCTTGATTTTTTCTGCGAAGACTTTGGTTGCGGTCGGCGAGATCGAGCTCATGTCGATGACGACTTTGTTCGGGCCAACACCCTGAGCTACGCCGTTTTCACCGAACAGGACGGCTTCGACCTGCGGGGTGTCCGGCACCATGACGATGATGAATTCAGCTTCCTGAGCCACTTCTTTCGGGTTGGCCAGGGCGACGGCGCCAGCGGCGAGCAGTTCAGCCGGGGCCGCGTCGTGGTGGGTGGAGACGAACAGGCTGTGGCCCGCTTTCTGAAGGTTCTGAGCCATTGGGCGGCCCATGATACCTGTGCCGATAAATCCGATTTTAGCCATGAGAAATGCCTCTTGTAGTTGTATGCATACGGCCGGCGCGCAGCGCCCCTGGGGCGTGAGTGCGCGTTAGAGTGCGTTGTGGGTCTTCAGCCAGACCAGGCCTGCTTCAGTGGTGGTCAGTGGCTTGTACTCAGCGCCGACCCAGCCCTGGTAGCCAATACGGTCCAGGTGCTCGAACAGGAAGCGGTAGTTGATTTCACCGGTACCCGGTTCGTGACGGCCCGGGTTGTCGGCCAACTGGATGTGGTTGATGCGCGACAGGTGGGTTTCCATCGTGCGCGCCAGGTCACCTTCCATGATCTGCATGTGGTAGATGTCGTACTGCAGGAACAGGTTGCTGCTGCCCACGGCGTCCTGGATTTCCAGCGCCTGTTGGGTGGTGTTCAGGTAGAAGCCGGGGATGTCGCGGGTGTTGATCATCTCCATCACCAGCTTGATGCCCTCGGCCTGGAGCTTGTCGGCCGCGTACTTCAGGTTGTCGATGAAGGTTTTCTTCACCGTGGCGCAATCCGGGCCTTGTGGGCGAATGCCGGCCAGGCAGTTGACCTGGGTGTTGCCCAGTACCTTGGCGTAAGCGATGGCCAGGTCGACACCGGCACGGAACTCTTCAACACGGGCCGGGTCGCAGGCGATTCCGCGGTCACCCTTGGCCCAGTCGCCGGCCGGCAGGTTGAACAGCACCTGGGTCAGGCCGTTGGCGTCCAGTTGCTGCTTGATTTCAGCCGAGCTGTAATCGTACGGGAACAGGTATTCGACCCCGGTGAACCCGGCATCGGCGGCCGCTTTGAAGCGCGCGAGGAAGTCCTGTTCGGTGAACAGCATGGACAGGTTGGCGGCGAAACGTGGCATGGTTGTCTCCTTGCAAAGTAGGGCCCGCTGCCACGAGGGCAGGGGCCGCTTGTGCGATCAGTCGAGCAGCGAAATCGCAGTCGGTGCATCGTTGCCGACCAGCGCCAGGTCTTCGAATTCGTTGACGGCGTTGATTTCGGTACCCATGGAAATATTGGTCACACGCTCGAGAATCACCTCGACCACAACCGGTACCCGGAACTCTTCGGCCATCTTCTGGGCCTTGAGCAGGGCCGGCGCGATCTCGCCCGGCTCAAAGACGCGGATCGCCTTGCAACCCAGGCCTTGAACCACGGCAACGTGGTCAACACCGTAGCCGTTGAGCTCCGGCGCGTTGAGGTTCTCGAACGCCAGCTGTACACAGTAATCCATCTCGAAGCCACGTTGGGCCTGACGGATCAGCCCCAGGTAGGAGTTGTTCACCAGTACGTGGACGTAAGGCAGATTGAACTGCGCGCCGACGGCCAGTTCTTCGATCATGAACTGGAAGTCATAGTCGCCGGACAGTGCGACCACCTTGCGGGTCGGATCAGCCTTGACCACACCCAGCGCGGCCGGAATGGTCCAGCCCAGTGGGCCGGCCTGGCCACAGTTGATCCAGTGACGTGGCTTGTAGACGTGAAGGAACTGGGCGCCGGCGATCTGCGACAGACCGATGGTGCTGACGTAGCAGGTGTCTTTGCCGAACACCTGGTTCATTTCCTCGTATACGCGCTGTGGCTTGACCGGCACGTTGTCGAAGTGGGTCTTGCGGTGCAGGCTGGCTTTGCGCTGTTGGCAGTCTTTCAGCCACTCGCCACGGCACTTGAGCTTGCCGGCGGCTTTCCACTCGCGGGCCACTTCCAGGAACATGTCCAGTGCGGCGCCCGCGTCCGAGACGATACCCAGGTCCGGGTTGAACACGCGGCCGATCTGGGTGGGTTCGATGTCGACGTGGATGAAGCGACGACCTTCGGTGTAGACGTCCACGGAACCGGTGTGGCGGTTGGCCCAGCGGTTACCGATACCCAGCACCATGTCGGACTTCAGCAGGGTGGCGTTGCCGTAGCGGTGCGAGGTCTGCAAACCGACCATGCCGACCATCTGTGGGTGATCGTCAGGGATGATGCCCCAGCCCATCAGGGTTGGAATCACGGGAATGCCGGTCAGTTCTGCGAACTCAACCAGTTTCTCGCTGGCGTCGGCGTTGATGATGCCGCCACCGGCGACCAGCAGTGGGCGCTCTGCGCTGTCGAGCATGGCCAGGGCCTTCTCGATCTGCACGCGGTTGGCCGCAGGCTTGTGCACGGGCAGTGGCTGGTAGGCCTCGATGTCGAATTCGATTTCGGCCATCTGCACGTCGAACGGCAAGTCGATCAGTACCGGGCCTGGGCGACCGGAACGCATTTCATAGAAGGCTTTCTGGAAGGCGTAAGGCACTTGGCCGGGTTCCAGAACGGTGGTCGCCCACTTGGTTACCGGCTTGACGATGTTGGTGATGTCGACGGCCTGGAAGTCTTCCTTGTGCAGGCGAGCGCGAGGTGCCTGGCCGGTGATGCAGAGGATCGGGATCGAGTCTGCCGAGGCGCTGTACAGGCCGGTGACCATGTCGGTACCGGCTGGGCCGGAGGTGCCGATGCACACGCCGATGTTGCCGGCCTTGGTACGGGTGTAGCCCTCGGCCATGTGCGAGGCGCCTTCAACGTGGCGAGCGAGGACGTGATCGATACCGCCGACTTTTTTCAACGCCGAGTACAGCGGGTTGATCGCTGCGCCCGGGATGCCAAAAGCGCTTTCAACACCTTCGCGGCGCATCACCAGAACGGCTGCATCAATTGCTCTCATTTTGCTCATGGTTTTGTGCCTCATTGGTTTTGTAATTGTATACAAATGGCTTTGCGTCAGAGTGTATTCACGGTATGTGGCTCTGGTCAATCCATTTTCATCGGCTGCCAGTGCTTTGCTCGTCGTGCCGCTAGAAAAGGCATTTTGTCCGATTGTGATCATCTGGCGAAAATTATTGTATACAAAAATATTCTCCATTGTGTTCTATTTGTCGTATTGGATTTTCACTTGCCCCTCTGGGCTTCTAACAACAAGAGGACCTGTCCATGAACGCTCTGACCTTGAAAGTCGCTGTCAGCCTGGTAAACGGCGCCATTGCCGCCGGGCGCAAGATCTCGGCTGCACCCTTGACCATTGCGGTGCTCGACAGCGGTGGTCATCTGCTGGCCCTGCAACGTGAAGACGGTGCCAGCCTGCTGCGTCCGCAGGTGGCAATGGGGAAGGCCTGGGGCGCCATTGCCCTGGGCAAGGGCTCGCGCTTGCTGGCGCTGGACGCGCAGCAGCGCCCGGCGTTTTTCGCGGCGCTCAATGGCCTGGGCCAGGGCGCCGTGGTTCCGGCGCCGGGTGGGGTGCTGATCCGTGATCAGAGGGGCGTGGTGCTGGGAGCGATCGGTATCAGCGGTGATACCTCGGACATCGACGAACAGTGCGCGATCAGTGCGATCGAGGAGGTTGGGCTGACCGCGGATGCGGGCGTGGCAGCCTGAGGGTAGCGGAGGGTTGTCAGCGCGTGCGCGGCGCCCGTCTGGTGAACTGCTCCCAGATCAACCGGTGGTGTGCGCGTCGGGGGCGCAGCCCTTGAGTACCAGGCGAATGATGGTCTGTGCCGCGGCCTCATAGTCGGCATCGTCCAGCTTGGCTTTGCCGGTGACGACGGAGATCTGCCAGTCGAAATCGGCGTAGGTCTGGGTTGCGGCCCAGATGCTGAACATCAGGTGGTGTGGGTCGAGCGGGGCGATCTGGCCGCGGTCGATCCAGCGCTGAATGCACGCGATGTTGTGCCGGGCCTGCAGGTTGAGTTGCTCGACCTGTGTCGGGCTCAGGTGCGGCGCACCGTGCATGATTTCACTGGCGAAGACCTTGGAGGCAAAGGGCAGGTCGCGCGATATGCGGATTTTTGAGCGAATGTAGGCGCTCAGCACCTCCTCAGGCTCACCCTCGGCATTGAATGGGGTGGAGGCCTGCATGATCGGCTCGATGATGCTTTCCAGCACCTCGCGGTAGAGGTTTTCCTTGGACTTGAAGTAGTAGTAGACGTTGGGCTTGGGTAGCCCGGCCTTGGCCGCGATGTCGCTGGTCTTGGTGGCGGCGAAGCCCTTTTCGGCGAATTCTTCGCTGGCTGCGCGCAGGATCAGCTCTTTGTTGCGCTCGCGAATGCTGCTCATGATTGGCGCTGTTCCTTGTGTCGGGCCGCAGGCGGCCCAGGCCTGGGCAGGCGGTGGCGCATGGTAGCACCGGGTTTGCGCGAGGCTCAAGGCTGCCACTTTCACGCACAGTCACGCTATGCTTTGGGCCTTTCAACTCTCTGGATACGCAAGCATGGCAGGAAGCAGTCTACTGGTACTGATCGACGATATCGCCACCGTATTGGACGATGTCTCGGTGATGACCAAGGTAGCGGCGAAAAAGACCGCCGGGGTTTTGGGTGACGATCTGGCGCTCAATGCTCAGCAGGTCAGTGGCGTGCGCGCCGACCGGGAGTTGCCCGTGGTATGGGCCGTGGCCAAGGGCTCGCTACTGAACAAGGTGATTCTGGTGCCTGCGGCGTTGGCAATCAGCGCCTTCATTCCGTGGGCGGTGACCCCATTGTTGATGGTCGGCGGCGCCTACTTGTGTTTTGAGGGGTTCGAGAAGCTGGCGCATAAATTTCTTCACAGTGCAGCCGAGGACGATGCCGGGCATGCCGCCCTGAGTGAAGCGGTGGCCGACCCGTCAGTCGACCTGGTGGCCTATGAGAAGGACAAGATCAAAGGCGCCGTGCGTACCGACTTCATCCTGTCGGCAGAAATCATCGCCATCACCCTGGGCGCGGTCGCTGGCGCACCGTTGACACAGCAAATCGTCGTGTTGTCGGGTATTGCCTTTGTCATGACCGTAGGGGTGTACGGGCTGGTTGGCGGTATCGTCAAGCTGGATGACTTTGGCCTGTGGCTCACGCACAAAACCGGGCGTGCCGCCCAGGCGATCGGCAAGGGCATTCTGCAGGCCGCACCGTACTTGATGAAGGGGCTGTCGGTCGTTGGCACGGCGGCGATGTTTCTGGTCGGGGGCGGGATTCTGGTGCATGGCGTTGCGCCGCTGCATCACGCTGTCGAAGCCTTCAGTGAAGGGCGGGGCGGGGTACTGACCTCAAGCCTGCTCAATGCGGGCATCGGTATTCTTGCCGGTGCCGCCGTACTGGCCGTGGTATCGCTGGCCAGCAAGCTCTGGCGGGCTGCAAGAGGCTAAGGGCGGCGCCCTGTTCACGGGCGCCGCGTCAGCTCAGTCAGTTTTTACCGGCTGTCTTTTCGCTGTCTTCAGGCACCCAGTCGAGCAGGTGGTGCTTGAAGCCATAGCTGGCCGCCTGGTAGTAGGTAATGGCGCGCTTGATCAGCGGGTTGTTGCTGTCACCCACCACCTCACGGCTTTCGCCCAGGGCCTGCTCATGAAGGCGCAGGCCGTCGCGAGGGCTGAGGATGGCCAGGTCCTGGCCATCGAACAGGCCCAGGTGCTGGTAGTTACCAATCAGTACGCGCGGTGGCAGTGTGTCTTCAAGCATCAGGTTGCGGCCGAAGAACGTCGAGGTGTAGCTCATGTTCAACAGGCCAAGCAGGGTAGGCGCCAGGTCGATCTGGCTGGCCAGTTTCGATTCCTCACGCGCTTCGATCAACTTCGGCCCGTAGATGAATAGCGGGATCTGGTAGTTGCGCACCGGCAGGTCCTCTTTACCTGCGCTGCCAGCGGTATGGTCGGCAACGAAGATGAACAGGGTGTTGTCGAACCACGGCTTGCTGCGGGCCTGCTCAAGGAAACGACCGATGGCGTAGTCGGTGTATTTCACTGCACCTTCACGGCCATCGCCAGACGGGATATCGATCCGGCCGTCAGGGTAGGTGTACGGGCGGTGGTTGGAGGTCGTCATCAGTTGCAGGAAGAACGGCACCTGATTGGCGAAATCGGCGTCTGCCAGCTGCATGGCCTGGTTGTAGAGGTCTTCGTCGGACATGCCCCAGGCGTTCTTGAAGCTGATGTCGCTTTCTTTCACGCTGCTCTGGTCAACAACCCGGTAGCCGTTGCCGCTGAAGAACGCGTTCATGTTGTCGAAGTAGCCACGGCCACCATAGACGAACACGCTGTCGTAGCCCGCTTCACTCATGTGCTGGCCAAGGCTGGCGAAGCCGCTTTCACGGCCCACGCGTTTGACGATCGAGCGGCCAGGGGTTGGCGGAATCGACAGGGTAATGGCCTCCAGGCCACGGTCGGTGCGGGTGCCAGTGGCATAGAAGTTGTTGAAGTACAGGCTCTGTTTGCGCAGCGCATCCAGGTTTGGGGTCAGGTTGCGGTTATCGCCGTTGCTGCCCATGTACTTGGCGCTGAAGCTCTCAATGGTCACCAGGACCACGTTGGGTGTACGCGCCGGTGCGTTGCTGGTGATGGTGCGGCGAATATCCAGGGGTTCCTTGCCGACGAAACTCGCATCGGGTTGGCGCAGCTCGCTCTGGATCTGCGCGTTGACATCCTGCTCAGGCAGGCTGCTATAGAACTGCGGGTAATCGAGTTCGTTGTTGCGGAACGCGGCGAAGAACTGGTAAGGGCCGTTGCTGGCCAATTCATGTTGGTAGGCATTGCCGCCTTGGCCACGCGGGCGGTCCTGGTCGATCACCTGCACGCACAGCCCTGCCAGCACGGCCAGTACCGCAAAGCTCATCAGGCGCTGGCGAAAAGCGGGCACCGGTGCATTCAGGGCCCGCTTGAGCGGTGCGCGCAGTGCCAGGCTCAGGGCAATGGCGATAACGGCCAGGATGCTCAGCAGCAGGCCGATCGGGTAGGACTCGAGGATGTTGTTCAACACTTCATCGGAATAGACCAGGTAGTCGACAGCAATGAAGTTGAAGCGCACGCCGAACTCGTCCCAGAACAGCCATTCGGCGACAGCAGTGAACAGCATCACGAACACGCTCAGCACCATGATGCCCTGCAGGAACCCCTGATGTGCTCGCGAGCGCCACAGCCGCGCGGGGCACAGCAGCAGGTAAAGGCCCAGTGGCAGTGCGGCATAGAGCAGGAAGCTCAGGTCGTACAGCAGCCCGATACCGAAGATCGAGAAGACATTGCTCCCGGCCTCGTTCAAGTGGCTGAAAAACAGCACGCCTCGGGTGAGCAGAAAAATCGCCAGCCATACTGAGGTCAGTAGCAAGAGGTAGCGTTGGGGCGCTGATTGTGGAACGCGCATATGAATTCCTTTTGTCTCTCTTCATGCCTGGCCACTACAGGCACAGCAGTGGTGCACCCGCTGTAAATACATTGTGGTGTCGAGTGTTGGTGGTCGCGGCGAAAAGTAGCGACTGCGAAGAGAAAAAAACGTCAAAGCAATGCTAGGCGCGTGTGAAAAGCTGAACGACGACGCGTTAGGCGTAACAAGCACCCATCGCTTGCACGCTCTGTTTGTATAGCAGTGACATCGATACGTGCCAGGGCTGCGGTGTTAAACGCTTTGGCCCTGGCTGTCGCGGCTCAACCGATCAGAAGTGCACTTTGACCAGCAGGCTGGTGGTGTTCTGGTTGGTGTCGAAGGCCGGTGTGTCTTCGATACCGTACTTGTCTTTCCAGTAGTCGTATTCGACACCCACGTACAACTGCTTCTCACCCAGGCTCAAGGCCTTGCCCAGATCGTATTTGATCTGTGGGTTGAAGTGCAGGTTGGCGTGGTAGGTGCCACGGTTGCGGGTTTCGTCGTTGTCCACGACCCAGTCCATGTAGCCATCGATCAGAACGTCGGATTTGCCCATCGGGATGGTGTAGGACCATACCGGGGTAATTTGCCAGACGTTATCGCCTGCGCGGCTACCTTCGGTGTTGCGCTGGTAGAAGTTCAACTGGAAATAGTCGAAGCCTGGAATCGCCAGGTCGAAGCCCGGGCCGATCAGGTACGACTCGTTGTCGCCTTCACCGAACTCGTAGGTCATGGCCAGCAGCACGTCCTTCACCGGGCCGAACTCAAGTTTCTGGTCGAAGATCTTGCCGAACGACAGGCGAGGGGTGAATTCGCCGTAGTAGGTGTTAGGGCCGGCGTTCGAGTCTTTCTTGCCGTTGTAGAAGATCTTGTCGATGAACAGGAAGTTGTCGCCGTACTTCCAGGCGTCCGCATGTTCAAAGGTAAAGGTTTGCTGGATCTCCGGGTTAACGGTGAAATCCTTGCCGTACAGGTAGGTCAGGCTGTTGTTCTGCCATTGCAGCAGGTCGCCGGCCATGGCGCTGCTGGCAGCCAGCAGGCCACCGGCGAGGATCAGGTTATTACGGGTACGCATGGTGTGCTCCAAAGGTTGATTTCTCGTTGTTCTGTTGTCGGCATTCTCGAGTGATGCCGTTTGTTGACTTAATGGTCGGTTTTTCGGTTCGGCGCAGCGATACAGCAAGGGTTGCGCCAACCTTTCGGGGCGCGCGCAATCAGCGTGTTCGACCGTGCTGTGAACCGATGGAAAAGAGGCGCTTCAAGCGGGCGAGGCGTCTGTCGAGCGCCTGTATTTGTTGACGGGTGGGTCAGCAAACCCGGGCGCATGCCGTCTTGCCCTGTATAAAAGGGCGCGCAGATTACTGGCTGGGCGGATAGCTGTCCACGCTGAAGTGATGGATGCCGCGAGGTGGAGGTGCGCAGAGGCGCCGACTGACGGCGATATTGACTGAGCCGTCAGCAAACGAGGGCAGGATGCGGCCTGCCCTCGATCGAAGGGCGCGCAGCGTGGGGCTGGCGCGCCGGCACTTGAGTGCCCTGTTCAGGGGCACAAGGGGTTGATACTGTGCACTCAGTCAGCTTTTAGAAGTGCATTTTCACCAGGAAGCTGGTGACGCTTTCGTTGGTGTCAAAGCGCTGAGTGTCCTCGATGCCGTACTTGTCTTTCCAGTAGCTGTACTCCACGCCCACGTAAAGCTGCTTGGCGCCCAGGTTCAAGGCTTTGCCCAGGTCGTATTTGACCTGTGGGTTAAGGTGCAGGTTGGCGTGGTAGGTGCCACGGCGAGTGCTGTCGTTGTCAACGACCCAGTCCATGTAGCCGTCGACGAGGATGTCGGACTTGCCTGCGGGGATGGTGTAGGAGAACGTCGGTGTGATCTGCCATACGCGATCGCCTGGGCGGCTGCCCTCGGTGTTGCGCTGATAGAAGTTCAAGGTGAAGTAGTTGAAGCCGGGAACTGCCAGGTCAAAGCCTGGGCCGATCAGGTAGGCCTCGTTATCACCTTCGCCAGACTCATAGGTCATGGCCAGCAACACGTCCTTGATTGGGCCGAACTCGAATTTGCGGTCGAAGATCTTGCCGAACGACAGGCGAGGGCTGAATTCGCCATAGTAGGTGTTGTTGCCTTTGTTACGGTCGGTTGCGCCGTTGTAGAAGGTCTTGTCGACGAACAGGAAGTTGTCGCCGTATTTCCATTTGTCGGCGTGCTCGAAGGTCACCGTTTGCTGGATGGCGGGGTTGACGGTGAAGTCTTTGCCGTAGAGGTAGCTGATGCTGTTGGTTTGCCAGAGCAGCATGTCTCCCGCGACTGCAGGCAAGGCTGCCAGCAGTCCGCCGCCCAGCAGGAGAGATGAAGTGATCCGTTTCATGGTGTGATTCCCGGCTGTTGTTATTGTTTGTTTGCGGTTTTTTGGCGCAAAGCGCCCCGATCGACCCGCTTCTACGGGTCGACGGTCGTGCTCGAGGTATGCCGGGCGGCGAGCGCCGCCCGCCGGTTCAATGCTGGTGGGCGGTTTCGTTATGGGCTGCGCGCTCGACACCACCGAGGATGTTGAACAGCAGGTTCAGGATCAGCGCACTCACGGTGGCCATGGCGATTCCGCTGTGGGTGATGGGCTCCATCCACTGTGGCATTTGTGCAAAAAACTCCGGACGTACCACCGGGATCAAGCCCATGCCGACGCTGACGGCCACCAGCAACTGATTGCGGCGGTCGCCGATGTCGGCTTCCTGAAGAATCTTGATACCCGTGGCGGCTACCATGCCGAACATGGCAATGGAGGCCCCCCCCAGAACGGCGGGCGGAATCGAGGCGATCAGGAATGCAGCTTTGGGCAGCAGGCTGAGCATGATCAGGAAGGCGCCTGCAACGATGGTGACGTACCGGCAGCGCACACCGGTCATTTGCACCAGGCCGATGTTCTGGGCAAACGAGGAGTGGGTGAAGGTGTTGAAGAAACCCGCGATGAAGGACGCACCAGCATCACACAACAGGCCGCGACGGAGCATGCCCGGGGTGACTTCACGGTCGGTGACCTTGCCCAGTGCGAGGAACATGCCGGTGGACTCCACGAAAATGATCACCACCACCAGGCACATGGACAGGATTGGCGCCAGGCTGAATGTCGGCATGCCAAAGTGCAGGGGCGTCACCACCTGCAGCCACGGCGCTTGGTCCAGCCCGGAAAGGTCGACCATGCCGATGGAGCCGGCCAGCATGTAGCCAACGCCCATGCCGATCAGCACTGACACATTGACCCAGAAACCACGCATGAAACGGTTGATCAGCAGGATGATTGCCAGCACCAGGCCAGCAACCATCAGGTAGACCGGTGAGCCGAAGGGTGCGGCACTGGCGCCGCCACCGGCCCAGTTCACCGCGACCGGGAACAGCGACAGGCCGATGGAGGTGATCACGGTACCGGTTACCAGAGGCGGGAAGAACCGCACCACCTTGGACATGAACGGCGCGATCAGCATGCCGAAGAAGCCGGCAGCGATGGTCGCACCGAATATTCCCTGCAGGCCTACACCGGGCATTCCGGCCATGGCGACCATGCTGCCGACGGCGGCGAAGCTGGCGCCCATCATGACCGGCATGCGGATACCCACGGCACCAATGCCGAACGACTGAATGACGGTAGCGACACCGGCAACCAACAGATCGGCATTGATCAGAAAGGCGACTTCTTCACGGGTCAGGCCACAGGCCTGGCCAATGATCAGCGGCACCGCGATGGCGCCCCCATACATCAGTAATACGTGTTGCAGACCCACCAGGATGAGTTGCGGCAGTGGCAGTGGCTGTCGTGGGGGCGCAACGGGTATGGACGCCTTGCGTGACTTTGACATGCAACACCTCGGTTTTGTTTTTATTGTTCATTGTTCTGCGACGCCGAGCAGGACGCCGGTGGGCGGCTCTTGCGAGCCGCCCGGTGCATCAGTTGGTTGGAGCGCCCTTGGCGATCCAGGCGCCGATCAGTTCACGTTCTTGCTGGGTCATCTGAGTGATGTTGCCCAACGGCATGATCTGGCTGGCGACGGCCTGGGCCTGGATGCGCGGTGCCAGTTGCTGGATTTGTTGCGGGGTGTCGAGCATCACGCCCGCAGGCGCAGTGCTGAACAGTGGGCTGGTCGGCTTGGCCGAGTGGCACACGGTGCAGCGTTCCTGAATGACATTGTGGATCTTGTCGAAGTTCGAGGTTTCTACCGAGGCAGTGGCAGGCTTGGCCGCTTCCTCGACTTTGGCTGGCGCCGGCTCGGCGGCTTTCTCAGCAGCAGTCTTGCCGCCCAGTGCGGTTTCCGGCAGCGGTTGGTACTCGATTTTCGCTGCAGCCTGCTCAGGCGCTTTCGGCATCGGCGAAGGGCCGGTGACATAGGCCAGGCAGATCATTGCCAGGGCGCCGACAGGCAGGGTCCAGGCGAACTTGTTGCTGTCGTGACGGGTGTTGAAGTAGTGACGTACCAACACCGCAGCCACCGCGATACCCGCCAGGATCAACCAGTTGTACTGGCTGCCGTAGGTGCTCGGGAAGTGGTTGCTGATCATGATGAACAGCACCGGCAGGGTGAAGTAGTTGTTGTGACGCGAGCGCAACAGACCCTTGGCCGGCAGCACTGGATCGGGGGTGCGGTTCTGCTCGATGGCCGCGACCAGCGCACGCTGGGCCGGCATGATGATGCGGAACACGTTACCGACCATGATGGTGCCGATGATCGCACCGGTGTGCAGGTACGCACCACGGCCGCTGAACACCTGGCTGAAGCCGAAGCAGGCCGCGATAACCAGCACGAACAGCACCAGGCCCAGCAGGGCAGGGCGTTTGCCCAGTGGCGAGTCGCAGAGGAAGTCGTAGATGAACCAGCTGGCGATCAACGAGCCGACACCAATGGCCACGCCTTCTGCGCCACTCAGGCCGCTGCCCGGTGCCAGCAGGTACAGGGTCGGGTTGGAGTAGAACACCACGCACAGCAGGGCCACGCCCGACAGCCAGGTGAAATACGCTTCCCATTTGAACCAGTGCAGGTTCTCCGGCATTTTCGGTGGAGCCAGCTTGTATTTTTCCAGGTGGTAGATACCACCGCCGTGGATGGCCCAAAGGTCACCCGACAGGCCCTCGCGCGGGTTGGCGCGGTTCAGGTTGTTTTCCAGCCAGACGAAGTAGAACGATGCACCGATCCAGGCGATACCGGTGATCATGTGAACCCAGCGCACGCTCAGGTTTAGCCACTCGAACAGATGTGCTTCCACAGTATGTACCTCTTTCCGATCACCGATTTCCGATGATCAGTCTTCTCTTATTGGTGGGGGTTGAGGATCAGCAGCTCATCCTCATTGAAGAAATGTTCGTCGCAGTTGTTGCCGGAACCACTGCGATCAACCACCAGGAAGTCATCCCGCTTTTCGATCGTCAGCACCGGGTGGTGCCAGACGCCGCGATGGTAATTAATGCCCTGCCTGCCATTACTGGCAAAGGCACGGACCAAGCCCGATACAGGTGCATCGCCAAGAGGCGCGACCACGATCAGAAAGGGATTGCCGAGCAGCGGAATGAACGCTTGGCTGCCCAGCGGATGGCGCTCCAGCATGCGGACGGTCAGGGGCATTTCCAGCGCGTCGGCGCGGAAGATGCTGATGATCGCCTTGTCGTCGGGCTGCGCGGTTTCTACCGTGGCCAGACGATGGAAGCGCATGGTCGAGCCGTTGTTGATCATGAAGTGGTCGCTGCCGTCGGTTTCGATCACGTCACCGAAGGGGGCGAAGGCTTCTTTGGTCAAGGGCTCAATCACTAAAGTGCGCATGCGGATCTGTCTCTAATTCTATGTTGTTGGGGCTGTCGCTCTTGCCCACAACGCCGGCTCTCGGGAGCCGGCGTTGTGGGTGATCAGGGGCAGCGCTTACTTCGCGACTTTGCCCAGTACGCGCAGACGGCTGATACCGCCATCCGGGAACACGTTGATCCGGATGTGGGTGATCGGCCCCAGGTCATTGATCTGCTCCTGGAAGCTGTGCTCGGCGTGCATCTGCAGCTTCTGGCTTGGCAGCAGTTCGCGCCAGAACAGGCTCTGGGTTTCGATCTGGCTGTCGGTACCGCCCTTGACGAATGCGCCCTGGATCGAGCAGCTGTCGGGGTAGTTGCCTTTGAAGTGCAGGGTGTCGACGACAACCTGCTCGACCACGCCGGCATGGCCCAGGGCAACGATGACCCAGTCATTGCCTGGGGTGCGGCGGCGCGCGGTTTCCCAGCCGTCGCCCATGTTGATGCCACGGCCCGGGTTGAGGATGTTGCTCATGCGGCCGAAGTGTTCGTCGGAGCAGGCCAGGGCACGGCCACCGTTCAACGCTGCTGCCAGGTCGACTTGCTCGTTGTCGCCTACTGCCGACCAGTCACGGAATGGCACGCCGTACACACGCAGACGGGCAACACCGCCGTCCGGGTAGATGTTGAAGCGCAGGTGGCTGAAGGCCTGGTCGTTGTTGATTTCGTGGTAGTGGTGGCTGTTGCCTTGCAGCTCGACGGCCGACAGCACTTCAACCCACTGGGATTGTTCGGTCGGGTCGCCTTCAGCGACGAAGCAGCCTTCCAGGGACGCCGAAGGTGGGAAGTTGCCGGTGAAGAACGAGGTGTCGATGTCGACGCCCTTGATGGTGCCGGGAACGCCCAGGCGGATCACCGCGCTGTCGAAGCCTTCGAAACGCTTGCGGCGCGTTTCCCAGCCGTCCATCCACTTGCCGTTGTCGTCGAACACACCCTCCTTCCACACGGCCGGTGTCGGCTGGAACAGGCGCTCGGCAGCGGCGAACCACTCATCGGTGACCGAAACGATCTTGGTGCCCAGGCGCGCGTCGGCCAGGTTGACGAATTTCTCGAAGGGTACGGCGTATGCTTTCATTTTTTCTTGTCTGCCTTGAATGGGTGGCTGGGGATGTTTGCAAGGCCCTGGGTACGCGCTGCGTTCATGAGCGCACTCGGGCCACGCTCACTAAAGCTGCAGTAATCGGAACAGGGCGATCAGGTTGATCTGCGCCAGCGCTTCCTTGAACTCGGCCTCGACCGAGTTATGGATGCGCGTTTCGAACGCGGCGAGGATCTGATGCCGGTTGCTGCCTTTTACCGCCATGATGAAGGGAAACTTGAACTTGGCTTTGTAGGCGTCGTTCAGCTCGGTGAAGCGTTGGAACTCTTCGGCCGTGCATTGGTGAATACCGGCGCCAGCCTGTTCGTGAGTACTGGCTTCGGTCAGTTGGCCCTGGACGGCCGCTTTGCCGGCCAGGTCCGGGTGAGCGTTGACCAGTGCCAGCTGGCTGGCAGGGTCGGCGCTCAACAGGATATCGCTCATGCGTTGGTGCAGATTTTCGATCTGGTCCAGCTCCTGGCGCTGGCCCAGGTCGAATGCCTTCTCGGCAACCCATGGCGAATGTTCGTAGATATCGGCGAAAGCTTCGACGAACGCGGTGCGGTCGAGGGTCGAAGGCTTCAGCGTCTTGAAGTCGGTCATTATGCGTTCTCGGCGTTGAAAGGGTGGGTGGCATGCCAGTGGCGGGCGATGTCCACGCGCCGGGCAAACCAGACCTGCTCATGGCTTTGTGCGTATTCGACAAAGCGCTTGAGGGCTGCCAACCGGGCAGGGCGGCCGACCAGGCGGCAGTGCAGGCCGATGGAGAGCATCTTCGGTGCCTCGGCACCTTCGGCATACAGCACGTCGAACGCGTCCTTGAGGTACTGGAAGAACTGCTCGCCGCAGTTGAAACCCTGAACCTGGGTGAAGCGCATGTCATTGGTGTCCAGGGTGTAGGGGATCACCAGGTGTGGCTTGCCGGTCGGGTTGTTGGGTTCCCAATAGGGCAGGTCGTCGTCATAGGTGTCGCTGTCATAGAGGAAGCCACCTTCCTCCATCACCAGGCGGCGGGTGTTTGGCCCGGTGCGGCCGGTGTACCAGCCCAATGGGCGCTCGCCGGTCAGTTCGGTGAGGATGCGGATCGCTTCGAGCATGTGCTCGCGCTCCTGGGCCTCGTCCATGTACTGGTAGTCGATCCAGCGGTAGCCGTGACTGCAGATCTCATGGCCGGCTTCAACCATGGCACGGATCACGTCCGGGTGGCGCTGGGCGGCCATGGCCACGGCAAACACGGTCAGCGGAATGCCAGTGTCCTTGAACAGTTTGAGCAGGCGCCAGACGCCTGCGCGGCTGCCGTACTCGTAGAGCGATTCCATGCTCATGTTGCGTGCGCCCTGCAGCGGCTGGGCGGCAACCATTTCAGACAGAAATGCTTCCGACTCTTTATCACCGTGGAGGATGTTGCGTTCGCCACCTTCTTCGTAATTGAGCACGAAAGACAAAGCGATGCGGGCGTTCCCCGGCCAGCGCGGATGGGGTGGAGTATTGCCGTAACCGATCAGGTCGCGAGGATAATCAGCGCTCACTGCAGTCTTCCTTCTTGTACGTGAAAACGGGGGTAGAGTGGCCTGTGTGGTGTATCGACCACGCTGATGGAGTGATTGTATACAACTTTATTGTCAGTTTGTAAGCCTGTTTTTTCGCATTTCTTTCCTGGCCCGCCACCCCATGCCCCTGCAATAAATCTGCCGGAATGGTCAGATAATGACGTGCTCGTCATTGTTCTGCTTGGGTTTGCGACTGATGGCCTGTTTGCTGGGCGAGGCGGCTAAGCTAACAAAGAAGTCGGAATTATTGTGTACAATTTTCAATAAAAATGTCTTAATAATCCAACAGCCGTACGCTGCCGTGCTTGCATGCGGTGCGATACGGGTATTTTTTGCCCACAGATCAAGAAGAGGCGAGCAACCTTATGGGACGTTTGACCACGCATGTACTGGACGCCGCGCATGGCTGCCCTGGCAGCTCGATCAAGGTCGAGCTCTACCGCGTCGAAGGCCAGCAGCTAGAGCTGGTGACCACTGCCCTGACCAACAGCGATGGTCGTTGCGACGCACCGTTGCTGCAGGGTGACGATTACCGCAGCGGTGTCTACCAGCTGCAGTTCAGTGCCGGTGACTACTACCGTGCACGCGGCGTGAAGTTGCCAGAGCCTGCGTTCCTCGATGTGGTCGTTCTGCGTTTTGGCATCAGTGCCGAGCAGGATCATTACCACGTTCCATTGCTGATTTCGCCTTACAGCTACTCGACCTACCGCGGAAGCTAGCAGGTCAGCCAACAGAATCTTCGTAGGTCCTTGCCCGCTCACACTGCGGGCTTTTTTTTGCCTGAAGGAAAAGCATTATTTATCTCACATGGTTTGAGCGGCTGTTTTGAAATGTCGGCTGGGTCGCTTGCGCAGGGTGTGCAGGCGCCATTCGATAGCAGGGACACAGACCATGGATGTAGCAATTCCTCCTCACTTGCTCAGCAACACTGAGGCGTTGGCAGCGTTGGAAAAGGCTGCGGCGCTCTGGACACAACAGGGCAACGCGCTGCCGGACATTGTGCCGCTGCTCGCAACGGCCTTTGATGATGAGCTCAAGCGTCAATACCCGCAGCTTGAACTGGATCCGCGCAACACCTGGGTAAAAACCTTTTCGCTCACGGATAACCCGGAGCACTGCACCTTGCAGACGAACAAGACCCTCGAGCAGGTAATGCGCGAGCGTCTGGTGGGTGCCGCAACGGTGTATGACGAGGGCTTGTCAGGGATTTACGCCGATGGTCGCGAGGATGATCAACCCGGAACGCGCATGGCCGGCACGCGCGGGCTGGAGGGGGCCATCGACACGTTGACGCTCAAGCTGGGTTATCTGTATCGGGATGCAGTCACTGCCTACTGGAACGCCGCGACAGCGGAGCACACCTCACGCGACCAGCAACTGGCTGATGCCCTGTCGCAGGCGTTGCACCTCGACGCGGCACGGCGCTTGAGTAAAGACGAGCAGGCGTTGTTGAGCAGCGCGCTGTCGACCCCGGCGGACAGCCGCAGGGCTTTGTTTGCCTACAGCCTTAGCCTGTTGTTCGAGGGGGCAGAGGCCGCGCACCTGGCCGGTGCATTCATTCTTCGCAGGCAACCGGTGGCCGATGCATCGCAGGCGGACGCTGTTCCGACGCTGCTGTACCTGCCGGGTGACGGGCTTTCCAGCCATGGCTCATTGGGCGAACTGTTCGATGCACTCTTGCCGCGCCGTGAACAATGGTCGGGCTTGCTGAGCTTGAGCCATCAACGCGCACTGGACGGCCAGCGTCGTATCGAATGGCAGTGCCGGGAGATCGTCGGCCACCTGCTGACTGACGTTGTACAGGCCCAACTGAAGTGTCAGCAGGCAGATATCATCGACATTCTGCAAACCCGTCGCACGACCTTCGCGTCGTATCAGGTGCTGTTCGAAGGGCTGGCAGCGGCTACCCAGCGGATCATCGTCAACGGCCCACCCGGCATGGCCGTGGTGTGGCACGCAGAGCACGCGGCCTATGAGGCGTACCGGCAGTTACCGTATTGGATGAAACTGTGCAGTACCGAAGAGCGGCAGCGCTACGTCGACAAATTGCAGGCCTATCAAGATGCTCAGGAGGATCTGTGTCAGGCGCTGGGCAAGGCCGAGTCGCCAGAGCAATTTGCCCGTGTCACGGTGGCGTTGCGCCTGCGCGAAGCGCTGGGCGTTGACCTGGACCCCGATCAACTGTGGGTCACCACCGAGCGTCGTTTGCCGGTAACCCGTGAGGTCTATACCGAGCAGGCATCGTTGAGCAGCCTGGCCCTGTACGGGCTGCATCCTGGGGATGAAGCCCAGGCCTCTGATTTCATCACGGGCAGCACCTTGCAGTATCAAGGCCTGCCGGTTGAGCAGGTGTTCGAAGGGTTGACCCCTGCAACGCTTGCCCCAGTGCTTGCCCCGCTGCAACTGAGGAGCACATTTTCTCAACAGTGGCGTGAAGCGATCACGCCAGGTGTTCTCCAGCGCATGCAGGTCGTGATGTCGCTACGGCTACAGGCCTCGCTCTGCGCTGCGGGTTTTCAAGGCATCCTGGCCGAGGATCAGGTTCAGGCAGTCGGGGTGTTGCACACACCGTTTGTCGAGCAGACGGCGCTTCGTGCGACGGCTTACCTGTTAAAGATCAACGGCGCCGAGTTGGCGGATGTCATGGTCTTTTGCTTGACCCAGGCCGATGGCGAAGCTGCCGGCCTGTTGCTTTATGCCCCAGATGTGCCTGGCCGCGAGCCGTGGCTGAAGGTGCTGGATGAGCGCCGCTTGTTGCACGAAATTGTCGGTTGGACCGCTGTGCCGGCACTGCGCGACTACCTGTTGGCACGCGTTCCGCAAGCCGCTCGTAACGCCTTGGACAACGTGTTGAGTGCCCTGGCGCAGAAGCCGGCTGCCGAGGCCGATTTTCTTACGCTCTCGCCTCAGGTCGACTATCCGACTGCCTTGCAACGCTTGGTCGCGCTAGATGTCGAGCTCACCCAGGCGCGCTTTGACGCTCACACGCCGGCCTGGTACCGGGATGCGCCGCTGGCTGAGCGGCAGCAGTTGCATGCACTGGAGACGCAGGTCGCCGCTGCCTCGCAACGGTTTACCGAGCAGTCCTTGCTGCAGGTTCCGGATTTTGAAAGCTTCGTCAAAGCCCAGGCCACGGAAAAAATCAATCAGCTGCTGGGTACACCCGCGGGCACGGTCGACCCGGACACGATCATTATCACCTCGCCCCGGGAGCGGGCTACGTTCACCCACTTGTTGCGCAATGGCTATGACGACTCGATCAGCCTGACGCAAGCCACGCTGGACACTTCTGCGACGTTTGAAGGCCCGGAAGGTGTTGACCTCTCGCCCCTGCGGCCGGAGAACGTCTCGGGCGCTATTCGCGGCCAATGGGTGGCGGACCGCTACATTCAAGTGCTGCGCGATACGCTGCTAAACCCTGAGCACGAGGGCTATGCCACCCGCCGACAGGCCAGTGTCACGCTGACACAGTTGCAGATGTCGGTTGCAGCCCTGCGCAGCAAGCTGATGGGGCAGATCACTGGCGAGCAGTACGCCTGGTTGAGTCAAACGTTGAGTTCTTTTCAGCGCGAGGATGCGCCGACACGCCTGGCGCATCCGGTGCATCTGCTGAACTTCAATCTTGAGGCGGTATTCAATACCGCTGAGTACCCCTGGCTGGCGTACCTTGGCCATCTGTCGTGGATGAACGAGCACTTGGGGACGGTGGAAACCGTCGAAGGCAACTACGTCATGCTGGCGCCGGAGAACACCGGTCAGCCCGCCTTGTTGTACACCCCCGATGCGCCGGATGGCCTGGCATTCCGTGAGTTCCAGTCATTCGAGGCGTCCCTGGCCCATGCCGGCATGGGGGATTATTACAAGGACCGCATGCGCCACAAGCTGGGTCGCTGGATGTCCTATAGGCTGCACGCCGTCAGGCGTGGTGCTGCTGCGGGGCCGGTGCTGTCGAGTGCGCCAATCATGAGCCTGCAGAAGGCCTTCCACGACCAGCGAATCGAACGCAAGATGACCGATGTGGCGGACCTGGAGCTCGGTCGGGCCGACATGATCAGCCGTATTACCTGGACTGGGGTCGAGTTGGTTGCCACGGCAGTCACACTGCCATTTCCACCGGCCAGCTTTGCGGTGGGTGCGTTTTTTGCCCTCAAGGAGTCGGCCTCGGCGATCAAGGCACTGGCCGATGGTGATCGCGCCAAGGCTGTGCAGCACGCACTGTCGTCGGCCTTCAATACCTTGGGGGCCTTGGGCGACATGAAGCACGGGTTCAAGGGGCTGGGCAAGCTCTGGAAAATGCTGCCTCATGCCTCTGACGTCAGCACCACGCGGATCGCCTTGGCGGGTAACGATGCGCTGCACGGTGTTGCGCCGCCGTTGTCGAACAGGGTCATTGATCGCTCGTTTGCGCTCAAGCAGCGGCCTAAAGACCTGACCTTGCGCACCGATGGCGATTTTAACGGCGTGTATGAGGGAGAGGTTGGCGCGGACGGCTTCCCGCACTACTACATTACCGATACGCGGGGCCGCTACTATCAGGTCCAGTACAAGGGTGGCGTGGCCCTTGAACCCTGGCGCATCGTCGAAACGCGACGCCGTGGCTACGGTCCTGCGGTGCGGCGCAATATCTTGGGACACTGGGAAGTGTCGTTTGACGTGGGGTTGCGCGGCGGTGCACCGCAAACTCCGGCTGAAGTTATCCAGCAAGGTTTGCAGACGGTGACGCGCGAAGACGTGCAAGTGCTTGCAAACCAGCTCGGGCTGCCATCGCAATGGACGCTGGAGGCGATCCTGGAGGTTTTCCGTCGCTTTACCCTTGATGAGGCCGTGCAGGTCTTGCGGCGTTTCAGCCTGCCGGCCGATGATCCCGACCTGGCACGTTTGCTGGCCGATCAGTTTGTTCAGCACAAACGCTTTCCTGAGTGGGCCTTGCAGTTCCTGCCAGGTCGCACACCGGACCCGGCCTGGAAGATGATTCAGCGCGCGGAGCCCGGGCAATCGCAGGCAGCCGCCGAGGCGTTCCTGCGTCGTTTCAATTTCACCGAGGGCGAGCGAGCCGCAAAGGAGTGGGCGCTTGCGTTGCACTTCGAAAGCCGAGGCTACTTGCCATTCTGGAGCATCGAGCATCTGCCGCCAGCGACAGGCGCGACAGTACCCGTCATTGCACCCCTTCACGGGGTTTCCAGGGTTCAACAGATGTTCGACTGGCGCAGTTGGAGTACCCCGGTTGATGGCCCGCTGATTGAAACTGCCAGCAACTCGGGCATTTTCGTGAGCGCTCAAAACACAGCGCGGCGTGTGATCCAGGTGGATAATGCGTACTACGAGGTGCTCGACGACGGGGTTGAGCTCGTGGCCGACTGTGCGGTACTCAAGCCGCCTCCGAGCCTGGACGGCGTTCTGCCGCGTTATCATCGGATGCAGCGCGTCAATGGCGTCTGGTCGCTCGGTTCAGGGCTTCGCGTTGATCACATGATGTACACCATCAAGCGCCGTTTCCCGCAATTGACCGATCAGAGCACCAAGCAGTTCTCTCGGCGCCTGATGGAGTCGGCCAGCATAAACGGCAAGCTGACCGCTGCCGGCGTCCTCAAGCTGGACCTGTTGTTGGGTGTGCTGGATAACCCGCTGACTAAAAATGGCGCATCCGTCGTCGACCCGTTCGGGTGGCTGCGCGGTCGTCCGGAGGTGGCAGCAGGGGCAGGGTTCAGTTTGCACAGTGAAACGGCCCGGTTTACCGCGGTGGAGTTTGTGGTTTCAGAGGAACAGTTTGCACGGGCCCCGCTGCATGCGGTTGTCCGGGATGTGCTGACGGCAAACTATTACACTGTGGGCCAGGTCTTCAGTGACCAGGCCTTCGGGCCGGGGCAACTGCTGGTGCGTTGCAACGGCTCAGACCGGCTCTACCTGGTGATCGTCAGGCCAACGCACGCGTCGCATGTGTACCCGCTCTCGTCCAGCACGCTGAAACGACTGATGACGTCGATGGATGCCGAGACGCGCCAGGCGTTGCGCCAGGCCCGGGCGGCGAAAGAGCTGGTCGTGCTGATGGCGGGCAAGCGCGTCAGTGCTTCTGGCAGGGATGAAGGGCTGGTCTTTATCAGGCCGCAGTTCGCCTGAGGTTCTGCCCCGTTGCCGCCAGGCGGCAGCGGGGCAGGCAGTGGTTTAGCGGCTCAGCAGTGCGGCGACGCCCGCGCCCCCGAATAGCCCGGCGCTGATCCGGTTGAATCCACTCTGCCCCTTGCCGGAGCGCAGGTAGCGGGCGGCACCTTGCGCACCCAGGCCGTAGGCCAGCTTGCACCCCAGGTCGAGCACCGTCCAGGTGGCGATCAAGACCAGCAATTGACTGAGCAATGGCTGCTCTGCACTGAGAAACTGCGGCAGGAAGGCGGCGAAGAACAGGATGTCTTTCGGGTTACTCGCGCCCAGCGCAAAGGCGCGCAGGAACAGGCCGCGAAAGCCTGGCGTCGGCATGGCCTCAGGCACATTGGCGCCCTGCGAGGGTTGGCGCGATTGCTGCCAGCTTTGCCAGGCGAGGTAAAACAGGTAAAGGCCACCGACAATCTTCAAGACGCTGAACAGCTGCTCCGAAGCCATCAACAGCGCCCCCAGCCCCAGTGCCGAGGCGCTGAGCAGGCAGATCGACGCAATGACACCGCCGAGAAACGCAGGGTAGGAGCGACGCAGGCCATAGTTCAGGCTGTTGCTGATCATCAGCAAGGACAACGGGCCGGGGATCGCAATGACGATCAGTGCCGCGCCACAGAACAACAGCCAGGTTTCCACACTCATTTATTTTCTCCTTATGTGCGAAGGCCTCACCCGAAGGCGAGGCCGTTTTTACTGCGGTACAACCGTTACAAAAACATGAACTTGGCGATGAAAATGGCGCACAGCACCCACAGGCTCGCCGAGATTTCCCTGTATCGCCCGGTGCCGGCCTTGAGGGCGACATAGGTGATGAAGCCCAAGGCAATGCCATCGGCAACCGAAAAGGTCAGGGGCATCATGATTGCGGTTACGATCGCCGGGATGCTGTCGGTGGCTTCATCCCAGTTGATGTGGGCCATGCTGCCCATCATCAGCATGGCCACGTAGATCAGGGCACCAGCGGTGGCATAGGCCGGGATCATGCCCGCCAGAGGGGCGAAGAACATGGCCGTGATGAACAGCAGGCCAACGACCACGGCCGTCAGGCCGGTGCGCCCGCCTGCGGCCACCCCGGCCGCGCTCTCCACGTAGCTGGTCACCGGTGGCACACCCACCACCGCGCCGAAGACGCTGGAGGCGCTGTCGGCTTTCAGTGCGCGGGAAAGGTTTTCGATGCGGCCCTCGGCGTTCACCAGGTTGGCGCGCTGCGCGACGCCCATCAGGGTGCCGGCGGTGTCGAACATGTGCACGAACAGAAACGCCAGGACCACGCTGATCATGCTGACGTTGAACACCCCGGCCACATCCATGGCCATCCAGGTGGGGGCGAGGCTGGGAGGCAACGAGAAGACGCCGCCGTATTCGACCAGCCCCAGGCCCCAGCCGGCCAGCGTGACAGTGATGATGCTGATCAGGATGGCGCCGAACACCCGTCGATAGCTGAGTATCGCGATCATCAGGAAGCACACTGCGGCCAGCAGGGGTGCGGGTTCGTGCAGCGAGCCGAGCTTGATCAGGGTGGCAGGGCTGTCGACGACAATGCCGGCGGTTTTCAGGCCGATCAACCCGAGAAACAGCCCGACCCCGGCACCCATGGCGTGGCGCAGGCTGACCGGGATACTGTTGAGCAGCCACTCGCGCACGCGTGACAAGGTCAGCAGCATGAACAGCACGCCGGAAACGAACACCGCCCCCAGGGCCGCTTCCCAGGTGTAACCCATGGTGCCGACGACCGTGTAGGTAAAGAATGCATTGAGGCCCATGCCCGGTGCCAGGCCGACCGGCCAGTTGGCGTACAGGCCCATCAACAGGCAGCCCAGGGCGGCGGCGATGCAGGTGGCAACGAACGCCGCACCATGGTTGATCCCAGCATCGGCCATGATGTTCGGGTTGACGAAAATGATGTACGCCATGGTGATGAAGGTGGTCATGCCGGCAATCAGCTCGGTCTTGACGGTGGTGCCATGCAGCTTGAGTTTGAAAATCCGCTCCAGCCAGCTCGTTTCGAGCGGTGGGGCAAGATCCAGCGTAGGGGCTTCGGATTTGCGGCTTTCCACAGCATGTACTCCTCAAGTCTTTTCTTGTTTTGCAGAGCCAGGCCTGCGCACGCACTGGGGGGCTCTGTGAGAGGGTAGGGTGGCAGGCGACCGGACTGCTTTATTGACCTTGAAGTCAGGAAGTTGCACGCTGCGATTATGCTTTTGTATACAAATAAATCAAATAATGTTTTATGTGGTGTGTGCATATTATTTGGCAATACAGCTATAAAGGCTATCGCTACCTGCAGAATTGCTGCTGGCTGTGTACAATGTGGCAGTACCGATTCCCTTAAATTTTCTATTCACGGCTTGCCAACGACCTACTGTGCGGTATTACAGTTCGGATCCAATTGCCGGTTATCTGCCCGAGAATCCATGAACGAACAGCTGCAACCCCTCAAGAAACCCGCGCGTGTTGGCAAGGCCGGCCGCAGCGGCACCCAGGACGACATCGTTTACGCACATATTTTCGAGGCTATCCTCGAGCAGCGTCTGGCGCCGGGTACCAAGTTGAGCGAGGAAGCCCTGGGCGAGATTTTCGGTGTCAGCCGCACCATCATTCGCCGCGCGCTGTCGCGTCTGGCCCATGAAAGCGTGGTGCTGCTGCGGCCCAACCGGGGTGCCGTGGTTGCCAGCCCCACGGTAGAAGAAGCCCGCCAGGTGTTCTTTTCCCGGCGTCTGGTCGAGCGGGCGATCACCGAGCTTGCGGTTCAACACGCTACCGTCGAGCAGTTGAACGAACTGCGGCAAATGGTGCGCGATGAGCGCGACAGCTTTTCCCGGGGCGACCGCGGCGCCGGTATTCGCCTGTCTGGCGAGTTTCACCTCAAGCTGGCCGAGGCTGCTGGCAATGCCCCGCTGATCAGCTTTCAGCGCAGCCTGGTGTCGCAGACCTCGCTGATCATTGCCCAGTATGAAAGCGGCAACCGCTCGCACTGCTCCTATGACGAGCACATGCAGTTGATCGACGCCATCGAAGCCCGTGATGCGACGCTTGCGGTCAACCTGATGATGCACCACATGGACCATATCGACAGCAAGCTCAACCTCGATGAGGACAGCGCGTCCGATGACCTGCATGCGGTGTTCTCGCACCTGCTGCAGACCAAGAAACGTGGCAGCGCGGCCTCGACCAAAGGCTGATGCGTCTGCCAGGGTGGGCGCCAGTGATTTCAGCACGCCTGTGATTACTGGCGCTCACGCCATCCTCTGCTAGATTCTCAACTGAACTTCACCGCAAACCTTCATCAAGCAGTTGGGCTTGCGCTTTACGCGTGCAACTACTTGAGGATTGATCTATGTCGATGCCCCTGAGCAAACGCATGGGCGCTGAACTGGTCGGGACGTTCTGGCTGGTTTTGGGTGGGTGTGGCAGTGCTGTGCTTGCTGCGTCTCTTCCCAGCGGTATCGGTCTGGTCGGTGTCGCCATGGCCTTCGGGCTCACGGTGCTGACCATGGCCTTCGCTATCGGTCACATTTCTGGCTGTCACTTGAACCCCGCCGTATCGGTCGGGCTGGTTGTGGGTGGGCGATTTCCGGCCAAGGAACTGCTGCCCTACATCATTGCTCAGGTGATTGGTGCTGTCATTGCGGCCGCGCTGATCTACTACATTGCCAGTGGAAAGGCCGGGTTTGATGTGGCATCGGGCCTGGCTTCGAACGGCTATGGCGAACATTCGCCTGCCGGCTACTCGCTGGCTGCCGGTTTTGCCAGTGAAGTGGTGATGACCGCCATGTTTATCCTGATCATCATGGGCGCGACCGACTCACGGGCACCGGCGGGTTTTGCGCCCATCGCCATTGGCCTGGCACTGACGCTGATTCACCTGATCTCGATTCCCATCACCAACACCTCGGTCAACCCGGCACGCAGTACCGGGCCGGCATTGTTCGTCGGCGGTTGGGCACTCCAGCAGCTCTGGCTGTTCTGGGTGGCGCCGCTGATCGGTGCAGTGATCGGCGGCGCACTGTATCGCGGCCTGGCGCGCGAGCCTTAGCGGCTCAGCGTTGATGCACGCTGCGACCGGCCGCAAAGGTTTCGCGGACGGTGCGATCGTCGCCCAGGGTCATCAGCACGAACAGTGTCTCCTCGATGCTGTTCGACTGCTGCAGGCGGTAGGACAGCAGCGGTGTCGCGTTGTAGTCGAGCACCACGAAGTCGGCATCACGGCCCGGCGTGAGGTTGCCTATGCGCTCCTCCAGGCACAGGGCCCTGGCGCCGCCCAGGGTGGCCAGGTACAACGATTTGAACGGGTTGAGCCGTGCGCCCTGAAGCTGCATGACCTTGTAGGCTTCGTTGAGGGTGTTGAGCAGCGAGAAACTGGTGCCGGCGCCCACGTCAGTGCCCAGGCCAACCTTCACCTTGTGCTGCTCGGCTTGCGGCAAGTTGAACAAGCCACTGCCGAGAAACAGGTTGGAGGTCGGGCAGAAGGCCACGGCGGAGCCGGTTTCCGCCAGGCGCTTGCATTCGTCGTCGCACAGGTGCACGCCATGGGCAAAGACGGAGCGCTCGCCCAGCAACTGGAAGTGATCGTAGACATCCAGGTAGCCCTTGCGCTCCGGGAACAGTGCTTTGACCCATTCGATTTCCTTGAGGTTTTCGCTCAGGTGGGTGTGCAGGTACAGGTCGGGATACTCGCCCAGCAGTTGCCCGGCCAAAGCCAGTTGTTCTGGCGTGCTGGTCGGGGCGAAGCGCGGGGTAACCGCATAGTGCAGGCGACCCTTGCCGTGCCAGCGCTCGATCAGGGCCTTGCTGTCCAGGTAGCTGGACTCGGCGGTGTCGGTGAGGTAATCCGGTGCATTGCGGTCCATCATCACCTTGCCGGCGATCATTCGCAGGTCCAGGCGCTGCGCCTCTTCGAAGAAGGCGTCCACCGATTCGGGGTGGACGCTGCCGAACACCAGCGCCGTGGTGGTGCCGTTACGCAGCAGTTCCTTGATGAAACGCTTCGCGACCTGCTCGGCATGGGCCTTGTCGGCGAACTGCCGTTCGCAGGGGAAGGTGTAGGTATTGAGCCAGTCCAGTAGCTGCTCGCCGTAGGAGCCGATCATGCCGGTCTGCGGGAAATGGATATGGGTGTCGATAAAGCCCGGGGTGATCAGGGCATTCTCGTAGTGCACCACGTTCAGGTCGGCCGGCAGTGTAGGTAGCAATTCACTGGCGTGGCCAATGGCGCTGATCTTGCCAGCTTCGACCACCAGCAGGCCGTCTTCAAAGTACTGGTAGGACGCGTCTACGCCGACTTCGGCGGGGTCGTCGAGGCTGTGCAGGATGGCGGCACGGTAGGCGTTGGGTTTTGCGCTCATGAGGCTCTCGTCAATGGGCTTGGCTGCGCCGCGAGGGCGGCAGCAGTTGGGCAATGGGGCCAGCATTGGCGCTGACTCTTATACACAAGTGCGGCCGCACTAGTCTAGATTTAAATTAATTAAGAGCTCGGGGGGGGGGGGGCGCTGAGGTCTGCCTCGTGAAGAAGGTGTTGCTGACTCATACCAGGCCTGAATCGCCCCATCATCCAGCCAGAAAGTGAGGGAGCCACGGTTGATGAGAGCTTTGTTGTAGGTGGACCAGTTGGTGATTTTGAACTTTTGCTTTGCCACGGAACGGTCTGCGTTGTCGGGAAGATGCGTGATCTGATCCTTCAACTCAGCAAAAGTTCGATTTATTCAACAAAGCCGCCGTCCCGTCAAGTCAGCGTAATGCTCTGCCAGTGTTACAACCAATTAACCAATTCTGATTAGAAAAACTCATCGAGCATCAAATGAAACTGCAATTTATTCATATCAGGATTATCAATACCATATTTTTGAAAAAGCCGTTTCTGTAATGAAGGAGAAAACTCACCGAGGCAGTTCCATAGGATGGCAAGATCCTGGTATCGGTCTGCGATTCCGACTCGTCCAACATCAATACAACCTATTAATTTCCCCTCGTCAAAAATAAGGTTATCAAGTGAGAAATCACCATGAGTGACGACTGAATCCGGTGAGAATGGCAAAAGCTTATGCATTTCTTTCCAGACTTGTTCAACAGGCCAGCCATTACGCTCGTCATCAAAATCACTCGCATCAACCAAACCGTTATTCATTCGTGATTGCGCCTGAGCGAGACGAAATACGCGATCGCTGTTAAAAGGACAATTACAAACAGGAATCGAATGCAACCGGCGCAGGAACACTGCCAGCGCATCAACAATATTTTCACCTGAATCAGGATATTCTTCTAATACCTGGAATGCTGTTTTCCCGGGGATCGCAGTGGTGAGTAACCATGCATCATCAGGAGTACGGATAAAATGCTTGATGGTCGGAAGAGGCATAAATTCCGTCAGCCAGTTTAGTCTGACCATCTCATCTGTAACATCATTGGCAACGCTACCTTTGCCATGTTTCAGAAACAACTCTGGCGCATCGGGCTTCCCATACAATCGATAGATTGTCGCACCTGATTGCCCGACATTATCGCGAGCCCATTTATACCCATATAAATCAGCATCCATGTTGGAATTTAATCGCGGCCTCGAGCAAGACGTTTCCCGTTGAATATGGCTCATAACACCCCTTGTATTACTGTTTATGTAAGCAGACAGTTTTATTGTTCATGATGATATATTTTTATCTTGTGCAATGTAACATCAGAGATTTTGAGACACAACGTGGCTTTCCCCCCCCCCCCCGAGCTCATCGATTTCGAACCCCGGCCACGATGCGTCCGGCGTAGAGGATCTGAAGATCAGCAGTTCAACCTGTTGATAGTACGTACTAAGCTCTCATGTTTCACGTACTAAGCTCTCATGTTTAACGTACTAAGCTCTCATGTTTAACGAACTAAACCCTCATGGCTAACGTACTAAGCTCTCATGGCTAACGTACTAAGCTCTCATGTTTCACGTACTAAGCTCTCATGTTTGAACAATAAAATTAATATAAATCAGCAACTTAAATAGCCTCTAAGGTTTTAAGTTTTATAAGAAAAAAAAGAATATATAAGGCTTTTAAAGCTTTTAAGGTTTAACGGTTGTGGACAACAAGCCAGGGATGTAACGCACTGAGAAGCCCTTAGAGCCTCTCAAAGCAATTTTGAGTGACACAGGAACACTTAACGGCTGACATGGGGGGGTACCGTCGACAGACATTCGCCATTCAGGCTGCGCAACTGTTGGGAAGGGCGATCGGTGCGGGCCTCTTCGCTATTACGCCAGCTGGCGAAAGGGGGATGTGCTGCAAGGCGATTAAGTTGGGTAACGCCAGGGTTTTCCCAGTCACGACGTTGTAAAACGACGGCCAGTGAATTCTCATTATTTGTATAGTTCATCCATGCCATGTGTAATCCCAGCAGCTGTTACAAACTCAAGAAGGACCATGTGGTCTCTCTTTTCGTTGGGATCTTTCGAAAGGGCAGATTGTGTGGACAGGTAATGGTTGTCTGGTAAAAGGACAGGGCCATCGCCAATTGGAGTATTTTGTTGATAATGGTCTGCTAGTTGAACGCTTCCATCTTCAATGTTGTGTCTAATTTTGAAGTTAACTTTGATTCCATTCTTTTGTTTGTCTGCCATGATGTATACATTGTGTGAGTTATAGTTGTATTCCAATTTGTGTCCAAGAATGTTTCCATCTTCTTTAAAATCAATACCTTTTAACTCGATTCTATTAACAAGGGTATCACCTTCAAACTTGACTTCAGCACGTGTCTTGTAGTTCCCGTCATCTTTGAAAAATATAGTTCTTTCCTGTACATAACCTTCGGGCATGGCACTCTTGAAAAAGTCATGCTGTTTCATATGATCTGGGTATCTCGCAAAGCATTGAAGACCATACGCGAAAGTAGTGACAAGTGTTGGCCATGGAACAGGTAGTTTTCCAGTAGTGCAAATAAATTTAAGGGTAAGTTTTCCGTATGTTGCATCACCTTCACCCTCTCCACTGACAGAAAATTTGTGCCCATTAACATCACCATCTAATTCAACAAGAATTGGGACAACTCCAGTGAAAAGTTCTTCTCCTTTACTCATATGTATATCTCCTTCTTAAATCTAGAGCGCCATCAGATCCTTGGCGGCAAGAAAGCCATCCAGTTTACTTTGCAGGGCTTCCCAACCTTACCAGAGGGCGCCCCAGCTGGCAATTCCGGTTCGCTTGCTGTCCATAAAACCGCCCAGTCTAGCTATCGCCATGTAAGCCCACTGCAAGCTACCTGCAAGCTTGGCGTAATCATGGTCATAGCTGTTTCCTGTGTGAAATTGTTATCCGCTCACAATTCCACACAACATACGAGCCGGAAGCATAAAGTGTAAAGCCTGGGGGGCGCGCCGGCGATCGCGGCCGGCCTAGGCGGCCAGATCTGATCAAGAGACAGGCATTGGCGGCAGCGTCGTGCTGGCCAAAGCTGGCGTTGTAGGTGGCAATGATTTCGGCGGCGATGGACACGGCGATCTCGATCGGCAGCTTGCCCTTCACCTCGGCAATCCCCATCGGGCAGCGCATCCGCTGCAACCGTTCCGGGGTGAAGCCACGTTCATGCAGGCGGTGCTCGAACTTGGCCCGTTTGGTTTTCGAGCCAATCAGCCCGAACCAGGTGAAGTCATTGCGTTTAAGGATGGCCGCCGTCAGCTCCAGGTCCAGTTGATGATTGTGGGTCATGACGATGCAGTAACTGCCGACCGGCAGGTCGTCGACTTCATCGACCGGGTCTTCACTGACGATTTTGCTGACCCCCGCAGGGATCGCCTCGGGGAACTCCTGCTCGCGTGAGTCGATCCAACGAACCCGGCACGGCAAGGCGGCCAGCAAGGGTACCAGCGCCCGACCGACGTGGCCTGCACCAAATACCGCGATCTGCGCCTGAACCCGGCCCATCGGTTCGAACAGCAACACCGTGGCGCCGCCACAGCATTGGCCGAGGCTGGCGCCGAGGCTGAAACGCTCCAGATGGGGCGCCTGGCGCCCCTCGGCGAGCATCTGCCGGGCGATGTGCAGGGCTTTGTATTCCAGGTGGCCGCCACCGATGGTGTCGAACAATTGCTCGGCACTGACCACCATCTTGGAACCGGCGTTGCGCGGGGTCGAGCCGCGCTCCTCGATGATGGTGACCAGTACGCAGGGTTCACCGCGTGCCTGCAGGTCGGCGAGGGCGTTGATCCAGGTGTGCATGTTCAGTGACCTCCTGGGTGACCGTAAGGCTGTGCGGGCGATAGGGCGGTCATGGTGCTGCTGTCTCGGCTTCGGTGCGCGGGTGCGCCGCCATCGCCTTGCGCATTTGCTCGCAGCCCCAGAGCACGCGCTCCGGTGTGGCCGGGGCGTCGATCAGCGGTTGCTCACGGTAATCGGCCAGGCTGGCCACGGCATCCTTGATGGCACACCAGACGGCGATACCGAGCATGAACGGCGGCTCGCCTACGGCCTTGGAGTGGAACACCGTGTCCTCCGGGTTCTTGCGGTTCTCGACCAGGCGCACCCGCAGGTCGATCGGCATGTCGGCCACGGCCGGAATCTTGTAGCTGGCCGGGCCGCTGGTCATCAGTTTGCCCTTGGCGTTCCACACCAGCTCTTCGGTGGTCAGCCAGCCCATGCCCTGGACGAAACCGCCTTCCACCTGACCGATGTCGATGGCCGGGTTCAGTGACGCGCCGACGTCATGCAGGATGTCGGTGCGCAGTACCTTGTACTCGCCGGTCAGGGTGTCGACGATCACCTCGGCGCAGGCCGCGCCAAAGGCGTAGTAGTAAAAGGGGCGGCCACGGGCCTGGCTGCGGTCGTAGTAGATTTTCGGGGTCTTGTAGAAGCCGGTGCTCGACAGTGAAACCTGAGCGAAGTAGGCCTGCTGCACCAAGGTGTCAAAGGACAGGATCTCATCGCGCACACGCACATGGCCATTGTGAAACACGACGTCTTCCGCGCTGACCTTGTACTGCCGCGCGGCAAATTCGACCAGGCGTTGCTTCAGGGTTTCAGCCGCGTTCTGCGCAGCCTTGCCGTTCAGGTCGGCGCCGCTGGACGCCGCAGTCGGCGAAGTGTTGGGCACCTTGTCGGTGTTGGTCGCGGTGATCTGGATACGCGAGATATCGACCTGGAATACTTCGGCCACCACTTGGGCAACCTTGGTGTTGAGGCCCTGGCCCATCTCGGTGCCGCCGTGGTTCAGGTGGATGCTGCCGTCGGTATAGAGGTGTATCAGCGCACCGGCCTGGTTAAGGAAGCTGGCGGTAAAGGAAATACCGAATTTTACCGGTGTCAGGGCCAGGCCTTTCTTCAGTATCGGGCTGTTGGCGTTGTAGCGGCGAATCGACTCGCGGCGCTCGGCGTAGTCGCTGCTGGCTTCCAGCTCTGCGGTGATTTCTTCGAGCATGTTGTGCTCGACGGTCTGGTGGTAATGGGTGACGTTGCGCTCGGTCTTGCCGTAATAGTTGGCCTTGCGCACCGCCAGTGGGTCGAGCACCAGATGGCGGGCAATACGGTCCATCACTTCCTCGATGGCGACCATCCCCTGTGGGCCGCCGAAGCCCCGGTAGGCGGTGTTTGAGGCGGTGTTGGTCTTGCAGCGGTGGCCGTTGATCGTGGCGTCGCCCAGGTAATAGGCGTTGTCGGCGTGGAACATGGCGCGGTCGACGATGGACGCCGACAGGTCGGGCGAGCAGCCGCAGTTACCGGCCAGCTCGAAATTGATGCCCTGCAGGCGACCGCGGTCATCGAAACCGACATCGTATTCGACATAGAAGGGGTGACGCTTGCCGGTCATGACCATGTCTTCCATGCGAGGCAGGCGCATCTTGGTCGGCTGGCCGGTCAGGTGCGCGATCACCGCGCACAGGCAGGCCGGGCTCGCCGCCTGGGTTTCCTTGCCGCCAAAGCCACCGCCCATCCGGCGCATGTCGACCACCACCTTGTTCATCGGTACATCGAGCACTTCGGCGACCAGTTTCTGCACCTCGGTGGGGTTCTGGGTCGAGCAGTAGACGATCATGCCGCCGTCTTCGGTAGGCATCACCGAAGAGATCTGGGTTTCCAGGTAGAAATGCTCCTGGCCGCCGATATGCAGGGTGCCCTGCAAGCGATGGGGTGCATCGCGCAATGCGCTGGCCGAGTCCCCGCGCCGGTGGGTGTGGCTGTCGAGGACAAAGTGCTTTTTGCGCAGCGCTTCGACCACATCGAGCACCGGCTCCAGGTCTTCGTAGGTGATGATCGCTGCCAGCGCGGCGCGGCGCGCGGTGTCGAGGTCGCGTGCGGCCACAGCCACCACCGGCTGGCCGACGAACTGCACGGTGTCGATGGCCAGCAAGGGGTCGCCCGGCAGCAGCGGGCCGATGTCTTTCAAGCCCGGTATGTCTTCGTGAGTAATGGCAATGCGCACGCCCTCGAAGGCGTAGCAGGGCGCGGTGTCGATACTGACAATGCGCGCATGGGCACGGTCGGACAACCGGGCATACACGTGCAACTGATTCGGGAACTCCAGGCGGTCATCGATATACACCGCTTCGCCGGACACATGCTTGTCGGCGCTGTCATGCTTGACGCTGCGGCCTACACCGCTGGTCATGTCCTGGCTGAACAGGTCGGCCAGCTCTGCCTGGCTCTTGGCGACGTGAGGATGGTTAGACATAAGCGGTCACCCGAGTCTCGATGTGCGGTGTTTGCAGTTCGATGAAGTATTTGCGCAGCAGGTTCTGCGCACTGAGCAAGCGGTACTCCTTGCTCGCGCGAAAATCCGACAGCGGCGTGAAGTCTTCGCTCAAGGCCTGGCAGGCCTGTTCAATCAGTGCCTGGCTCCAGGGCTTGCCTGTCAGCAGCGTTTCACAGGCCTGGGCGCGTTTCGGGATGGCCGCCATGCCGCCGAAGGCGATGCGTGCCTCGTGGATGACGCCGCCTTCGATGCGCAGGTTGATTGCCGCGCAGACCGCCGAGATATCGTCGTCCAGGCGCTTGGACAACTTGTAGGCGCGGAACGCCCAGCCGGGCGAAGCCTTCGGCACGATGATCTTCTCGATGAACTCGCTCTCCTGGCGGGCGGTGATGCGGTAATCGATGAAGTAGTCTTCCAGGGCCAGGGTGCGCTGGCTGTCGCCTTTGCGCAGGACGATCTGGGCGCCCAGGGCGATCAGCAGGGGCGGGGCGTCGCCAATCGGTGATGCGTTGCCAATGTTGCCGCCCAAGGTGCCCTGGTTGCGGATTTGCAGCGAGGCGAAGCGGTGCAGCAGCTCGCCAAAGTCGGGGTACTCGGCGCTCAGCGCGCCATAGCAGTCGGTCAATGGCGTGGCGGCACCAATCTCGATGCGCTCGTCGACGTGCTCGATGCGCTTCATCTCGGCGACGTTACCGACGTAGATCATCACTGGCAGGGTCTTGTGGAACTGGGTTACCTCAAGTGCCAGGTCGGTACCACCGGCCAGAAGGCGCGCTTCCGCGTGCGAGCCATAGAGCTCGGCCAAGTCGGCCACGGTCAGTGGAACCAGGCAGCGTTTATCGCCGCTGTTGAGCTCGCCGGTTTCTTTGGGCGCAATCGCCTTGAGCCGGGCGATGGTTTGCGCCTCGGCGGCATCGAACGGGTCGGCTGGCGGCTGGCAGCAGGCCTGTTCCGCGGCTGCCAGAATCGGCCGATAACCGGTGCAGCGGCAGAGGTTGCCGGCCAGCGCCTCCTGGGCCTTGTGCAGGTCCGGGGCGTCGCTGTTCTTCTGCAGGGCGAACAGCGACATCACCACGCCGGGCGTGCAGAAGCCGCACTGTGAACCGTGGCAGTCGACCATTGCCTGTTGAACGCTGTGCAACTGCCCTTGGTGTTTGAGCCCTTCAACACTGATCAGTTGTTTGCCATGCAGCGCCGACACAAAGGTCAGGCACGCATTCAGGCTGCGATAGCGCAGGCGTTCGAGGCCGTCCTGATCCGTATGGCGCTCAGCGACCACGACAGTGCAAGCGCCGCAGTCGCCGCTGGCGCAGCCTTCCTTGGTGCCGGGTTTGCCCAGGTGTTCACGCAGGTATTCAAGCACTGTCAGATTGGGGTCCAGGGCGTGCTCACTGCGCAGCTCCTGATTAAAGAGAAACTGGATCACGGAAGGCCTCACAAGCGAATTATTGTTGTTGAGCGGGGTTGTGCTGACTCTAAGCAGGCCTGACTTTTCGGTCAACATCTTTCTGACTTGTGGGTCAGGAAAATGATCGAAATGGCGCCTGGTACGCTCTACACCTGACTTTTTAAGCATAGAACGGGCCGAGAGGCCCTGCGCGAGTGGGGGGCAAGTGCGCTACAATCCCGCCCTTGTGCACCGTTCAAAGAGTTTGAAGGAAAACCATGACGTTCAAGGCGCCGGACAGCCTCTCCGAGCAAATTGCCCATTACCTGGCCGAGCGGATCATTCGCGGCGAGCTCAAACCCGCCGAGCGTATCCAGGAGCTGAAGGTCACCCAGGCGCTGAATGTCAGCCGCGGCTCCGTGCGTGAGGCGCTGCTGATTCTCGAACGCCGGCATCTGGTCACGATCCTGCCGCGTCGCGGCGCGCACGTTACCGAGCTAAACGAGCACAATGTACGCAGCCTCTGCACGCTGATGAGCGAGCTGTACATCCTGTTGGGCAATGCCGTTGCCACGCACCTGCGCAGCGACACCGAGCTTGCTCCGTTTCTGGTCATTCAGCAGCGTTTGCGCGCTGCCTGCGAGCGCAAGGACATCAAGGCATTCGTTGAAGACAGCTTCGCGGTAATGCGCGCGGCCTATCCGTTTGCCAACAACCCTTACCTGCAGGAAACCGTCGAAAACCTGCAGCCGGCCATGAGTCGCACGTATTACCTGGCGCTGGATCAGCGCAAGGCCGAAATGGATGACTTCCTGGTGCTGTTCGCGCAATTGCTCGAGGCCGTGGTTGCACGTGACCTGCCGCGCATCCGCAGTGTGCTGGTCGAGTATTGTCAGCGCAGTTGCGACCTTGTGCTGACGGCGCTGGTACCTGCCTGAGCATGCGCCTCAAGTGCATTCGCCTGGCCGGGTTCAAGTCCTTCGTCGACCCGACCACCGTCAACTTCCCCAGTAACATGGCGGCCGTTGTCGGGCCCAATGGCTGTGGCAAGTCCAACATCATCGACGCGGTGCGTTGGGTGATGGGCGAAAGCTCGGCCAAGAACCTGCGCGGCGAGTCGATGACCGATGTCATCTTCAATGGTTCGACCAGCCGCAAGCCGGTCAGCCAGGCGAGTATCGAGCTGGTCTTCGACAACAGCGACAACACCTTGGTCGGCGAGTACGCCGCCTATGCGGAGATCTCCATTCGCCGCAAGGTCACCCGAGACGCCCAGAACACCTATTTCCTCAATGGCACCAAATGTCGGCGCCGTGACATTACCGATATCTTTCTCGGCACTGGCCTGGGGCCACGCAGCTACTCGATCATCGAACAGGGCATGATCTCCAAGCTGATCGAAGCCAAGCCCGAAGAGCTGCGCAACTTCATCGAAGAAGCCGCCGGTATCTCCAAGTACAAGGAGCGCCGCCGCGAAACCGAGAACCGCATTCGCCGCACCCATGAAAACCTCGAGCGCCTGACCGACCTGCGCGAAGAGCTTGAGCGCCAGCTTGAGCGCTTGCACCGCCAGGCCCAGGCTGCCGAGAAGTACAAGGAATACAAGGCCGAGGAGCGCCAGCTCAAGGCGCAACTGGCGGCACTGCGCTGGCGCGCACTGAACGATCAGGTGGGCCAGCGTGAAGCGATCATCGGCGATCAGGAAGTGGCCTTCGAGGCATTGGTCGCGGAACAGCGCAATGCCGATGCCAGCATCGAGCGCCTGCGTGACGGTCACCATGAGCTGTCTGAACGGTTCAACCTGGTTCAGGGGCGCTTCTATTCGGTGGGCGGTGATATCGCCCGGGTCGAGCAAAGCATCCAGCATGGCCAGCAGCGCTTGCGCCAATTGCAGGATGACCTCAAGGAGGCCGAGCGTTCGCGTCAGGAAACCGAGTCGCACCTGGGGCATGACCGCACGTTGCTGGCAACCCTGGCTGAAGAGCTGGAAATGCTCGAGCCCGAGCAGGAAATGACCCTGGCGGCTGCCGAAGAGTCTGCCGCGACGCTGGAAGAAGCCGAAGGCACCATGCATGGCTGGCAGGAGCAATGGGACAGCTTCAATACCCGTTCGGCCGAGCCGCGCCGTCAGGCCGAAGTGCAGCAGTCGCGCATTCAGCAACTGGAGCACAGCCTGGAGCGTCTGGCCGAGCGTCAGCGCAAACTGGGCGAGGAGCGTGACCAGCTCAGTGCCGACCCTGAAGACGCGGCGATACTGGAGCTGGGCGAGCAATTGGCCAGCAGTGAACTGCTCCTTGAAGACCTGCAACTGGAAGAGCAGCAGGCCGTCGAGCGGCTTGAGGTGCTGCGCGAGCAGTTGCAGCAGGTTGGCAGCGCTCAGCAGCAAACCCAGGGCGAGTTGCAGCGCCTGGGTGGTCGTCTGGCCTCGCTGGAAGCCTTGCAGCAGGCCGCGCTGGACCCTGGCAGCGGCACCGCTCGCTGGTTGCAGGCGCAGGGCCTGGCGCAGCGTCCGCGACTGGCCGAGGGCTTGCGCGTCGAGCCGGGCTGGGAACTGGCGGTCGAGACCGTGCTGGGCGCTGACCTGCAGGCCGTGCTGGTCGATGCGTTCACCGGCCTGGACCTGGCCAGCTTCGATCAAGGCGCATTGCGCCTGCTCGATGTACGCGGCACTGCGACGAGCCAGCCGGGCAGTTTGCTCGACAAGGTTCAAGGCCGTGTCGACCTGGCCCCGTGGCTGGGGCAGGTACGCCCGGTGGAAGATCTCGATGCGGCGTTGGCGCTGCGTGGCCAACTGGCCGAAGGGCAGAGCCTGGTCAGCCGTGACGGTTATTGGGTCGGGCGGCACTTCTTGCGGGTGTCGCGTGCCAGTGATGCCGAGGGCGGGGTGCTCGCCCGAGGGCAGGAGCTTGAGCAACTGCGCCTTGAGCACGAAGCCTTGCAGGCCGAACTGGAGCTTCTGGACGAGCAGCTGCTCACGCTGCGCGAGCAACAGCGCAGCCTGGAGGACGGCCGCGAGCAGATCCGTCGCCGGGCGCAGGACGAAGCGCGCCAGCAGGGCGAGCTCAAGGCACAGTTGTCGGCGGGCAAGGCGCGTGCCGAGCAGTTGGCGCTGCGCCGTCGCCGTCTTGACGAGGAATTGAGCGAGCTGCTTGAGCAGCGTGCCATCGAGCACGAAAGCCTCGGTGAATCGCGCTTGCAACTGCAGGAAGCGCTTGACCTCATGGCGCAGGACACTGAGCAGCGTGAGCTGTTGCTGGCCCAGCGCGACAACCTGCGCGAGCGGCTTGACCGGGTGCGTCAGGAGGCGCGGCAGCACAAGGACCACGCCCACCAGTTGGCAGTGCGTTTGGGCTCGCTCCGTGCCCAGCACGACTCCACGCGTCAGGCGCTTGAGCGCCTTGAGTTGCAGTCCGAGCGGCTGACGGAAAAGCGTGAGCAGTTGACGCTGAACCTGGAGGAGGGCGAGGCGCCGCTGGAAGAGCTCCGGCTCAAGCTCGAAGAGCTGCTGGAAAAACGCATGAGCGTCGATGACGAAATGCGTCAGGCGCGCCTGCACATGGACGAAGCCGACCGCGAGTTGCGCGAGGCCGAAAAACGTCGCAGCCAGGCGGAGCAGCAGTCCCAGCTGCTGCGCGGCCAGCTTGAGCAGCACCGTATGGAATGGCAAGGGCTGAGTGTTCAGCGCAAGGCCTTGCAGGAACAACTGCACACCGATGGCTATGACCTGCACGGCGTGCTCGAAACCCTGACCGAACAGGCCAGCGAGCAGGAAGCGGCGCTTGAACTGGAGCGTATCGACGGGCGCATCCAGCGCCTGGGCGCCATCAACCTGGCGGCCATCGATGAGTACCAGCAGCAGTCCGAGCGCAAGCGCTACCTGGACGCGCAGAACGACGACCTGGTCGAGGCGCTGGAGACGCTGGAAAACGTCATTCGCAAGATCGACAAGGAAACCCGTAATCGCTTCAAGGATACCTTTGATCAGATAAATGCCGGTTTACAGGCACTTTTCCCAAAAGTTTTCGGTGGCGGCAGCGCTTACCTGGAACTGACGGGCGAAGATTTACTCGATACAGGGGTGACGATCATGGCGCGCCCGCCTGGGAAGAAAAACAGCACCATCCACCTGTTGTCCGGTGGGGAGAAGGCGTTGACTGCCCTGGCGTTGGTGTTCGCGATCTTCAAGTTGAACCCGGCACCGTTCTGTATGCTCGACGAAGTCGATGCACCACTGGACGATGCCAACGTGGGGCGTTATGCCCGGCTGGTAAAAGAAATGAGCCAGACCGTGCAATTCATCTATATCACCCACAACAAGATCGCCATGGAAATGGCCGATCAATTGATGGGGGTGACCATGCACGAGCCCGGTTGCTCGCGCCTGGTGGCGGTTGATGTGGAGGAGGCGATGGCCATGGTCGACGCCTGATCGGGTGTCATAAGGCGTGAACCTGCGCTTAATGGACCTGTCAGTTGCGACAGACGGTGTAAAGTTATCTTTGGTCGTGCTAGCTTAATGGCAATTTTTATTACGCGTGGGCAAAACGCCTGTCAGAACATAGAGTTGGCGCCACGTTTTAAAGGGCTTTAAGCCCTTTATTTATCAGCATTTTTTACAGAGGCACGGGATTACATGGAAATCGGTCTGCGCGAGTGGCTGATCGTCATCGGCATTATTGTCATCGCCGGTATTCTTTTTGACGGCTGGCGTCGTATGCGTGGTGGCAAGGGTAAGCTGAAATTCCGTCTGGATCGCAGTTTCTCCAACCTGCCTGACGAGGAGAGCAGCCCTGATGTGCTGGGGCCTTCCCGTGTGCTGGACAATCACAAGGAGCCGGAGCTGGATGAGCAGGACCTGCCATCCATGAGTGCGCCGCTGCGTGAGCGTGAACGTGAACGTGAGAGCAAGCCGAAGTCTTCCAAGCGCAACAAGCGTAACAGCGAGCCGCAACAGGGCGACCTGAACCTGGCCGCTGAGCCGCGTGAGCCGGACCTGTTCGCCGATGCGTCCGATGACTTCCCGGACGAAACGCGCACCAAGAGCACCGGCTTTGGCGCTGCCAATGCAGGCAAAGAGTTGCCACCGGTAGAAGAAGTGCTGGTGATCAGCGTGATTTCCCGTGACGAGGGCGGCTTCAAGGGCCCGGCGCTGCTGCAGAACATTCTTGAAAGCGGTTTGCGTTTTGGCGAAATGGACATTTTCCACCGTCACGAAAGCATGGCCGGTAACGGCGAAGTGCTGTTCTCCATGGCCAACGCAGTCAAGCCAGGTGTATTTGACCTGGACGACATCGACCACTTCAGCACGCGTGCAGTGAGCTTCTTCCTGGGCCTGCCGGGCCCGCGTCATCCGAAGCAGGCATTCGACGTGATGGTGGCGGCTGCACGCAAACTGGCACACGAGCTCAATGGTGAGCTCAAAGATGACCAGCGTAGCGTCATGACCGCGCAGACCATCGAGCACTACCGCCAGCGCATCGTCGAGTTCGAGCGTCGGGCGCTGACCCAGAAGCGTTGATCCCAAGCACCCTAAACACTCAAAGAGCAGCCACGGCTGCTCAGGTTGCTGACAGCCCCCCTGTGTGATCTTCGTGGGAGCAGGCGTGCCTGCGAAGCGATCGATGGGGTGCCCGTGAATTCGCGGCGCCTGCATCGCAGACAAGCCTGCTCCTACCGTGAGAAAACCGCTGAAAAGCGGGGGTGTGTCAGCAGCCTGGGCAGCCAGGGTTGCTCTTTTGCATGGCAAGAGAACACGAACATGACCGTCGAAACCCGAATCCTCGCACTGCGTGCCGAACTCCAGCAGCACAACCGGCGCTACTACGAGCAGGATGCCCCGAGCATTCCGGATGTCGAGTATGACCGCCTGTTCCGCGAACTGCAGGCCCTGGAAGCAGAACACCCCGAACTGGTGACAGCCGACTCGCCCACCCAGCGTGTTGGTGGCGCAGCGCTGTCGGCCTTCAGCCAGGTGCGCCATGAAGTGCCCATGCTGAGCCTGGGTAACGCTTTCGAGGAAAGCGACCTGCGTGACTTCGATCGACGGGTGGTCGAAGGGCTGGAGCTGCCAGCGGGCGACCTGTTCGGGGACGGCGCGGCCGTGGAGTACAGCTGCGAGCCGAAGCTCGATGGCCTGGCGGTCAGCCTGCTCTATCGCGATGGCCTGCTGGTGCAAGGCGCAACCCGTGGCGATGGCACCACCGGCGAAGACATCAGTGTCAACGTGCGTACCGTGCGCAACATTCCGCTCAAGCTAGAGGGGGCAGGGTGGCCGGCCGTTTTGGAGGTGCGCGGTGAAGTGTTCATGTCCAAGGCGGGCTTCGATCGGTTGAACGCCAGCCAGATCGAAAACGGCGGCAAAACCTTCGCCAACCCGCGTAACGCCGCCGCAGGCAGCCTGCGTCAGCTCGACTCGAAAGTCACCGCGAGCCGGCCGCTGGAGTTCTGCTGCTATGGCCTGGGGCAGGTCTCGGCAGACATTGCCGACACCCATGTCGGCATTTTGCAGCAACTCAAGGCCTGGGGCTTGCCGATCAGTCACGAACTGAAACTGGCCGTGGGTGTAGCGCAATGCCTGGACTACTACCGCGACATCGGCCGTCGCCGCAATGACCTGCCCTATGAAATCGACGGCGTGGTGTTCAAGGTCAACAGCTTGGCCTATCAGCGCGAGTTGGGTTTTCGCGCGCGTGAGCCGCGTTGGGCGATTGCCCACAAGTTCCCGGCCATGGAAGAGCTGACCGAAGTCCTCGACGTGGAATTTCAGGTGGGCCGTACCGGCGCGGTGACGCCAGTGGCGCGCCTGAAGCCGGTGAAGGTCGCCGGGGTCACGGTAGCCAACGCGACCTTGCACAACATGGACGAAGTCGACCGGCTGGGCTTGCGGATCGGTGACACGGTGATCATCCGCCGTGCTGGCGACGTGATCCCTCAGGTCATGCAGGTGGTGCTGGAACGGCGCCCGGCAGATGCACGCCCGGTTCACATTCCGCACACCTGCCCGGTGTGTGGTTCGCACGTCGAGCGTACCCAGTTGGTCAAGCGCAGCAAGGGCAAGGAGACGGTCAGCGAGGGCGCCGTCTACCGCTGTGTCGGGCGCCTGGCGTGTGCCGCCCAGGTCAAGCAGGCGATCATCCATTACGTCTCGCGCCGAGCCATGGACATCGACGGGCTGGGTGAGAAAAGCGTCGAGCAACTGGTCGACGAAGGCCTGATCCGTTCGCCTGCCGATCTCTACAGCCTGACCTTCGAGCAGATCGTCGACCTGGAAGGCTTTGCCGAGTTGTCCAGCAAGAACCTGCTGGCGGCCATCGCGCAGAGCAAACAGCCCGCGTTGGCGCGGTTCATTTATGCCTTGGGTATTCCCGATGTCGGCGAAGAAACCGCCAAGGTGCTGGCGCGCTCCCTGGGTTCGCTGGCGCGGGTGAGGGTGGCGTTGCCTCAAGTGCTGACCTACCTGCCGGATATCGGCCTGGAAGTGGCCCATGAGATCCACAGTTTCTTTGGCGACGCCCACAACCAGGCGGTCATCAACCAATTGCTCGGCGCCGGCATCGCCTTGCAGGATGAAGGCGAGGTGCATGCCGAGTTCGCTGCCAGCACCACCCTGGCAGGCCTCATCGAAAAACTGAACATCCCGGGCATTGCAGCGACCGGCGCCAGGAACCTGGCCGAAAAAGCCGGCAGCCTCGAGCAGGTGATTGCGCTGAGCCGCGACTGGCTCGAACTGAGCGTCATGAAAGGCCTTAACGAAAAGGCCAAGCAGGGCTTGCGTGAATTTTTCGCCGTACCGGACAACGTAGCCCAGGCGCTTGCCATCGAGGTGCAATTGTCTGAGTTCGGCATGCACTGGGCCAGTGAGAAAAAAGTCGCCGAAGGCTTGCCGCTGGCCGGCCAGACCTGGGTGCTCACCGGTACCCTGGAGCGCATGAGCCGCGACGTGGCGAAGGTCAAGCTGGAAGGGCTGGGCGCCAAGGTTGCCGGCTCGGTCTCGGCCAAGACCCACTGCGTGGTCGCCGGCCCCGGCGCAGGTTCCAAGCTGGCCAAGGCCAATGAACTGGGCCTTCAGGTGATGGATGAGGACGCCTTTGTCGTCTTTCTCGCCAGCCACGGCATCGAGGCATGAAGCCAAGTCCTTGAGAAACGTTGGTTTTTTCTTGAGGCAGAGGTTGTAACTTGGCGCAAGACCGGTACAATGGCGCGGCTCGTCGCTTGATGAGCCGCGTAGTGGTGGCCCCATCGGTCCCCCCGCAACGATTACCCGTCAACCTGGTCAGGCCCGGAAGGGAGCAGCCATAGCGGGAACATCGTGTGCCGGGGTGTGGCTGGTGGGGTCGCCTCCATTTAGAAAGTCCCCCCTCCTTATATTTCCTCTCTCAGACAGCGCTTTTGCTGTGTGAGCGGTCGGCTTTTCGACGATTGAGCCGCCTGCTGCCTGTCCTCTTGCACAGCGTAGACGACACCGGATGCAATTTTGCCCCCGCTCCGCTAGCATTAGCCCTCTTCAGCTTCTGGATCGCGACGGTTTTCGATGAGTTATCAGGTTCTTGCACGTAAATGGCGTCCGCGCTCGTTCCGCGAAATGGTCGGCCAGACCCATGTGCTCAAGGCCCTCATCAACGCGCTGGACAACCAGCGCCTGCACCACGCCTACCTGTTTACCGGTACCCGGGGTGTGGGCAAGACCACCATCGCGCGCATTATTGCCAAATGCGTTAACTGCGAAACCGGCATCACCTCGACCCCGTGCGGCACCTGTTCGGTCTGCCGGGAGATCGACGAAGGGCGTTTTGTCGACCTGATCGAGATCGACGCCGCCAGCCGGACCAAGGTCGAGGACACCCGCGAGCTGCTCGACAACGTGCAGTACGCCCCTAGCCGTGGGCGCTTCAAGGTCTACTTGATCGACGAAGTCCACATGCTCTCCAGCCACTCGTTCAACGCCTTGCTCAAGACGCTGGAAGAGCCGCCGCCTTACGTCAAGTTCATCCTCGCCACCACCGATCCGCAGAAACTGCCGGCCACGATCCTGTCGCGCTGCCTGCAGTTCTCGCTGAAAAACATGACCCCGGAGCGCGTCGTCGAACACCTGAGCCATGTGCTGGGTGTCGAGAACGTACCGTTTGAAGATGATGCACTGTGGCTGCTTGGTCGCGCTGCCGACGGTTCGATGCGCGACGCCATGAGCCTGACCGACCAGGCCATCGCCTTTGGTGAAGGCAAGGTGTTGGCCGCCGATGTCCGTGCGATGCTCGGTACCCTTGACCACGGCCAGGTCTACGGAGTGCTCCAGGCACTGCTTGAGGGCGATGCCCGGGCATTGCTCGAGGCGGTTCGGCAATTGGCCGAACAGGGCCCGGACTGGAGCGGTGTGCTCGCTGAAATGCTCAATGTGCTGCACCGCGTGGCCATTGCCCAGGCCTTGCCCGAGGCGGTCGATAACGGCCAGGGTGACCGCGAACGCGTGCTGGCACTGGCGCAGGCACTGCCTGCCGAAGATGTGCAGTTTTACTACCAGATGGGCCTGATTGGCCGCCGTGACCTGCCGCTGGCACCCGACCCGCGCAGTGGTTTCGAGATGGTGCTGTTGCGGATGCTGGCCTTCCGTCCGGCCGATACCCCGGACGCACCCAGGCCAACGCTAAAGCCAGTGGGGATCAGCCAGGCCACAGCTGATTCCACGGTAGCAGTGGCTGCGGCCACCGCTATGCCGCCGGTACAGGCGCCCGTGGCCGTGGTCGAGTCACCAGCCCCTGTGCCGGTCTTGCCGGCTGAGCCTGAGCCTGAGCCTGAGCCGGTTGCAGAACCCGCTCCCGTTGTGTCGGCACCGGCTGAGGCCGAGATCGATCTGCCGTGGAACGACCCGCCCATGGCGCAGCCTGCTGTAGAGCCAGAGCCAGAGCCAGAGCCAGTCGCTGAAGCGGACGTGGTCGAGGCGGCACAGCCTGTTGTTTCAGTAGCCGCGCCGGTGCAGGAAGCGCCGCCACCGCATGATGATGCCAGCTACAGCCCGGCGGGCATGGAGCGTGACGACGAGCCGCCGCTGGACGAGGATTACTACGAACCTGAGCTGGACCCAATGGGCTACAGCTACCTGGACGAGCTGGCCAGCGAAATGGTGCCCGCCGTTGCCGAGCCTGAACCGGTAGTCTTGCCGGCCGCCCAGCCGGCCACCGGGCTTGCGCTGCAATGGTTGGAAATGTTCCCTGCGTTGCCGGTTTCCGGCATGACCGGCAATATCGCCGCCAACTGCACCCTGATGGCCGCTGAGGGCGACAATTGGCTGCTGCATCTGGACCCAGGGCAGGGCGCGTTGTTCAACGCCACCCAGCAACGTCGCCTTAACGACGCGCTGAACCAGCACCTGGGGCGCAGCATCAACCTGGTCATTGAACTGATCCAGCCCCAGCAGGAAACCCCGGCCCAGGCCGCTGCGCGTCGCCGTGCCGAGCGCCAGCGTGATGCTGAAGCGTCAATTCATGCTGATCCGTTCATCCAGCAGATGATCCAGCAGTTCGGTGCCGTGGTGCGTGAGGATACTATTGAACCTGTGGACGCTTTCGTTGGCCAAAGCGAGTAACTGAATGACACTGGCGGCCTGGAGCGTGCTCCTGGCCGTATTCCGTAATGTGATACTTGAGGTGATCCCCATGATGAAAGGTGGCATGGCCGGCCTGATGAAGCAGGCACAGCAGATGCAGGAAAAAATGGCCAAGATGCAGGAAGAACTTGCCAATGCTGAAGTGACCGGTCAATCCGGTGCAGGCCTGGTCAGCGTGGTGATGACCGGGCGTCACGACGTCAAGCGCATCAGCATCGACGACAGCCTGATGCAGGAAGACAAGGAAGTCCTCGAAGACCTGATCGCCGCCGCCGTCAACGACGCGGTACGCAAGGTCGAGCAGAACAGCCAGGACAAAATGGGCAGCATGACCGCCGGCATGCAACTGCCGCCGGGCTTCAAAATGCCGTTCTAAGGCATCAGTCGTAAAAAATGCCAGGCCAATGCCTGGCATTTTTTTTGTTCGAACATTAGAGATTACTTGTAGGCAAATGATGCGAAATTGAAAATCCTGAGGAAAATTCCTACGTCCCTCGAGCTCTGCGCCTACATAAGCGAGGCAGAAGGATGTCGATAATGTGCGCATTGGTTGGCAGCGACTGCGATCTGAATGATAGCGCTGCAGGCCATGAACAGGGGGCGCCGGTTGGCGTTTCTGTTAAGCCTTACTAACCGCTTGAATTCGTACATTATCAAAGGTGCATATCATGAAATACTGGATCATCCCGTTCGCCATGCTCGCTGCCGGTAGCGTTTTTGCCAGTAACCCCGTTCGCAAGCAAGTTGAAGTCATTGCCCATATTCCGGCCGCTTCGTTTTATGTTGTGGCTGAAAACGGCTGGGATACTCGGGTGCAAGAGTTGAGCTACAACGTGGTAACCGAAACGCTGAGGCCCGTCGTTCAGCGCCTGATTGCCAAGAGCACCACCGGGGCCATTGAGGCCCGACTTGAAGGACCGGCCCAGATGAATAGTGGCGCCGATGCAATCAACCTTAATGTCAGCATCAATGGGGTTGATCTGGACAATACCGCCAAGATTGTGGTGCCTGAGAGTCAAAGGGGCAACCAGGTGTTCATTCCGATCGAAATCTCTGCCCAGGCGGGCCCTTATGCGCCGGGTAGTTACTCGGGCATGGTCAACATGACCTTTGAAACACCGCTTGTTTCGCGCTGATTGCTTAGCATATAGCGCTGTTGCCAAACCTGGGGTTCGCACTTGATGCAGTGCGAACCCCAGGTTTTTTCGTTTAGGTCTACGGCACCCCACCGAAGCCATCGCAGGCAAGCCAGCATCCTGTAGGAGCCGGGCTTGCCCGCGATGCAAACGCCACGAACTCACTGACACCCCACCGACGCCATCGCAGGCAAGCCAGCTCCAACAGAGCCCGCGCAACCTGTAGGAGCGGGTCTTGCCCGCGATGCAGGCACCACGCACTCACTGACACCCCACCGACGCCATCGCAGGCAAGCCAGCTCCAACAGGCCCCGCGCCAGCCTGTAGGAGCCGGGCTTGCCCGCGATGCAAACGCCGCGCACTCACTGGCACCCCACCGACGCCATCGCAGGCAAGCCAGCTCCAACAGAGCCCGCGCCAGCTGTAGGAGCGGGTCTTGCCCGCGATGCAAACGCCGCGCACTCACTGGCACCCCACCGACGCCATCGCAGGCAAGCCTGCATCCTGTAGGAGCGGGTCTTGCCCGCGATGCAGGCACCGCGAACTCGCTGGCACCCCACCGAAATCATCGCAGGCAAGCCAGCTCCAACAGGCCCCGCGCCAGCTGTAGGAGCGGGTCTTGCCCGCGATGCAAACGCCGCGCACTCACTGAAACCCCCACCGAAGCCATCGCAGGCAAGCCAGCTCCAACAGAGCCCGCGCTAGCCTTTAGGAGCCGGGCTTGCCCGCGATGCAAACGCCGCGGACTCACTGAAACCCCACCGAAGCCATCGCAGGCAAGCCAGCTCCAACACGGCTCGCGCAACCTGTAGGAGCCGGGCTTGCCCGCGATGCAAACGCCGCGCACTCACTGAAACCCCACCGAGGCCATCGCAGGCAAGCCAGCTCCAACAGAGCCCGCGCCAGCTGTAGGAGCGGGTCTTGCCCGCGATGCAGGCACCGCGCACTCACTGACACCCCACCGACGCCATCGCAGGCAAGCCAGCTCCAACAAAAACCGCGCTTGCCCCCGATGCAGGCACCACGGACTCACTGAAACCCCGCCGACGCCATCGCAGGCAAGCCAGCTCCAACAGGCCCCGCGCCAGCTGTAGGAGCGGGTCTTGCCCGCGATGCAAGCGCCGCGGACTCACTGAAACCCCGCTAAAGCCATCGTAGGCAAGCCTTGCTCCTACAGAGTGACCGTGTTGCCAGCAAGTGTGGCAGGCGCTGCGTGCGTGCTGATACCCCACTGATCCTATCGTAGGCAAGGCCTACTCCTACAAAGGTGCAGTCACGGGTTATGCGCTTATCGCGGGCTTTAGTAAGAATATTCCTACATTTTCTGAGCTTAGTACCTACATCTTGCGTGTAAAGCAATCGCCATACTGTGCGCATTGGTTAGCAGTGATGAATGTCTGACAGATAGCGCTGTAAGCCATAGACAGAAACTTGCTTATGTAAGGCTGTCGATTGCATCAAACCCATTGTTTCTCGAAATTCCCTGTGGAGTTCATATGAAGAAGTTCCTGGTTGTTCCTTTCGCCATGCTCGTTGCTGGCAGCGCCTTTGCTGTTGATACGAAAAGCAAGACGGTTGATATCACTGCTAATATTCCAACCGATGCATTCTATGTTGAGGCCGACACGGGTTGGGATACTGCCCCTCAAGCATTGCCTTATAACGCAGTTACGCAAACTTTGACGCCAGTCCAGCAGCGTTATGTTGCCAAGAGCACCTCGGGCGCCATTAGCGCCAAACTCGACGGTGTGCCGCAAATCAACAGCGGCGCAGACGCGATTCTCCTTGATGTTGAGTTTAACGGCATCAGACTGACTACTACCAGCCAGGTGGTTATCCCGACTGCTGCTGCCGCTACAGAATCGATCGTGGGGTTCAAAGTTGCTGCTCAGGCCGGTCCATATGATCCAGGTAGCTACAGCGGCACTGTCAACATGACGTTTGAAACTCCGCTGCCTACAGTGCCTACATCGGGGAGCTAATGTCACCGATGTAACCGCTACACCGTCTCTAGTTTGAATGCCTGGGGGTATTGTGTTCCCCCTCGTGCCCCCAGGCTGCTATTACGCTTTCCCGTTTAAACCTCCCCATCTTTAATCGTTCGCGCTTGTTTTTGCGCGAGCCGGGGACTTATTGCCCGAGAGATGATCATGACAACTTTTCCGTACGCCAAAAGTTTGTTAGCGCTTGCACTTGCCGGTGCATTGAGCATTGGGCTGGGTACGGCTCAGGCCAACCAGCAGCCCTCGAGCGCAATCTCGCTGCTGACCCAGGCCCAGGGCCTGCCGGCGGAGTTTCGTGATCATTTCTTTGATGTACCCCTGGCCGTACGGGTCGACCTCGACGGCCGTTTCATGGCAGAAGCCATGCTGATTCTCACCCGTGACGAGAAGGTTCAACTGCTTGAGTACACCGATACCCACGAGTCGGAGGTTTCGGCGCAGGTGTTGCAGCAGTGGTTGGCCACCTTGAACGACCCGCAGCCGTTGGGCGATTGCACCAAAAAATGCGCCAATGGGCTCTTGGCCCTGCATTACAGCCTGGCCAACTCGCAGCTGTCGATTCTGACCCAGGCCGCCGAGCGTGATGCCAGCCTGGCGCGTTTTCATGCCTTGCCCGAGCAGGGCAGCCACGGCGTGCTGCTGCGCAACCAGTTGAACCTTTCCGGCGGGGAGCGCGACGTGCATGGCACTTACACCCTGGAAGGTGTAGGCAGTGTAGGGCAGTGGACCACCACGGCCCGTGGCCAGGTGGACCGCAGTTCGGGCACCGGCGGCCAGATGCAACGCTACCGGGTCAGTGACCTGCACGCCGACCGCCTGGTCGATGACCGCTTCTACCGTTTGGGCTACTTTGCCCCGAGCGCTCAAGGGCTTACCCGTCAGCCGAACACCCTGGGCAGTCGCCCGGAGGGCATCGTAGGGTTCATGTTCGGCTCGAACGACAGCCTGGTGATCAATGACGGCCAGGCCAGCACCACCCCGATCTACGTCACGCCCAACCGCCCGGCGACGGTCGAGGTGTACCGTGATGGCTCGTTGATCTACACCCAGGCCGTGCAACCAGGCCTGCAAACCCTCGACACGCGCAGCCTGCCGGGGGGGATCTATGAAGTGGAAGTGCGCCTGATTGAAGATGGCGAGATCACCTCGCGTAGCGAAGAGTTCGTGTACAAGCCGCGCAACTGGTCGAACCCGGACCAGCGCTGGCGCTACAACGCCTACCTGGGGCAAAGCCAGGACCTGCTGAGCAATTGGCAGGATGACCGGGCCAAAAGCCTGGGCGCCGGGGTGATGGCCAACTACCTGCTGCACCCGCGTGCCGTGCTGGGGCTTTCTACCGAGCGCGTCAACGACGCCATGCAGTACGGCACCTCGCTGGATTGGGACATCAAAGACAACGTCAAGCTGTACGGTAACCTGCATCACACCGAAAACCAGGGCAATGGCTACGACCTGCAAAGCATCTATGCCCACAAAGGCGGCAGCGTGGTCCTCAGCCACAGCCGTTCCTGGATAGAGACCACCACCGGTAACTCGGTAGACCGCCTGAACAGCCGTGCCAAGCGTGAAGTGCGTGAAACGCAACAGAATTCGCTCAGCCTGCAGCAGCGCCTGGACGACAAGAACAGCGCCAACCTGCGGGTTAACCACAGCACGGGTGCCAACTCGGGTGTGGGTGTCGACTTGTCCTGGGTGCGCCGTGGCATGGTCATGGGTTCGGATGCGACCTGGCGTTTCTCGGTGTTCGACCGCCCCGGCAGTGCCAGCAGCGGTGGGGCGCGTAACCGCGGCGTCGATGTCAGCCTGACCATGAGCCTGGGCAGCGATGGCAGCCGTGCCTATGGCAGCCTTGGCAGCCGCACTGGCCGTGACGGCAGCCGCGAGCACAACGCCTCGCTCAGCTATCAGCAGCAACTCGACCACGGCGTGCTGCGCAGCGTGACCGGTACCCTCAACGCCGACAGCTTCGGCGTGGGCGTTGGTTCCAGTGCAGAGCTGCAGGGCCGTGCCATGTCCGGTTCTGCCCACCTGCAAACCTCATCGTTCAACAACGAACTGAGTGGCGGCCTGAACCTGCAAAGCACCGTGGGTATTGGTGGCGGCTCAGTGGCCATGAGCGGCGACACCGGCCTGATGCAGTCGGCCATGGTGGTGGATGTCGAGTCCGACTTCACCGACCTGGAAATGCAGGCCTACGACCAACAGGGCTTGGCCAGCACCCTTAAACCGGGGCGCAACCTGGTCCCGGTGTCGGCGTACAAGTCCGGCAACCTGCAGTTCGACTTCAACGGCGATGCGGCGCCTGCGGCGGTAATCCAGCCGGCCTCGGCCAGCTACCACCTGAACAAGGGCGGTGTGGCGTACCAGAAAGTGCGGATCATGCGCACCGTGACCGTGATCGGCCGGTTGCTCGACAAGAGCGGCGAGCCGCTGCGTGGCGCGATGGTGATCAACCATGCCAGCCGCAGTGTCAGTGAGGCCGATGGGTTCTTCTCTGTGGAAATGAGCGAATCCACGCCTACGCTGGAAGTGCGGCACAAAGGTGGCCAGCAGTGCTTCCTGCGCCTGGACAAAGACCGCTACGAGCGTGAGCACGATGTGTTGCTGGTCGGCGACCAGACCTGCACGCCTGAGCGGCTGGCAGCGGCAGAACCGGCCAAGGCGCCAAGCGCCAAGCGTGGCTAACCTTGACGCTAACGACGATGGAGAGGTCGGTATGAAACCGATGAAAACAATGCGCCTGGCGGCGCTTTCGCTGGCGCTGCTGGGTGGCGCCGAGGTTGCGATGGCATCTGAGGTGACGATTACTGCGGAGTTTCGGCCTTCTTCGACGAATATGCGGTTTAAAAATACGACGCCGATTAGTGGGTTTTGTAATCGTTGGCCTTCTTATGCTTCGTGTCAGGAGGATGATGGAAAATCTATTGATTTAGGTATTAATTACACTAAAGAAACGGTGTCATGGGCCCCGATTGAGAGAGACAGATTTTATGCGCTGTTTCCGGGAACTCAGCTTGTGGACGTTTCGGCGGCTGGTGGGGCTCCGGTTCAATTGAGCTTTTCATTCACCTCGTTCAGTGCGTATTTAGTAAAAAGAAGTGGCCTCGGATTTCCCGCGAATTGGGGGTTTTATGTCGAAGGTGGATGTAGGGCATTGCAGGGGGCTATAGGTAATGGTGTGAGTTGGGGTGTTAATCTGTGGGGTATTAATAGTCCTGAAAGTCCTACTGGGTGCCACGTGGGTGCTCATGGCGAAGGTGAGGGGCTTCGGGCTGTTTCGGATATTTCAGAGTTTTCGGTTGCTTATAAACTGATCGCACCTAACCCATTGGCAATGCCAGCAGGTCTTTACACGGGCGAAGTGAATTACAGTGTTGGCGAGAATGGTCAAATTGCACTCGGTAATAACGTCACCAACCTCAATACCAATAGCCTGAAAATCAAATTCGAACTCGATGTACAACACGCCTTCGAACTGCAGTTCCCGGCCAACTCCGACAAGGTGATCCTCGAGCCGCCAGGTGGCTGGATGCGCTGGCTGAATGGCGGGCCTGCGCCCGAGAAGTTGGTGCGCGACCTGCCGTTCCGGATTACCAAAACCGGGCCGATGTCTGTTTTCATGGAATGTGAGTACCTAGTCGGCCTCCTATGTGGTGTTCGAAACCCCCGCAATAATCACATTGCTGCGTTGGATATAAAAATGTCGCTGCCCGGGGGGCTTCAGCTCCATAACGGCCAGGCGGTAGAGCGCCACCCGATCCCGACCGGGCGCACGATGCCGCTGCGTGTCGAGACGGTGACGCCGGTGTTCAACCAGCCCGGGGCGCTACATTTTGCGACGGCCCCTGGTGAAGCGGCAGCGATGGTGCAACACCCGGGAGACACCTACCGGGGGAATGTCACGGTGGTGTTCGATGCCTTGCTCTAGCACCTTTAATGCGCCTGTATACGGCTCAGACCGTGCAAATCGCCAAGCGTGGCTAACCTTGACGCTAACGACGATGGAGAGGTCGGTATGAAACCAATGAAAACAATGCGCCTGGCGGCGCTTTCGCTGGCGCTGCTGGGTGGCGCCGAGGCTGCGTTGGCATCCGAGGTGACGATTACGGCGCAGTTCCGGCCTTCTTCGACGAATATGCGGTTTGAAAATACGACGCCTGTTAGTGGGTTTTGTGGTATTTGGCCGAGTTATCCTGCCTGTAGTACTCAAGAGGGCAAGTCAGTTGAGTTAGGCATTAGATACACAAAGGACACGGTGTCTTGGGATCCGGACTTTAGAAATCGTTACTATGTGGCGTTTCCGGCAGAGAGGACGGTGGCAGTGTCTTCGCCGGATGGGTCTTCGCGACAATTAAATTTTGCGTTTTCATCATTTAGCGCAACGTTAAGAAATATCAGTGGCCCCGGAAGGATTCCTAATGTGGGGCGGCATGTTGAAGGCGGATGTAATGAGTTACAGGCAGCTGTTGGGTACAGCACTGGTACTAACTTGTGGCGTATTCTAAATCCTACGGCTCCAACCGGTTGTACAACTGGCTCTTATTCGGAAGATCCAGGGCTTCCAGCAGTTACGGCTGTGCAGGCATTTTCTGTTGCTTATCGTTTGATCGCACCTAACCCACTTGAGATGCCAGCTGGTCTCTATACGGGTGAGGTAAATTACACTGTTGGCGAGAATGGTGAAATTGCTCTCGGTAATAACGTCACAAACCTCAATACCAATAGCCTGAAAATCAAATTCGAACTCGATGTACAACACGCCTTCGAACTGCAGTTCCCGGCCAACTCCGACAAGGTGATCCTCGAGCCGCCAGGTGGCTGGATGCGCTGGCTGAATGGCGGGCCTGCGCCCGAGAGGTTGGTGCGCGACCTGCCATTCCGGATTACCAAAACCGGGCCGATGTCTGTTTTCATGGAATGTGAGTACGAAGTCGGCCGCTTATGTGGTATTCGAAATCCCCGCAATAACCATACTGCCGCGTTGGATATAAAGATGTCGCTGCCCGGGGGCCTTCAGCTCCATAACGGCCAGGCGGTAGAGCGCCACCCGATCCCGACCGGGCGCATGCAGCGGCTGCGTGTCGAGACGGCGACGCCGGTGTTCAACCAGCCCGGGGCGCTACATTTTGCGACGGCCCCTGGTGAAGCGGCAGCGATGGTAGCAAACCCGGGAGACACCTACCGGGGGAATGTCACGGTGGTGTTCGATGCCTTGCTCTAGCACCTGGGGTGCGAGGTGAGGCGGCTCAAGAGGAGCGTAATGGCAATGATCAAACGTCAGTTGTGGGCAGCGCTGCTGCTTGGCCAGGCCTGTGTGGCGCAGGCCATGCCTGAGCTTTACGTCGGCACGTTGTATGACTACCTGGGCGCAGAGCGCAGCACGATGCAAAAGCGCTTGAACAACATCGGCAGCTCAACGGCCTTTGTCAGCGTGTCGGTGGCCGAGATGCATTTCGATCACGACGATAAGGTCAAGGAAACCCCGCTGGATGGCCAGGACAGCGGGCAACGGGCGCTGGTGGCAACGCCTTCGCGGTTGATCATTCCGGCCCAGGGTATGCAGAACGTACGCCTGCTGTTTCGCGGTGACCGGACGGTGGAGCGCTACTTTCGCCTGCGCTTCAAGCCGGTGTTGCCCAAAGGCGAGGATGAGTTTGCCCTGAGCAAAGAAGAGGCGGCCCAGTACCAGAAAACCCTTGCGGCGGACGTCAGTGTGCTCAAGGGCTTTGGCACGGTACTGCTGGTGGCACCGCGTAACGTCCGCTATGCCACGGTGCTGGATGACCAGCCGCGTATGTTCCGGGTGCGTAACAACGGTACGGCGTCGGTGGTGTTGGAGTCGTTCAAGGACTGTGACAGCAAGGGCGAGCAGTGTACTGCCCCGTATACCTACCATGTGCGGCCCGGGAAGGTGCGTGAGTTCACCAAGCAGGCCGGGCGCACGTACCAGTTCGAACTGCGCGAAGGCGAGGCCCTTAAACCCTACGCGCTTAAAAGCTGAGTGTGTGTTGTTGGCCGGTTATGCAGTGGCCTGGGGTTGGCATTGCCGGGCCTGTATCTGTGAATTTTTTAGTGAGCCTATTATGAAAAAGTACTTGGCTATCCCGTTAGCATTGCTCGTCGCGGGCAGTGCAATGGCAGTGGATATTCGGAAACAGGTTGAGGTCATTGTTCAGGTTCCGTCGCAGTCGTTTTATGTTCAAGCTGAAGGCGGTTGGGACCAGCGCAGCCAGGCGCTGAGCTATAACGTGATGCAGCAGCGCCTGCAGCCATTGACCAAGCGCTATATCGCCAAGAGCGTTTCGGGGGGCATCCAGGCCAGGCTGGTCCAGCAGCCGGTGATTACCAGTGGTTCGGATTCAATTCCGCTCACTGTGAAGGTGAACGGCAGAGAGCTGAACCTGATCGCTCAAGAGGTGCTTTCGGCCGCCGACAGCAGCGTGCAGGCGTACATGCCGGTGCAGATCTCTGCCGCTGACGGGCCCTATGCGCCCGGGCATTATCAGGGGTTTGTCAATCTGATCTTTGAAACACCCTTGTGAGTGATGTGGCGCCGGGCGCTGAGCGTGGAATGTGTGGTTTGGCAGTGTCTTTGGTAGTGCTCTTGGTAGGAATAGTCCTACACCTCTAGCGGAATAGCCCGGTATGTCCGCGGCTGTTTGTTTGGAAGAATCTGCCTCGCCGGTTAGGGATCATTGCATGCCGGTTAGTTGGTTGTTTCCAAATACCATTAACAAGGGTTTATGCCATGAAAAAACTACTGATCATTGCCGCTGCGCTGTTGTTGCAACCCTGGGCTGCCCAGGCGATGCCACGCCTGAACATCGGCGCCCTGAACGATTATCTCGATGCCTCCAAGACCACTCAGGTCAAGCGTATCTACAATGGCGGCACCTCTACGGCGTTCGTCAAGGTCAGCGTCTGGGAGCTGGTGCGTGGGCCAGACGGCAAGTTCCGTGAAGTGTCCCTCGATGGCCAGGACAGTGCCAGCCGCTCACTGGTGGTAAGCCCCGCTCGGTTGATTATCCCGGCCTCTGGCATGCAGTCGGTGCGTTTGCTGTACCGGGGTGAGCGCGACCGCGAGCGTTACTACCGCCTGCGCTTCAACCCCGTGGTGCCTGAGGTTGGTGATGGCTTTGAGGTGAATGCCGACGGTGCCAAGGACTACAAGGACAGCCTGGAAGCCGGTGTTCAGGTCATGGCGGGATTCGGTTCGCTGTTCTACGTACGCCCAACGAACACCCAGTTCAAGGTTGATATAGATGAGCGCCAGGGCAAGCTGGTGGTGCGTAACAATGGTAACGCGACCGTGGAACTGGACCGTTTCCGTGCCTGCGAAAGCAAGGGCAAGAACTGCGCATCGGCTGTTGTGCACCGTTTGCTGCCAGGGGCTGTGCTTGAGTTCGATAAAACCGGCGGGCGCAGCTATGCCTTCGACCTGATCGAAGGCGAGAAAAAGACCGAAATCGAACGCTAAGTAACCCTTGGGCAGGGTGGCGGGGGGGCGTTGCCGTGGATTTGACGCCACCCCGGCAGCCGGGTATAAACCGCGTTTAGTCGCGTTCAGGCCTTTTCCCATGAGCTTCAGCCCACTCATCCGACAGTTGATCGACGCCTTGCGTACCTTGCCGGGTGTCGGCCAGAAAACGGCGCAGCGTATGGCGCTGCACTTGCTGGAGCGTGACCGCAGTGGCGGTGCGCGCCTGGCGTTGGCACTAAGCCAGGCCATGGATGGGGTTGGGCATTGCCGCCAATGCCGAACCCTGACCGAGCAAGAGCTCTGCCCACAATGTGCCGACCCGCGTCGTGACGACAGCCTGCTGTGTGTGGTTGAAGGGCCGATGGACGTGTATGCGGTGGAGCAGACCGGTTATCGGGGTCGTTACTTTGTGCTTAAGGGGCACTTGTCGCCGCTCGACGGTTTGGGCCCTGAGGCTATCGGCATCCCGCAGTTGATGGCCCGCATTGCCGAGCAGAGCAGCGTGCGTGAAGTGATCCTGGCCACCAACCCGACGGTGGAAGGGGAGGCGACTGCTCATTACATCGCCCAGTTGCTGGCTGACAAAGGCGTCGTCGCATCGCGCATTGCCCATGGCGTGCCGCTGGGTGGTGAGCTGGAACTGGTCGACGGCGGTACCTTGGCGCATTCGTTCGCCGGGCGTAAACCAATCTCGCTTTAGTCGCTGTACGAAAAGCATCGCACTCACTGGTACCCCACCGACGCCATCGCAGGCAAGCCAGCTCCAACAGGGCCCGCGCAACCTGTAGGAGCCGGGCTTGCCCGCGATGCAGACGCCGCGCACTCACTGGTACCTCACCGACGCCATCGCAGGCAAGCCTGCTCCAACAGAGCCCGCGCCAGCTGTAGGAGCGGGTCTTGCCCGCGATGCAGGCGCCGCGAACTCGCTGGCACCGCGCCGACGCCATCGCAGGCAAGCCAGCTCCAACAGGGCCCGCGCCAACTGTAGGAGCCGGGCTTGCCCGCGATACAGACGCCGCGCACTCACTGACACCGCGCCGACGCCATCGCAGGCAAGCCAGCTCCAACAGAGCTCGCGCAACCTGTAGGAGCCGGGCTTGCCCGCGATGCAGACGCCGCGTACTCGCGGATACCCCACCGACGCCATCGCAGGCAAGCCAGCTCCAACAGGCCCCGCGCCAGCTGTAGGAGCCGGGCTTGCCCGCGATACAGACGCCGCGCACTCACTGGCACCGCGCCGACGCCATCGCAGGCAAGCCAGCTCCAACAGAGCCCACGCCAGCTGTAGGAGCCGGGCTTGCCCGCGATGCAGACGCCGTGAACTCACGAGCACCGCGCCGAGGCCATCGCAGGCAAGCCAGCTCCAACAGAAAGTGCAACCTGTAGGAGCCGGGCTTGCCCGCGAT
>NZ_JAZBQR010000014.1:0-123021 GCF_036348395.1 Pseudomonas sp. AL 58
TGGGCCGGCAATGGCCACGGCAGCGTCAGCATTCCGCGGGTGGGCATGGAGGTATTGGTGGTCTTTCTGGAGGGCGATCCGGACCGTCCGCTGGTCAGCGGTTGCCTATCCAATAGCCTCAACCCGGTGCCCCATGCCTTGCCGGCGAACAAGACCCGCAGCGTGTTTCGCAGCCGCAGCACACCGGGTGGTGGTGGCTACAACGAACTGCATGTGGAGGACCGCAAAGGTCACGAACTGATCTACCTGCGCGCCCAGCGAGACCTGGAGCAGAAGGTCGAGCGTGACAGCCGGCTGGAGGTGGGCGGTGAGTACTCGGCCCGGGTCGCGGGCAACAGCACCACGGTACTGGAAGCAGAAGAGCATTTCACGGTACTGGCGGATCGCAAGGTTCAGCTCAAGGCCAGTGAGTACCTGGACGTGGGGGCCAGCAGCCACACCCGGATCGGGCAGACGCTGGTGGTGGAGGCGGGGCAACAGATACACCTGAGCTCCGGGTTGAAGGTAGTGCTTGAGGCCGGGGCCAGCCTCACCTTGAGGGCGGGAGGCCACCACCTCGTCATCAGCGCCGGAGGGATATTCAGCAGTACGGAAATTCAACTGGGCGGTGCACCCATGACCGGCACGGCTGCAGCCTCGGTGCCGGTAAGACTGCCGATTTACCAACCGCATGCAGTGCTGGGAGCCTTGTCACCACCCGAAGTCTGTAGTTGCGGCGGCAAGGGTGAGTGCCCAGTTCATCAATCAGGGAAGCCAGCATGATCACATCCATTACTTCGCCGTTCGAGGCACCTGTTGCGTCGGGAACCCTGTGCGTCATCCTCGACGCCTGTTTCGACATGAACCTGCCGACCACCCTCAAGCATGCCTATGGCTACACCCCCGCCTGCTGCGTGCCATTGTTCGAGGGCACGCCCTACGCCGGGCTGCAAGCCGCTGGCCCCTATGTGCTGCGTTGCCCGGCCCATGGCGAACTCGCCGACTACGCCCGTGGCCTGCTGGAGCGGGCCGATGCCGGTTATGTGGCGTACCTGGCGGACGACGCCACCCTTGCGCAGGCCGTGGAGCATTGGCGCAGCCTGCTGACGATGCGCACCGACACCTCCCTGCGGATGCTGCGTTTTTTCGATCCACGCTGGCTCGAACCGTTGCTAACCAGTTTCGACGAGCGTGAGCGGGCGCATTTCATCGGCCCCTGCACTGACCTGGCCTGGCGCAACGAACTTGGCTGGCGTCACTGCGCCAACCCTTACCCCGAGTGGGACGGCGAACTGCGTGCGCCGGGTTGGCTGTACCTGAGCCAGGCGCATCAGGCAGGTCTGGAACAGCGACAACTTGAGGTACTGGCGCAACGCCTGGCTCAGGATTATCAGCGGGCGTTACCCATGCCTGAACCGGTCGAGTTTGTGCTTCGACAACTGCTGGGCGCCCGGCAGGCGGGGTATGCGCACGTAGCTGAGTTTGAGCGCTGGCTGTGCCTGGCCCTCCAGCGAGGCGATGGCTTTTGGCATCGCTCCCCAGACAGCGATCTGTTGGCCCGTAATGACCTTGCCAGCGTGGACAAGCTCAACGCGCTTGAACGGCTCTAACTGTAATAACGTACAAGGACGACAAACAGATGCTGGTTAACACCTACACCGTCAAAGCCGGCGACACGCTGGTGCTTATCGCCCAGCAGAATGGGTCTAGCGTGCCAGAGGTACTGGCGCTCAACCCGATCATCAAGGATCCCGATGTGATCAAGGTGGGCTGGCAACTGAACCTGCCTGCTACGCCTTCGCGTCCGCGGTTGCCCCCGCGCATGCACGCGGACAGCCAGACCTGCCTTTCCGTTGAAGGCAGTATCGAATGCAAGGAAGAGCTGGTTGATGTGGTCCATGTGACAGGCTCGCCGCACCTGTGCGTGTTGACCGCCCCGCAGGCCAAGGCCCTGAAACAGGAAGTCGTCTTCGTTCGCGAACTGATGGACGAACTGCACGAAACGCTGGCAGCCGCCCAGTCTGTCAGCCACTGCGCCCGCATCGAAGTGCCTTATGCCGCGTGCAGTTGCACCCGTTGCGTCAAGGAGGACTGGACGCTCAAGGCCGAAGCCGCAGGCGTGCTCACCCGTGAGGCGCCGGTCGAACCTGCTGAGCCGAGCACACCAACGCCGACGACCGAGGAAGATCTGTCCGGGCAACTCCATACCCTGCAGGAAGCCCGCGACTGGTACCAACGCTATGAGCCCAGCCTGTTCTCGGGCAGCCGCAGCGAAAGCAACTGGGAACAACTGCAGCAGCAGAAAGTGCAGGATATCGACGCGAAAATCACCGAACTGCGCACGAAATTGGCGGCCCAGCGCAAGGGCGAAGCCGAAGCCAGCAGCACCCGCTCCACGGCGGCCATGCCCGACCTCAAACACGGTAAAGGCCGTGAGCGCAGAGCAGAACAAGGGCATCAACAGCGCACCGGCATCCATGTGGTGGAAGTGATCCTGTTCAGCGACCCGAGCCGTCGCTACTACATTCGAACAATGTTTCATGAGCGCATCGACTGGAAAGTGCGCATCAGCACGCAGACTCTTGCCAGTAAACCCTTCAACAAGCAGTTGGCCGGTGAGCTGATCAAGGACATTCAGTCGGCGATCAGCACCAGCCGTAAATCAGGGCCACTGGGTAGCCTGGAGGCCAAGCTGGCCTCGTGGAGCAGTGACAAGGACAACCTGCTCAATACCCTGCACCAGGAAGTCTCCTGGACCTCCAACGCCACCGACGCGACCCGCTACGCCGTCTCGGCCGACGCCCAGGCCCTGCGCTTCGCCGCCAGCGCCAGTGCCGGTATCAATAGCTGGAACCCGGCGCAGGGGTTGATCGACGTCGGGGTCAAGGGCACGGCCGAATTTTCCCTGGCCGACGCCGCGGTGTCCTTCAACAGCTACTTCCCCAGCCAGGGCGGCTACCTGGCCAGCATCACCTACCGCAACGGCGAGGGTAAGACCGTGCGTCACCCCCTGGGCGTGTTCCGCCTGAGTGGCCGGCTGGAACTGAGTTGCTTCGTGGGCACCCAATTACAGGGGGAAGCGGCAACAAAGACACAGTACAAACCCCGCGAACAGCCCGCGGGCGCAACGGCCTTGCTCGGCACGCCAACCCTGGACGTGGGCAAAAGTGGCTACATCGGAGTCAAAGCCACTGCGTTTGCTGGCGCCCAAACCGGTGGCGCCTTGACCGGCAGCTTTCAATGGATCGAACCCGACCTGCAAGGCATCGGCAACATCGAGCCCGGGCAGGCGAATGCCAGCAGCAACTGGGTGGATTTGGCGCAGATCAAGGCGGAGGGGAATGTTGCCGCAGGCATTGGCGTGAGTGGCGAGTTTGGTATTGAAATCGCGAAGAACCGGCTGGCTATACGCTGCAGTGGTTCGCTGGTACTGGGGCCAGGGGCCGGCGGCGGCTTCACTACCGTAGTCGACGTGGAGCTGGTCGGGAAACTGGCGCTACTGTTTTGCAAGGCATTAGCTGAGGTGGATTATCGGTATCTATTCGGTGTTACTGAGGAGGCTTTTAGCTACCTAAGTTCAGTGTTTTTCCAGGCAGCAACCAATCCAGTAGATAGAACGTTTGAGGCATTTGACAAAGGTGCGCTTGAAGTTGCTGATTGGTGGGCAACCAGAACGGCAACAAAGATGGAAGCCTATTCGCTGGCAGGACACTTACTCGAAAAGGCAGAGGTCATGGTGAGGGGGCAATGCATTCCCTTGGCGCTTTTACCACCTCAAGCCATGGGGCCGATGGTTCATTTGTTGACTGAAAGCTATGTTGAGAGTTTTGAGGATACACAGGAATTGGCGCTGGTGAAGCTGTTGTCAGTACTGAGAAGTTGGCGACAGTTCATCGAAGTGCTGGAGCACTGCGACCCTCAAGCCAGAAAAGTCAATGCGATGGAGAGTCTGGAACGAATCAACGCCTTGCTTGATTGGCGGCAGCAAGATGAATTCAACTGCTTTATCGATGCTTTGGCTGTTGATCGGAGCCATCTGCAGGGTGAGCGGAAAGCGGCCTGGACTCCAGGACCGTACCGCCACAAAACGAATACTCTGCTGGCTGCGCGGCGTAGTGGCAGGTTTATAGGACTAGCCTAAATTGCTAATCAGCAAGGGCGCTTGGTCGCGCTCTTGTAGCTCATAGCATTTGATTGGACTGTATGGCGCAGCGAAAGCTGTACCCTGGGAAGTACCCCGATTTGACGGGCTCTGCCGCCCAGCGTCGAACGGTGCTTGCGGTAATTAACGGGCTCTCAACAAACGCGGAGCCCCTATGAATACGTAATGTACCTGTTGCTGGACCTGTCGGATTCTCCAAAGGGGAGTGATGATAGTAGTCCTCGCCATACCAGTCATTTACCCAATCGACAGCATTTCCTGAAAGGTTGTAAATACCTAATGGGTTGGGTGCGAAACTATCAACTTCAAAGGTGCGCCCCTTCCCGGGTTTTGGAAAGTTACGTCCGTAATCCAGGTTGCCATTATCGGTAGAAAAGTATACGTATTGGCCGCGACTGCGAGCGGCATATTCCCATTGTGCTTCGGTGGGCAAACTCACTGGATAGCCACTTAGTTGGCCTAGCCAAGCACAGTAATCCTTGGCTTCTTGCCAGGATTTAGTGGGGGCGGGCATTGTGGACTGAAAACGAAACGCTAAATCCTTTCGTTTGCGAAGCTCTCTGTCAAAAAGTGGCTTGCCTTGAGCAATAAAAAAATGGTCAAAATCACGTATCGTGGTCTGGAACTTAGAAAGATAGTAGCTACTTAACTTAACCGGATGAACAAAATCATCATCCCCATCCATGCTGATATTGCACAACCGCTCGGGCTCAACCCCACACGGCCATTCACACATATTGCTAGGGTCATAGTCACACTTCCAGCCAAAATCCCCCATCTGAAACTCGCCGCCTTCGACAAACACCATATTGTCCAGCGACTGCACCACGGTGTTGAGCAGTTGGGTACGTACGTCGGTGGACAGCTTCGGGTAGGTCTGGTCGATGGTCGTCGCGATCTGCGCGACTTTTTCCGCAGAGAGTTTTTCGCTCTTGGGCAATGGCAGGGATTGGGCCTGGCAGCCGGTCAGTAACAGCAGTGCGCAGGCGGGCAGAAGTACGCGAACAGCGGGTAGGTAGAACATGGCAGCATCCCTGTGGGCCAAGCGTCAGAAAAGCTTGGACGCTAGCAGATCCGGCTACTGGTTGGATGTAGGACCTTTCCCAAACTCCATTGCCAGCGAATGCGCATGCATGCATGGATTGTGAGGGGAGCTGCAGGACTGCATTAGAGGCATAGGTTTTAGAGCGGTTGATCAAACTGAATCGCGCAACGGAAGCCTGTACCGGGATAGTATCCCGTTCTGACGGGATCATTGGGGAAGCGACGCACCGTGCTGGCTGTCAGCAATGGGCTTTCACCAGCATTGGTCCCACGACGGATTTTCTGAGTTCCAGTACTGGGGCCTTGAGGGTTTTCAATCGGAGAGTGGCGGTAATAATCTTCTCCGTACCAGTCGTTGACCCAGTCGGTTGCATTGCCTGACATATTGTAAAAGCCCAATGGGTTGGGCACAAAACTGTCGACGGCGAATGTGCGCCCGAGGCCCTGAACGGGGAAGTTTCGCCCATAGTCCAAGCCGCCATTGTCCGTAGGGTAAAACAAATACTGACCGCGACTACGAGCGGCATACTCCCACTGTGCCTCGGTGGGTAGATCTACAGGGTAATCGCTTAGCTCACCTAGCCAGCTGCAGTAGTCTTTGGCTTCTTGCCAGGTTTTTGTAAATGCAGGGTTGTTCGGTTGATAGCGAAATTTCAAGTTTTCACGCTGACGGTACTCTGCATCAAAAAGAGGCTTACCTTGGATGGTGAAAAACAAATCGAAATCTCTAAGCGCTACCTGAAATTTCGATAGGTAATAGCTGCTCAACTTAACCTGATGAACAAAGTCATCATTGTTGCGAAAGCTGATCGGGCACAACCGCTCTGGCTCAACGCCACACGGCCATTCACACATATTGCTCTGGTCGTAGTCACACTTCCAGCCAAAATCCCCCATCTGAAACTCACCGCCTTCGACAAACACCATATTGTCCAGCGACTGCACCACGGTATTGAGCAGTTGGGTGCGTATGTCGGTGGGCAGCTTCGGGTAGGTCTGGTTGATGGTCGTCGCGATCTGCGCGACTTTTTCCGCGGAGAGCTTTTCGCTCTTGGGCAATGGCAGGGATTGAGCCTGGCAACCGGTCAGTAGCAGCAGTGCGCAGGCGGGCAGAAGTACGCGAACAGCGGGCAGGTAGAACATGGCAGCATCCCTGTGGGCCAAACGTCAGAAAAGCTTGGACGCTAGCAGATCCAGTCAGTGGCTGGATGTAGGACCTTTCCCAAACTCCATTGTCAGCGAATGCGCATACATGGGGCAGGAACTATAGGGCTGCTTTGGTACAGGGTTTTAGAGGGCCTGATCGGACTGCACTGAACAGCGGAAACCGAATCCTGGCAAGTATCCATTTTTGACCGGATCATCACCCCAGCGCCGAACAGTGCTCGCAGATATTAACGGGCCTTCACCATAGTACGAACCTCTATGGATGCGTAACGTGCCGGTCTCTGGGCCGGTTGGGTTTTCCAGTGGAGAATGACGGTAGTAATCCGCACCATACCAGTCATTAACCCAGTCAACGGCGTTGCCAGAGAGGTTATAGATACCCAGGGGGTTGGGTACAAAACGGTCAACAGCAAAGGTGAGCGATTCGTCGGGGTGAGGAAAATTTCGCCCATAGTCCAAACCACCGTTATCGGTAGCAAAAAAAACATACTGACCACGGTTGCGAGCAGCATATTCCCACTGTGCTTCGCTGGGTAAATCGACTGGGTAACCACTCAGCTTGCCCAGCCAATTGCAGTAACTCTTAGCTTCATCCCAGCTTTTGGGTGGTGCAGGATTATTGGGTGTGTACAGGAACTGTATGTCCTCACGCTTACGATCTTCTGCGTCATACAGCGGCTTGCCTTGAGCAATAAAAAACAGATCGAAATCGCGTATCGTGGTCTGAAATTTTGAAAGGTAGTAGCTGCTCAGCTTTACCGGATGAACAAAATCATCATCCCCATCCATGCTGATGTTGCACAACCGCTCGGGCTCAACCCCACACGGCCATTCACACATATTGCTCTGGTCATAGTCACACTTCCAGCCAAAATCCCCCATCTCAAACTCGCCGCCTTCGACAAACACCATATTGTCCAGCGACTGCACCACGGTATTGAGCAGTTGGGTGCGTATGTCGGTAGACAGCTTCGGGTAGGTCTGGTCGATGGTCGTCGCGATCTGCGCGACTTTTTCCGAGGAGAGTTTTTCGCTCTTGGGCAATGGCAGGGATTGGGCCTGGCAGCCGGTCAGTAACAGCAGGACCGCAACTGGAAACAGCATTTGAGTCGTTGGCAGGCAGAACACGGCAGCATCCCCAAGGGCCTCAAGGCCAGAGGTTTGGACGCTAGCAGATTGGACCGACGACTTGTTGTAGGACCTTTCCGAAAAGGCGATCGCTGTGAAGGGGCTCAGTGATCGCCTTGGGGCCTGTCGCTGCGCGACGGTTATGAGGCCTGTGTCGGGAAGCGGTTTTTCGCTTCGATCCACTGGGCCATGTACTGGGTGCTTTTGTGCTGGTGATGACGAAGCATGGCGCCGGTGAAGTTGTTCAGGCGTTGTTGTGGCAGGTCGGCCAGGGTTTGTTCGATCCGTTCGACCAGCGCGGTCGCGTGGATGCGCCGGTTGAAGCGCGTCGCGATGAGCGGCGTGCATGCCTGTTGTGCCGCGTTCCAGCGGGCTTCGTCCTGGTAAAGCTGCACGGCCGCTTCGGCCAGCGCTTCGGCGGTCACTTCAACAGCGCCAGGCCAGGGCAGGGCACCGTGCATGGCTTCGGCCCCTATCGGGGTGGTGACGCTGGGGGTGCCGCAGAGCATGGCATCGGTCAGTTTGCCCTTGATCCCGGCGCCGAAGCGCAGAGGCGCCAGGCACAGGCGTGCGGCGCTCATGACCTCCAGGGCATCTTCGGCCCAGTTCAGTACATGAAAGCCCTGCGCCGGGTTGTGCAATGCGGTGGCTTTGGGCGGGGTGTAGGCGCCGTAGACATGCAGTTGGGCCTGCGGCAGTTGTCGACGGATCATCGGCCACAGGCTGTGCTTCATCCAGAGCACGGCGTCCCAGTTCGGGGCGTGGCGGAAGTTGCCGATGCTGAGAAAGTGCGCGCGTTCGGCAAAACCTCGTACAGGGGGTGCCGGCTGGTCAAGCATCAGCGGGCACCAGTGCAGCAGCGCGGGTGGAACACCGAAATGCGCGGTCAACAGGTCGATTTCTACATCCGAGATCATCAGGCTCAGGTCGCTGCGGTAGATCGCGGCCACTTCACGTTGGGGCAGGTCGGCGTTGGCCATCTGGCGGTAAAGGGTCGCGCTCGGGGTGGCAAACAGCTCGCTGAAGTCGTTGCTGTCCAGGCCCTCGATCAAGCGGCGGCGCAAAAGCTGTTGACGGGCATCGCGCAGGCTTTGAAGGTCGGAGGTTTCCAGCACGCGCAGCGCCGCAGGGCAGTGTTTCTCGACACGCCAGCCAAACTGCTCCTCCATCATGAAGCGGTCGAACAGCACGACATCGGGTGCCAGTTCCGCGACAAAATGATCGAAACTGCTGCAGTTGAGCACGATGGCCTGTTCGGCAATGCCCAGTGCCGCGAGGTCTGCCTTGTGCTCGCCAACGGTGGCCGGGCTGCTGAAGGTGATTTGCCAGCCGCGTTCAAGAAAACTCTCGAGGATCTGCATCATGTGCCCGCCAGCGGCTGACGAGCGCGGTTCCGGCCAGACATAACCAATAACGAGAACCTTGAGCGGTGATGCGGGCATGAGCGATCGGCCTTCAGCGAAAAATGCGTATTTAACCACAGTGCAGCCTGCCGACGTGGGCACGCAGCGATTGTCGGTAATCTGCCTGAAAGGCACGCTTTCTATGCTGCTCAAGGGTTCTAGCGGTTAGACTCCAGCCCTGGCGAGTGCGTTGCGTTACAGCACGATTGCGAAAATGGAACTATTACTCGAGAGAACGCCAGACTCTCTTGTCCTGATACACCGTTACGGGGGCTTTTTAAGGATGATTCAGCCAACCGCAATCGACCAGCGGAGTTTTCGCAAGCTCCTGGGTCGTAATATCAGCTTGCCGTTGGGCGTTGGATTGCTCAGCGCGGTGGTGTTTGTTGCCGTCATCAGCTACTTGCTGTCAGTGATCCAGTGGGTGGAGCATACCGACCGGGTGATCAACAGTGCCAATGAGTCGATCAAGCTGTCCATCGACATGGAGACCGGGCTGCGTGGGTTCCTGATTGCCGGTGATGAGCATTTTCTCGAACCCTACAGCGTGGCCAAGCCCAGGATAGACGCCGACCTGGCTTCGCTGCAGGCACTGGTGTCGAACAACCCTCAACAGGTTGAACGGGTGGCTCGGATAAAGTCCCTGCAAGCCGAGTGGAATCGCTTTGCCGAGAACATGATCAACCTGCGTCGCAGCGGAGGTGCTTATGTCGAGGCGATGCGGGCGGGTCACGGCAAGCGCCTGACCGACCAGATCCGCCAGGAGTATGAAGCCTTCGTGTCCACCGAGCAGCAACTGCGCCAAGCGCGCAGCGATCGTGTGCAGAGCACGACGGTGGCCTCGATTTCGCTGTACCTGGGCTTCGTTGTGTTGCTCAGTGGCATGCTGGCCTATTTTGGTCGGCGCGATCTGTTGGGGTTGTCCAGCAGTTACAACAGTAACCTCGAAGCTCAACAACGCAGTGCTTTGAGCCTGCAGCAAGAGGCCTGGCTGCGCACGGGCCAGACCCGCCTGGCCGAACAACTGCTGGGGCAGTTGAGCTTGCCGTTGCTGGGACGCAACGCCTTGCAGTTTTTTGCCGAGTATCTGGGAACGGTGGTTGCGGCGCTGTATGTTCGTGATGCACAGGGCCACTTGCGTCGCGTGGCGTCCTATGGCCTGCCCCGAGAGCAAGAACAGCAGGAGCAACTGATCGGCAGCAATGAGGGCATGGTGGCCCAGGCGGTGCTGCAGGAACGCGTGTTGCGTCTGGACGACTTGCCGGGTGACTACCTGCGGGTCAGCTCCGGGCTGGGTGAAGGTTCGCCACACAGCGTTCTGGTAGCCCCGACCCGCAATGATGGGCAGATCAATGGTGTTGTCGAACTGGGCTTCCTGCGTCCGCTGGAGTCGCGTGATGTCGAGTTGCTGGAGCGGGTGGCCAATAACCTGGGCATTTCGATCGAGAGCGCCCGATATCGACAGCGCTTGCAGGAAGTGCTGGCTGAAACCCAGTTGCTCAATGAGGAGCTGCAGGTTCAGCAGGAAGAACTGAAATCCGCCAACGAGGAACTGGAAGAACAGTCACGTGTGCTCAAGGAGTCACAGGCGTATTTGGAGGCCCAGCAGGCAGAGTTGGAGCAAACCAATGAGCAACTGGCGGAGCGCACCGAAGCGCTTGCCCGGCAGCGCGACACGCTGGACCGCAAGAACGCTGAGCTGAACGAGGCTCAGATCGAACTGGAGCAACGTGCCGAAGCGCTGCAGCGTTCAAGCCAGTACAAATCCGAGTTTCTTGCCAACATGTCCCATGAGCTGCGCACGCCATTGAACAGTTCGCTGATTCTGGCCCGGTTGCTGGCTGAGAACGAACAGGGAAACCTCAGCGAAGAACAGGTGAAGTTTGCCGAGTCGATCTATTCGGCCGGTAATGATCTGCTCAATTTGATCAATGACATTCTCGACATTGCCAAGGTCGAGGCCGGCAAGCTTGAGGTGCGCCCGGAGACCACTCAGGTCGAGGGCCTGACCGAGCGCTTGCGCCAGCTGTTCGAGCCGCTGGCTGAGCACAAGGGCTTGGGCTTCAGTATCAACGTCGACGCCACGGCCCCAAAAGCCCTTTACACCGACCACCAACGCCTGGAGCAGATCCTCAAGAACCTGCTGTCCAATGCGGTGAAGTTCACCGAACATGGCGAGGTCAACCTGAGCATTGCTCGACAGGCGGGCGAGGGGATTGTTTTTCGTGTCCGCGACAGTGGTATCGGTATTGCGGCCCATCAGCAGCAGACTATCTTTGAGGCCTTTCACCAGGCCGATGGCACCACCAACCGGCGCTATGGCGGCACGGGCCTCGGGCTTTCGATTTCTCGCGACCTGGCCCAGTTGCTGGGTGGCCAGATCAGCGTCGAAAGCCGTTTGGGGGAGGGCAGTGAGTTCGCCCTGATCCTCCCGGAGCGCTACGAGCCGATTGTCGAGCAAACCGTTTCGCCGGTTATCATTCGTTCATCCGTTGTGCCGGTTCAGGCTGATTGTGCGCCGCCAGAGACAGTGCCGCGCGCGCCAGGTTTTGCTGATGACCGCCAGCTAGCGCCATTCAGCAAACGCTGCATTCTGGTGATTGAGGACGATCCGGACTTCGCTCGCATCCTCTTCGACCTGGCCCATGAACTGGGCTACAGCTGCCTGGTGGCGCACGCGGCCGATGAAGGGTTCGACCTGGCCGTCAGTTATGTGCCCGATGCCATATTGCTGGACATGCGCCTGCCGGATCACTCCGGGTTGACGGTGTTGCAACGGCTCAAGGAGCAGGCGCTCACCCGGCATATCCCGGTTCATGTGATCTCGGTGGAGGACCGCGTCGAGGCGGCGCTGCACATGGGGGCGATTGGTTATGCGGTAAAACCGGCCAGTCGAGAACAGCTCAAGGCGGTGTTTGGCCGGCTGGAGGCCACGCTGAGCCAGAAGCTCAAGCACATCCTGCTGGTCGAAGATGACGACCTGCAACGTGACAGCATTGCCCGGCTGATCGGCGATGAGGATATCGAAATCACGGCGGTCGGCATGGCCCAGGACGCCCTCGAATTGCTGCGCGAGCAGGTCTACGATTGCATGATCATCGACCTCAAGTTGCCTGACATGCAGGGCAATGAGCTGCTGCAGCGCATGGCCGAGGACAGTATCCGGGCCTTCCCGCCGGTGATCGTCTATACCGGGCGCAACCTGAGCCGCGATGAAGAGGCCAACCTGCTCAAGTACTCGCGCTCGATCATCATCAAGGGCGCACGTTCTCCAGAGCGCCTGCTCGACGAAGTGACGCTGTTTCTGCACAAGGTCGAATCGCAGTTGTCCCACGAGCGCCAGCGCATGCTCAAGACCGCGCGCAGCCGCGACCGGGTGTTCGAGGGGCGCACGGTGCTTCTGGTTGACGACGACGTTCGCAATATCTTCGCCTTGACCAGTGCATTGGAGCAGAAGGGGGCCATTGTCGAGGTCGGCCGTAATGGCCGCGAGGCCATCGACAGGCTTGAGCAGAACGAGGCTATCGATCTGGTCTTGATGGACGTGATGATGCCGGAAATGGATGGCTATGAGGCAACCCGATTGATTCGCAAAGACCCACGCTGGCGCAAGTTGCCGATCATCGCCGTGACGGCAAAGGCGATGAAGGATGATCAGCAACGCTGCCTGCAGGCTGGTGCCAACGACTACCTGGCCAAGCCGATAGAGCTGGAGCGATTGTTCTCGCTGATTCGCGTGTGGTTGCCGCATCTGGAGCGCATTTGACCAGTGAGTGCAGTGCCGATATCGAGATTCAAGGGCTGATCGAGGCGATTTACCTCACGTACAGCTATGACTTTCGCAACTACTCTGGCGCCTCTATCACGCGTCGGATACAGCACGCGTTGCGTCAGCTCGGCTGTGCGACCGTAGCGGCCTTGCAGACGCGCGTATTGCAGGACCCCGCGGCCTTCATGGCGTTATTGCAATACTTGACCATTCCGGTCAGCGAGATGTTCCGTGATCCCGAGCACGTCCTTGCATTGCGCCGGGAGGTGGTGCCGTTGTTGCGTACCTGGCCGTCGATCAAACTCTGGATCGCCGGTTGCAGCACGGGTGAGGAGGTGTATTCCATGGCCATCCTGTTGCGTGAGGAGGGGCTGCTGGAGCGCTCGATCATCTACGCAACCGACATCAACCCGTATTCACTGGAGCGGGCCAGGCAGGGTATCTATTCGATGCAGGCGATGGAGCGGTATGCGCGCAACTATGAAAAGGCAGGAGGCCTGCAGAGGCTCAGTGATTACTACACGGCGGCCTACGGCAGCGCGATACTCGACAGCAGCCTGCGTGAGAAGGTGACCTTCGCCGATCATAGCCTGGCGACTGACAGCGTATTTTCCGAGACCCACTTGATCTCGTGCCGGAATGTGTTGATCTACTTCAACAAGCCGTTGCAGGACCGGGCCCTGGGTTTGTTCCACGAGTCATTGTGCCACCGTGGTTTTCTGGTCTTGGGCAGCAAGGAAACCCTGAGCTTTTCGGGCTATAGCGAGCGCTTCGAGGCGTTGGTCAAAGCCGAACGAATCTACCGCAAGTCCTGAACCGTGTGGTGGCAAGGGGTATCGACGTACAGGAGTGCAGGCAAGGGGCTGACCTTTGCGGTACGCTTACAGGTGGCACGCCACGTGCAGGAAATTGACCGGCAGCAGGCAACCTCTGCCTGACGCTGGGGTCGGATAGCGATTGAATTGAAAAACAAGGCGTTGATATGAGTGAAGATGCACAAGATGTCGTGCTGATCGTCGAGGATGAGCCGGCGATCCGCAGGGTGCTGCACGATTATCTGGCCAGGGAAGGTTACCGGGTACTGGTGGCCGAAGATGGTGCGCAGGCGTTTGAAATGCTTGCCAGCAAACCGCACCTGGACCTGATGGTCACGGATTTTCGTCTGCCGGGCGGGATCTCGGGGGTCGATATTGCCGAGCCCGCGGTGAAGTTGCGGCCCGAGCTGAAAGTGATCTTCATCAGTGGCTACCCCGAAGAAATTCTGGAGTCCGGCAGTGCCATTGCGCGCAAGGCGCCGATCCTGACCAAGCCCTTCGACCTCGATACGCTGGGCGAGCGCATTCAACAGTTGCTCGCCTGAGTGCTTCAGGCAGCGCACACCTGAGCACTATCGTGCAGCGTCCGCTCGATGGCGCCCAACAGCAGGTTCTGCATCAACGTCAGGCGCTGGGCTTCGGGCAATTCACTCGACTGTAGCCAGCCCGGCAAACTGTTGAGCAGTGTCGCGATGGCATGGCCGGCCGCCTGCCGTGCCGCCTTCGACAGCGCCGCCGTCGGTGCGATCAGGCGCAGCAACTGGCATTCGTAGTCATCGCGCAGGTGCTTGATCCGGGCCTGTTGCTCGTCGGTCAGGCAGCACAGGTCACGCTCGGCCAGACGAAACTGTAGCGGACGTTCGCGGTGCAACTGCCAGTGCGCATCGATGACGCTCGTCAGCCAGTCCTCGCTGCTGCCACGGCTGCGCCGTGGCGGCTGCAGCGTGGCCAGCAACTCCTCGAACAGCTCTTCGATCAGGTCGAACAGCAGGTGCTGCTTGCTCGGGAAGTGGTGGTACAGCGAGCCTGCGGTCAGGCCCAGGTGGCTGGCCAGTTCGCGCATGCTGACCTGGCCGAAGCCCTTGACTGCAAGGAGTTCGAGCGCCTTGTCGCGCCGCTCTTCATAGTAGCCACCGCGTTCGGCACAGGTCATTGGCATGGTGATAGCCTCAGTAGGTGTAGAAACCGCGACCGGTCTTACGGCCCAGGTAGCCAGCGGCGACCATTTCCTTGAGCAGTGCGGCCGGGCGATATTTGCTGTCGTTGAAACCGTCGTAGAAGGCTTCGAGGATCGCCAGCAAGGTGTCCAGGCCAATCAGGTCAGCCAGGGCCAGCGGGCCGATAGGCTGGTTGCAGCCCAGGCGCATGCCGGTGTCGATGTCTTCCGGGCTGGCAAGACCTTCCTGCAGCACCATGATCGCTTCGTTGATCATCGGAACCAGAATCCGGTTGACCACAAAGCCCGGACGGTTGCCGGCGCTGATGGCGGTCTTGCCCAGTGCTTCGGTCAGGGCCAGCGCTGCTGCGTGAGTCGCGTCGCTGGTCTGCAGGCCACGGATCACCTCCACCAGGGCCATCATGGGCACCGGGTTGAAGAAGTGCACCCCAATGAAGCGCTCTGGCAGGCTGATGGTCGCGCCCAGTTGGGTGATCGACAGCGACGAGGTGTTGGTCGCGATGATGCAGGTATCGCTGACACTGGCTGCGACCTGGCCGAGAATGCGCTGCTTGAGCTCAAGGTTCTCGGTAGCCGCTTCGATGACCAGTTGCGCGCTCTTGAGCTGGGCGTAGTCGGTGCTGGTGCTGATTCTTTGCAGCGCCGCCTCGGCCTGTGCGGCATCCAGCGTTTGCTTGTTGACCTGACGCTCGAGGTTCTTGCGCAGGGTGGCTACGCCACGCTCAAGGGCAGCGTCGGAAATGTCGATCAGGGTGACCTGGAAGCCGGCCACGGCACAGACCTGAGCAATACCGTTGCCCATGGTCCCGGCGCCGATCACGGCGATGTTGTTGATTGTCACGGTATAAAACTCCTTTGGGCTCAAGTGCGTTCGAACAGTACGGCGATACCTTGGCCGCCGCCGATGCACATGGTCGCCAGGGCATAACGGCCCTGGATGCGGTGCAATTCATGAATGGCCTTGGTCGCGATGATCGCGCCGGTCGCACCCACTGGATGGCCGAGCGAGATGCCGGAGCCGTTGGGGTTGACCTTCTCAGGGTCCAAGCCCAGTTCGCGGGCAACGGCGCAAGCCTGGGCGGCGAAGGCTTCGTTGGACTCGATCACATCCAGGTCAGCGACGGTCAGACCGGCCTTTTCCAGCACCTTGCGGCTGGCCGGAATCGGCCCCAGGCCCATGAGTTCCGGCTCAACCCCGGCATGGGCATAGCCCACCAGGCGGGCGAGCGGCTTGAGCCCTTGGCGGCGTACCGTATCGCCAGTGGCCAGCACCAAGGCCCCGGCACCGTCGTTCAGGCCGCTGGCGTTACCGGCGGTGACCGTACCGTCCTTCTTGAATACGGTTTTCATGCCGGCCAGTTGCTCAAGGCTGACCTCGCCGCGCACGTGTTCATCGATGCTGAACTGCTGTGGCCCTTTGCGCCCAGGGACTTCGACCGTAACGATCTGCCCGGCGAAGCGGCCCTCGGCAATGGCGCGGGCTGCGCGGCGCTGGCTGGTCAGGGCCAGTTCGTCCTGCATCTGGCGGCTGATGCCCAGTTTGGCCGCGACGTTTTCGGCGGTGATGCCCATATGGAAGTGTTCAAAGGGGTCATGCAGGACGCCGACCATATAGTCGATACCCTGCAGGTCGCCCATGCGCGCGCCCCAACGGGCCTGTGGCAGCAGGTAAGGGCCACGGCTCATGGATTCGGCGCCGGTGGCCAGTGCGACTTCGGCATCGCCCAGCATCAGGCTCTGGGCGGCGGAGACGATTGCCTGCAGGCCCGAACCGCACAGGCGGTTGACGTTGAAGGCCGGGGTTTCCTTGGGAATGCCGGCATTCATTGCTGCAACGCGGCCCAGGTAGGCATCGCGCGCTTCGGTTGGAATCACGGTGCCCATGACCACATGGCCGATCTGGGCCGGGTCGATGCCGGCGCGTTCGATGCTGGCGCGGCAGACTTGAGTGGCCAGATCCGCCAGCGGCAGGTCTTTCAGCGAGCCGCCAAATGTACCAATGGCCGAGCGTACGGCGCTGACTACATAGATTTCGTGGTTGTTCATCGTCGACTCCAGAGTGCGAAAGCGTGGCGTGGCAGTGTTCGGCTCTGCGAGAATGCCGGGCACCAGCTTCAGGATGCAGTCGAGTCTAGGCAAAGGGACGCTGTCGTCCTATGCCATAACTGTCCAGACGAGCTGGCATTTTTTGCCATACCAGTGCGTGTTACAGCGGAACCAGCCATGCGGGAAAACGATTCGGTCGCGGTGTATTTTGTTCATGTCATGCTTCATGGCTTGCGTGATCAGCCTGCGCGCGCGGCTGCGCTGCTGGAGCAGGCCGGCATCGCTGTTGAGTTGCTTGACGAGCCGGGCGCCCGGGTGCCGGCGAAGGCCTTCGCCCGGCTCTGGCTTATTCTGATTCACGAACTGGATGACGAGTTCTTCCACCTCGACAGCCACGGCATGCCATTGGGCAGTTTTGCCTTGATTTGCCGTGGCCTGATCCAGGAGCCCAACCTGGAAAAAGCCTTGCGCCAGTGTTTGAGTTACTTTGCGCTGTTCCTGCGTGACCTCAAGGGTGTATTGACCCTCAAGGGGCAGCGCGCGGTGATCCGCCTGGAGTCGACGATGGCCGATGCACAGACCCGGGTCTATGCCGAGGAAACCTTCCTGGTGCTGGTGATCAGCCTGTTGTGCTGGCTGAGTGGGCGGCGCATCGGCATCGACCGCACGGAGCTGGCCGACTCCCGGGCACCGCTGGATGATGACGCGCTGCTGTGGGGGCCGAACCTGCAGTTGGGGGCGGGGCATACCGAAATCGAATTTGCTGCCGATTACCTGCGCCTACCGGTGGTTCAGGACCTGGGGGCACTGAAGACCTTCCTGCACAGTGCGCCGCAGTGGCTGGTGATTCGCTACCGTAATCAGAACGGCCTGGCAGCAAGGGTTTATCGGCACTTGCGTGCACGGCAGTACGGGCAATGGCCGACATTGTTGGCCATGGCCGAGGGGGAAGGCTTGAGCCCCAGCAGTTTTCGTCGGCAGTTGGAGCGTGAGGGCTGTTCGTTCCAGCAGATCAAGGATGAAGTGCGCCGGGCGATGGCGTTCGAGTGCCTGCGTGGCAGCGAACTGAGTGTTGCGGAAATTGCCGAGCAGACGGGTTTTCAGGAGCCCAGTGCCTTTCACCGGGCCTTCAAGAAATGGACGGGTGAGAGCCCGGGAAGCTATCGGTTGCGGTTGGCCACGACGCGCTGAGCGCAGCAGGGCCAACCGCAAGCACTCAACGCAGGTCGCCGACCATCGGCGCTAGCGTATCCAGCACCGCACTGGCCAGCGCTTTGGAGCGCTGCCCAGACCAGCCGGTAATGGCATTGGGTGCGTCGTCGTGGTCTTTGAACGGCATTTCGAGGGTCAGTGCCAGGCAGCCATAGGCCTGCGCAACGCTGTTACAGGCCAGGGTCAGGTTCGCCTGCCCAGGTTTGTCGCGCGGGTAGCCATGCACTTGCTGGAAGTCCGCGGTCAGGCGGCACAAGCGCTCACGGAACGCGCTTTCCAGTTGCTCGATACGGGGCGTGTAGCCTGGTGTACCTTCGCTGCCTGCGGTGAAGACGTGAGGGATTTCTTCATCGCCGTGAATGTCGAGGAACAGATCGACACCCTGCAGTTTCATTTGTTGCTGCGCAAAGAACACTTCCGGACTGTGTTCGACACTGGCGTCCTGCCAGGCGCGGTTGAGGTCCTTGCCCTGAGCATTGGTGCGCAGGTGCCCGTGGAAGGCACCATCGGGGTTCATGTTCGGGATCAGGTACAGGTCGGCCACCTTCAGCAGCGCCTGAACCGTTGCATCGTTGGCCTGCAGGCGATCAATCACGCCCTCCATGAACCACTCTGCCATGTGCTCGCCGGGATGCTGCTGGGCGATGATCCATAGCTTGCGTTTGCCTGCTGCGCCGTCGCCTGCGCGCAGTAGCGGGATGTCTCGCCCTTCGACGCTGCGCCCTGTGGCCAGCAGTTCCACGCCAGGCAGGCTGACCGCCCGTTCAATCAGTTGGTTGTGGCGGGCGCGGGAGTAGGGTTCAAAGTAGGCAAACCAGGCCTGCTGTTCGCCGGCCTCAAGCTGGAAGTGCAGCGCCTGGCCGTCGAACTGGGTCGGTACCCGAAACCAGTGTTGCTGATCATAAGAGGCAACCGCCTGATAGCCGTCCCATGCCTGGTTATAGGAGGATTGCCCAGCGTTCTCCAGGGTGAAGCGGTGTGTGTGCCCTGGGGTCAGCCCGCTGGCCTTGAAGTGAAACCACTGGAAATGATCGCTGCGGGTATCGGGACGGATCGCCAGGCGCACCTGAGAGGGCTCGCTGGCATCGCGAACCACGATGTTACCGGAATCGAAATCGCAAGTGATGTGCAGGGGGGACAGCGTCACGCTCATTACCAGGCTCCTTCAGCGTTGTTGTGCCCTTTACTCTACACCCCTGCGTCAGGCGCAGAAACCGAGTGTCAGTAGCGTACCGAGCAGTACGGCAATGGCGACCGAGCAACCACCCAGGGCCAGTACCGGACGAACCTGACGGTAGCCTTGGCCATCGCCCAGTACCTGCGCGGGTGCGAGCAGGCTTCGCCAGCGCAGCTCAGTGGCATGGAACGCGGTCAGGTGGGCGGGTGCGCTGTCCAGCCAGCGGCGAAAGTCGATACGTTCGCTGGCGGTAATCTGCGGGTTTTGCAGGCGCACATACCAGTACCCGGCCTCACGGGCTAGCGGGTCAGTGGCGGGTTGCACGCTTTGCAGCACCTGGTTCATGTACCGCTCCACCGTGCTTGGAGGGACGGCCAGGTGTTCGGCGATCATGGCAAACGACCATTGATCGAGGCGACTGAGCAGGAACACCTGTTGAGCGCGGCGCGGGAGTTTTTTCAGGCGCTGCAGCAGTGCCTGATCACCCGGGGCGGCGAGGGCAGGGGATTCAAGGGGCAGCAACAGAGGGGTCATGGTACGGGCTCCTTGCAAGAAAACGGGTGGGGCGTGGTGCTTGAATGCGGCCATTCGGACGGGACAAGCGCAAAAAAAAGACCCGGCAAAAAGCCGGGTCAAAAACCGTGATTAGCCTGATGAGGAGATAACCTGAGAGTCCGACCTGTGAGCTTTCAGTTTATCCAACCAGTCTCGCGACCAGTTGCTGACAATAATAATCGTTATCATTTACAGGTCAAGTGAATTTTCTGTCATGGCAGAAAATAGGTTTCTCGGTGTGTCTGTTTTCCCGCGTGATGACCCATTCGGGCCATTACTGACCCGCCGGGTCAGGTGCTTTCGATTCCTGGCGGCAAGCCAGTTCGCTCGCCCAGGCTGTGCTCCACCAGAGCCAATGCCATGTTGATGATGTGCACCACTGACAGCGCCATGTCGCGCCGTGTCCCTTTGAGGTCGTCTGCCATTTCATAGGTGGTTGCCGACGCACAGCGCAGCAGGCTGCAGGCGTGTTCGCTGGCTTTCAGGCGGCCAAGATCGGGGCGCGGGACAAAAAACGGTGCCTCCATTTCTGCGGCGCGCTGTGGGGGGTTGAGGTAGTAGTCCAATGCACGTCGGGCGGCGTCGCTGCTGCTCAGCGATTCGCTGTCCAGTTTGGCATCCAGTGCATCCGGTGAATGTGAGCTCATGGGGGCTGCCTGTGGCGATTGTGGGTGGGTGTATTAACGATAAGTACGGGATGTATTTATTTCGACGTTTTAAATACTACAATTTGTGTATTGAGAGCTTCGGGGCAGTCCGTATCGTGCCAGCAATGGATAAATGGATTGCCCTGGTCAGGGCCAGAATGTGTGAGCTGAAGATCACGCAGGAAAAGTTGGGTGAGCGCATTGGGGTGACTCAAGGCGCCGTCGGGCATTGGTTGCGCAACGAGCGCCGGCCAAAACTGGAGACGATGAACCAGATTCTGGTGGTGCTCGGATTGCCGCCAATGGAGTTCGCGCTGGTTACCGAACTCGCCGAATCCTCCGGTTCCTATGGTGACGATCAGAATTCGGCTACAGATGCCGAAGGACGTATCCCACAGCACAATCTGTATTTTCGCTACCCGGTCACGCGCTGGGAAAGCCTCGGGGTGGAAGACCCTGAGGCACGTTTTGAAGCCACCGATTATTACGCCCAGGGTTCGGCGTTCTGGCTGGAGGTGCAGGGCGATGCGATGACGGCGCCGGTGGGCTTGAGTGTGCCCGCCGGGATGCTGATCCTGGTGGATGCGGGGCTATCGGCACTGCCCGGCAAACTGGTGATTGCCCGCTTGCCCACGAGTGCAACGCCGGTCTTCCGGCAGTTGATCGAGGAAGGCGGGCAGCGTTATCTGCGCCCGCTCAACCCGACCTATCCCAAGGTTGTATGCGATGACGCGTGTGAAATGATCGGTGTGGTGGTGCAGGCCACGATGAAGTTCTGATCGGCACCCTTCGCTCGGCGCCAGCAGCCGGTCTCCCAGGCTACTGGCGTCGCAGGTGGTATTACGCGTCGCTGCCTTCCAGCTCGACCAGTACGCTGCCTTCGCTGACCATGTCGCCTTCCTCACAGAACAAGGCTTTCACTGTACCGTTATGCGGTGCACGGATGCTGTGTTCCATCTTCATGGCTTCCAGTACCACCAGTGGTGTACCGGCTTCGACAACCTGGCCGACTTCCACCATGACCCGCACAATGCTGCCGTTCATGGGCGCGCCCAAGCCGCCTTGATGGCTGTGGCTGGCATCGGCTTCGGCAATCGGGTCGAGCTGAGTGATTGCCTGGAGTTCGCCATTCCACTGCAAATAAAGCGTATTGCCACGGCGGATCGCCAGGTGCTGGCGACGCAAGCCGTTGTGCTCGTGGACCAACTGCTCACCGCGCAGCGTCAGGGTTGAGGGCGCGCTGTGGTCAAGGCTGACGGCCTGTTCTTCGGTATTGCAGCGCAGGTGCAGGCTGATATGCGCTGGCACGCCCAGGCGCAAGCCGCTGTGGGTGGCCCATGGCGAATGCCGGTCGTCATCGCGTTGTACCAGCGGTTCACTCTGGATGAAGGCTTCGGCAGCCGCTTGCCAGAACTCGGCAGGTAGCGTGTCGGCTTCAGGCAACAGTTGCGCCTGATAGCGTGGAATGAACCCGGTATCCAGCTCGGCGTCGGCAAACGCCGGGTGCGCGAGAATGCGCCGCAGGAAGGCAATGTTGGTTTTCAGGCCACCGATGGCGAACTCGTCGAGCATCGCCAGCAGGCGAAGGCGTGCCTGCTCACGGTTTTCGCCCCAGGCAATCAGCTTGCCGAGCATTGGGTCGTAGTAGGGCGAAATGCTGTCGCCTTCGCTGACACCGCTGTCGACCCGACGCCCAGCACCGGGAGCCGACTCGCGGTACAGCGTCAGATCCCCAGTGGCCGGGAGAAAATCGTTGGCCGGATCCTCTGCGTACAAGCGCACTTCGATGGCGTGACCGTTGAGCGGTACCTGTGCCTGGGTGATCGGCAACGGCTCACCGCAGGCAACACGGATCTGCCAGGCGACCAGGTCGAGGCCGGTAATGGCTTCGGTGACCGGGTGTTCAACCTGCAGGCGGGTGTTCATCTCCATGAAGAAGAATTCGCCCCGGGCGTCGAGCAGGAACTCTACGGTACCGGCCCCCACATAACCGATGGCTTGAGCCGCGCGCACAGCGGCTTCACCCATCGCCTGACGTTGTTGCTCACTCAGACCGGGCGCTGGCGCTTCCTCGACGACCTTCTGGTGGCGCCGCTGAATGGAACAGTCACGCTCGTTCAGGTACAGGCAGTTGCCGTGTTGGTCGGCAAATACCTGGATTTCCACGTGGCGGGGCTTGAGCACGTATTTTTCCACCAGCATGCGGGCATCGCCGAACGACGACAGCGCCTCACGCTGGGCCGACGCCAGGGCTTCGCCCAACTGGCTTTCCTGTTCGACCACTTTCATGCCTTTGCCGCCACCACCGGCCGTCGCCTTGAGCAGTACCGGGTAACCGATCTTTTCGGCGGCCGCGCGGAAGGTTTCCAGGTCCTGGGCTTCACCGTGATAGCCCGGTACCAGTGGCACACCGGCGGTTTCCATCAGGGCTTTGGCCGCCGACTTGCTGCCCATGGCCTCGATGGCCGAAGCCGGTGGGCCGAGGAATATCAGGCCGGCCTCTTCGATGGCGCGGGCAAAGCCGGCGTTTTCCGAAAGGAAGCCGTAGCCGGGGTGAATGGCCTGGGCACCGCTGGCCTTGGCCGCAGCAATCAACTTCGCGACATCCAGATAGCTTTCAGCGGCTTTTGCTCCGCCCAGGTCAACGCGGATATCGGCTTCGCGGCTATGCCGGGCCTCGCGGTCCACAGCACTGTGAACGGCCACGGTGGTCAGGCCAAGGGCTTTGGCGGTGCGCATGACGCGGCAGGCAATTTCGCCACGGTTGGCAACCAGCAGGGTGGTCAGCGTGGGACGGCTCATGGGCGCGGTTCCTTCTTGTTGGGTTCGACGTGCCAGTTCGGCGTGCGTTTTTCCAGAAAGGCGCGCAGGCCTTCCTGGCCTTCGGCGCTGACCCGGATTCGGGCAATGGCGGTTTCGCAATAGCGGCGCAGGGCAGGGGTGAGCTCGCCATGGCCGACTTCACGCAACAGCTCTTTGCTGGTGCGCATCGCCTGCGGGCTGTTCTGCAGCAGGTTGGTGACCCATAGCTCGACCTGCTGTTCCAGTTCGGCCAAGGGGTAGGCTTCGGCCAGCAAACCCAGGTCACGGGCACGCAGGCCGCTGAAACGTTCGGCGGTCAGTGCATAGCGGCGTGCGGCACGCTCCCCCATGGCTTGAACCACGAACGGGCTGATCACCGCAGGGGCGAGGCCGATACGTACTTCCGACAGGCACAGTTGGGCATCTTCGCTGCCAATGGCCATGTCGCAGCAACTGATCAACCCCAGCGCGCCCCCGAAGGCGGCGCCTTGCACCACTGCCAGGGTCGGTAGCTTGAGCTTGGCCAGGTTGTACATCAGCTCGGCCAGTTCGCGAGCATCGTCCAGGTTGGTGTTGTAGTCCAGTTGTGCCGATTGCTGCATCCAGGCCAGGTCTGCCCCGGCGCTGAAGTGCCGTCCGCGTCCGCGCAGCAGCAAGAAGCGCAGGCTGGCATCGTTGCCGACGGCGTCGATGGCCAGGATCAACTCGCGGATCATCTGCGCGTTGAAGGCGTTGTTCTTGTCCTCGCGACTCAGCCACAGTGTGGCGAAACCGCGTGGGTCCTTGATCAGTTCGAGGGTCGTGAAGTCGCTCATCGGTCACATCCGGAAAATGCCGAAACGGCTTTGCTCGATCGGTGCGTTGAGTGCCGCCGACAAGGCCAGGCCCAAGACATCGCGGGTCTGTGCCGGGTCAATGACGCCGTCGTCCCAGAGCCGGGCACTGGAGTAGTAGGGATGGCCCTGGTGCTCATACTGGTCAAGGATCGGTTGCTTGAGCCGCGCTTCGTCGTCGGCGCTGAATGGCTGGCCACTGCGTTCGCTCTGCTCGCGCTTGACCTGGGCCAGTACCCCGGCCGCCTGTTCGGCACCCATCACGCCGATACGGGCGTTCGGCCACATCCACAGGAAACGTGGGTCGTAGGCCCGGCCGCACATCCCGTAGTTGCCCGCACCGAAGCTGCCGCCGATGATCACGGTGAACTTCGGTACCTGGGCGCAGGCCACGGCGGTGACCAGCTTGGCGCCGTGCTTGGCGATGCCGCCGGCTTCGTACTTCTGGCCGACCATGAAGCCGGTGATGTTCTGCAGGAACAGCAACGGAATGCCACGTTGGCACGCCAGCTCGATGAAGTGCGCACCTTTTTGCGCCGCTTCGGCAAACAGGATGCCGTTGTTGGCCAGGATCGCAATCGGGTAGCCGTGCAGGTGGGCGAAGCCGCACACCAGGGTGGTACCAAACAGTGCCTTGAACTCATCAAACACCGAACCGTCGACCAGGCGGGCGATCACTTCACGCACATCGAACGGCTGTTTGGCATCGGCCGGAACCACGCCATAGAGTTCCTCAGCGTCATACAGCGGCGCGATCGGCATGCGCTGCTGCAAGGTGCCGAGTTTGTGCCAGTTCAGGTTGGCCACGCAGCGCCGGGCAATCGCCAGGGCGTGTTCGTCGTTGTCTGCGTAGTGGTCGGCGACACCACTGGTCTTGCAGTGTACGTCGGCACCGCCGAGGTCTTCGGCGCTTACCACTTCGCCGGTGGCCGCTTTCACCAACGGTGGGCCGGCAAGGAAGATGGTCGCTTGCTGGCGAACCATGATGGCTTCATCGGCCATGGCCGGCACATAGGCGCCGCCAGCGGTGCAGGAGCCCATCACCACCGCGATCTGTGGAATGCCGATGGCGCTCATGTTGGCCTGGTTGAAGAAGATCCGCCCGAAATGTTCGCGGTCGGGGAATACTTCGTCCTGACGCGGCAGGTTGGCCCCGCCTGAGTCCACCAGGTAAATGCAGGGCAGACGATTCTGCAGGGCAATTGCCTGGGCGCGCAGGTGTTTTTTCACCGTCAATGGGTAGTAGGAGCCGCCTTTGACCGTGGCATCGTTGGCCACGATCATGCATTCGACGCCTTCGATACGGCCGATGCCAGCGATTACCCCGGCCGCCGGAACGTCCTCGCCATACACCGCATGGGCGGCCAGTTGGCCGATTTCGAGAAACGGTGAGCCGGGGTCAAGCAGACGGTCGATGCGCTCGCGCGGCAGCAGTTTGCCACGAGAGGTATGCCGCTCCTGTGCCTTGGCGCCGCCGCCCTGGTGAACCTGGGCGAGCAGGGTGCGCAAGGCCTGAACCTGTTCGAGCATGGCCGCGCTGTTGTGGGCGAACTCCGCCGAGCGCGGGTTGATCTGGGAGTGCAGGATAGCCATGGGCGCCTTTTCCTTATCGCAGCTCAGCGGGATTCGTTGAACAGTTCGCGACCGATCAGCATCCGGCGAATCTCGCTGGTGCCGGCACCGATCTCGTACAGCTTCGCGTCGCGCAACAGGCGGCCGGCAGGGAATTCATTGATGTAGCCATTGCCGCCGAGAATCTGGATGGCGTCCAGGGCCATCTGTGTGGCGCGTTCGGCGCTGTACAGGATCACCCCGGCAGCGTCCTTGCGGGTCGTCTCGCGGCGGTCGCAGGCCTGGGCCACGGCATACAGGTAGGCACGGCTGGCGTTGAGCTGGGTGTACATGTCAGCCACTTTGCCCTGGATCAGCTGGAACTCGCCGATGCTCTGGCCGAACTGCTTGCGGTCATGGATGTACGGCACGACGATGTCCATGCAGGCTTGCATGATCCCGGTCGGGCCGCCGGACAGTACCACGCGCTCATAGTCCAGGCCGCTCATCAGCACTTTGACGCCACCGTTAAGGCTGCCGAGGATGTTTTCTTCCGGCACCTCGACGTCGTCGAAGAACAGCTCGCAGGTGTTGGAGCCGCGCATGCCCAGCTTGTCGAACTTGTTGCTGCGGGTGAAGCCTTTCCAGTCACGCTCGACAATAAAGGCGGTGATGCCGTGCGCCCCTTTCTCCAGATCGGTCTTCGCGTAGATCACGTAGGTGTTGGCGTCCGGGCCGTTGGTGATCCAGGTCTTGCTGCCATTGAGTACATAGTGGTCGCCGCGCTTGTCAGCGCGCAGCTTCATCGAGACCACGTCGGAACCGGCGTTGGGTTCGCTCATGGCCAGTGCGCCGATGTGTTCGCCGCTGATCAGTTTCGGCAGGTACTTGGTTTTCTGGTCGTGGGTGCCGTTACGGTTGATCTGGTTCACGCACAGGTTGGAGTGCGCACCGTAGGAGAGGGCAACCGAGGCCGAGCCACGGCTGATTTCTTCCATGCTTACCACGTGGGCCAGGTAGCCCAGGCCAGCACCGCCATATTCTTCCGGTACGGTGATGCCGAGCAGGCCCATGTCACCGAACTTGCGCCACATATCGACGGGGAACAGGTTGTCGTGGTCGATTTGCGCGGCGCGTGGCGCCAGTTCCGCCGCAACGAAGGCCTGGACCTGGTCGCGGAGCATGTCGATGGTTTCGCCAAGGGCAAAGTTCAGGGTCGGATAACGCATGCTGGCACCTTTAATGGTTGTTCTTGGGAGGTGTGTTCTATGAGGTCCGTGTCGCAGGCTTTCAGCGACTGGCCAGTACCGTGGCCGTTCATTTCTAACCTTTACGTTAACGTAAACCTGCCGCTGTTAACTGTCAATCGCACCATGACCTTTACGTTAACGTAAATTTGCGCCAGAGTAAGAGCCGCTTGAATCCGCTCCCAGAACAAACACAAAAAGGGACCGCCATGAATCAACCGAGCTACACCCAGGGCCGCCAGGACAAACCCTTGCTGGCCAAGACCATCGGCCAGGCTTTCGACCACACGGCCTCACGCTTTGCTGATCGTGAGGCCCTGGTGGTGCGTCACCAGCAGATACGTTACACCTGGCAGCAACTGGCTGACAGTGTCGACCAGCATGCCAAAGCGTTTATGGCGCTGGGCATGAAAACCGGTGATCGACTGGGTATCTGGGCGCCGAACTGCGCTCAGTGGTGCATTGCCCAATTCGCCAGTGCCAAGGTCGGTGTGATCCTGGTCAACATCAACCCGGCCTACCGCACCAGTGAGCTGGAGTATGTACTCAGACAGTCAGGCTGCCAGTGGCTGATCTGTGCCGATGCGTTCAAAACCTCGAACTACCATGAGATGCTCGGCGAGCTGTTGCCTGACCTGGCACATCAGGCGCCTGGTCAGTTGAACAGTGAGCGTCTGCCGGATCTGCACGGTGTGATCAGCCTTGCGGCACAACCGCCGGGCGGTTTTCTCGCCTGGGGTAATCTGGCTGCGTTGGCCGAGGGTGTCAGTGAGCAGGAGTACCTGGCCCGTCAGCACAGCCTGCAGTTCGATCAGCCGGTGAACATCCAGTACACCTCCGGCACCACCGGCTTCCCGAAAGGCGCGACGCTGAGCCATTACAACATTCTCAACAATGGCTACATGGTGGGTGAAAGCCTGGGGCTTACCGAGCACGACCGTATGGTGATCCCGGTGCCGCTGTACCATTGCTTCGGCATGGTCATGGGTAACCTGGGCTGCGTCACCCATGGCAGCACCATGATTTACCCCAACGATGCCTTCGACCCATTGCTGACCCTGAGTACGGTCAGTGAAGAACGGGCCACGGCGTTGTATGGCGTACCGACCATGTTCATTGCCTTGCTCGATCACCCGCAACGTGGTGAGTTCGATCTCTCCAGCCTGCGCACGGGGATCATGGCCGGTGCGACCTGTCCGATTGAGGTGATGCGCCGGGTCATCAATGAGATGCACATGAGTGAAGTGCAGATCGCCTACGGCATGACCGAGACCAGCCCGGTGTCGTTGCAGACCGGGCCGGACGATGAGCTGGAACTGCGGGTGACCACGGTAGGGCGCACCCAGCCGCAACTGGAAAGCAAGATCATCGATGAGCACGGCTGCGTCGTCCCGCGTGGGCAGATTGGTGAACTCTGTACCCGGGGCTACAGCGTCATGCTCGGTTACTGGGGCAACCCGTCGGCAACCAGTGATGCCATCGACCCGGCAGGCTGGATGCATACCGGTGACCTGGCGACGATGGATGAGCGGGGGTATGTATGCATAGCCGGGCGCAACAAGGACATGATCATCCGCGGCGGGGAGAACATCTACCCACGCGAACTGGAAGAGTTCTTCTTCACCCATCCTGCGGTGGCCGATGTGCAGGTCATTGGCATTCCGGATGACCGCTATGGCGAGGAAATCGTGGCCTGGATCAAGTTCCACCCGGGCCACAGCGCCAGCGATGTCGAGCTGCAGCAGTGGTGCAAGAGCCGTATTGCGCACTTCAAGACACCGCGTTACTTCCGCTTTGTCGACGAGTTCCCGATGACCGTTACCGGGAAAGTGCAGAAGTTCCGCATGCGCGAAATCAGTATCGAGGAGCTGCGCACGCGCCAGGGCAACAACGGGTAAATCAACGTCGATCAGCAGACGCCACCAAGGAGCGATGCAATGTCGCCTCCCGGTGGCGTTTTGCTTGCCATACACTATACAAAGTAATAGATTGTTATTATCTTAATTGAATGGCCCGCCTGACATGAATAGCCACGTGCAGCCCCTCGATATCCAGCAACTGCATGCCAATGCCGACCAGGCCAGTCAGTTGCTCAAGGCCTTGGCCAACCCGGATCGTCTGCTGTTGCTGTGCCAACTGACCGAGGGCGAGCGCAATGTCAGTGAATTGGAGGCACTGCTGGGCATTCAACAACCGACGCTGTCGCAACAGCTCGCGGTGTTGCGTCGCGAGGGCTTGGTTGCCACCCGCCGTGAAGGCAAGCAGATCTATTACCGGATCAGCAGCCCGGCGGCGCTGGCGGTGATCAATACGCTGTATCAACTGTTCTGTGCAGGAGAGGCTTCGTGAACATCGACTGGTTACATTTCACACCAGGCTCATCCCTGGCCGGTGGCGCGCTGATTGGCCTGGCGGCCAGCCTGTTCGTGCTTGCCAACGGGCGGATTGCCGGTATCAGCGGCCTGCTGGGTAGCGTGTTGCAGCGCGACGGCGAGGGGCGTGGCGAAAAGGCGCTGTTCTTGTTGGGGCTGCTGGTCGCGCCATTGGTCTGGGGGCTTTTTGCTGCGCTGCCAAGCCTTGAGTTCCAGAACGGGGTGCTTGGTCTGGTCAGCGCCGGTTTGCTGGTTGGTATCGGTACACGTTATGGCGCCGGGTGCACCAGTGGCCATGGGGTGTGTGGCATCTCACGGTTGTCTGGGCGCTCGCTGGTGGCAACCTTGTGTTTCATGGCCAGTGGTTTTGCCACGGTGTTTGTCCTGCGTCATCTATGGGGAGGTTGAGCATGAACAAGCTGACAGCGTTTCTTGCAGGGCTGTTGTTCGGTATCGGGCTCCTGCTGGCGGGGATGGCCAACCCAGGCAAAGTACTGGCGTTTCTCGACCTGGGCGGTGCCTGGGACCCCTCGCTGGCACTGGTGATGGTGGGAGCGATAGCTGTGGCCTTTGTGCCTATGAGCGTGGCCCGCAAGCGCTCGACCTCGTTACTGGGCCTGCCCATGCAACTGCCGGTCAAGCGTGAGCTGGATCGTCGCTTGATCGTCGGTGGTCTGGTGTTCGGTATAGGCTGGGGAATTGCCGGTATCTGTCCGGGGCCGGCGGTTGCAGTGTTGTTAACCGGGCATTGGCAAAGCGTTGTCTTCGTGTTGGCCATGCTGGCCGGCATGTTGCTGTTCGCGGCGCTGGAGCGTCGGCGCGCGCATTGATCGGGAGATCACCATGAACGCAAATGTTGGAACCATCGACGGTAGCCTGCGTGTTATCGCTGGCCTGATCCTCATCGGCCTGAGCCTGGCCGGGGTGATCGGCGTTTGGGGCTGGATCGGCGTAGTGCCGGTATTGACCGGTATTTTCCGCTTTTGCCCGGCGTACGCATTGTTGGGTATCAATACCTGCAAGCGCGGTTAACGCCAGTGCGCATATCAAGCGCGCACGCTGCGTTCAGTCGTCTATGCTGCTGCCAGGGTGTTGGCTGGTGCAGGGGCTCATGACGCCGACCGCCCAAGCGGTTGGCCGTATCCTTGCATGGTCTGCATGGGCTTATCAGTACCTGGGAGAGCAGTAGATGAGCGTGCACAAGCGGGAGCAGGGGCGGCTTGACCAACGGGATATCGAGGCGCTGGTAAAGGCCGAGCATGCCGATCCGTTTGCAGTCCTGGGGCCGCACCTTGATGGTGCCGGCGCTCAGTGGGTCACGGTCTACCTGCCCAAGGCATTGACGGTACAGGTATTGGCCCGTGACCGTGATGAGGTGCTCGCCGACCTGGTGCAGGGTGACGTAGAGGGACTGTTTACCGGGCGTATCGGTACGGCACAGGCTTATCGCTTGAAGATCGGTTGGGAGGGTGACGAGCAAATCACCGAAGACCCCTACAGCTTTGGCCCGCTACTGGGTGATACGGACCTTTACCTGTTCGCCGAAGGCAATCACCGCGACCTGTCCTCGCGTTTCGGTGCGCAGCCGATGCAGGTGGACGGTGTTGATGGCGTGTGTTTCTCGGTGTGGGCGCCCAATGCCCGGCGGGTCTCTGTCGTGGGTGATTTCAACAACTGGGACGGACGTCGGCATCCGATGCGCTTGCGCCATTCCAGCGGGGTCTGGGAAGTGTTCGTGCCTCGGTTGTATCCCGGCGAGGCATACAAGTACGAAATTCTCGGCCATGAAGGGATCCTGCCGCTTAGGGCCGACCCCTTGGCCCGGGCCACGGAGCTGCCACCGAGCACGGCGTCGAAGGTGGCTGGGCACCTGCAGCATGACTGGCAGGATCACTACTGGATGCAGAATCGCAGTGCTCGCCAGGCCACCGATGCGCCATTGTCAATTTATGAACTGCATGCGGGTTCCTGGCAGTGCGAGCTGGACGATGAGGGTGAGGTTGCAAGGTTTTACAACTGGCGAGAGCTGGCCGAGCGCCTGATCCCCTACATCCAGAGCCTGGACTTTACCCATATTGAACTGATGCCGATCATGGAACATCCGTTCGGCGGCTCTTGGGGGTATCAGCCGTTGTCGCTGTTTGCGCCCACGGCACGCTACGGTTCGGCCGAGGATTTCGCTGCCTTTATCGACGCCTGCCATCAGGCCGACATCGGTGTGATTCTCGATTGGGTACCGGCACACTTCCCGACCGACACCCACGGCCTGGCACGTTTTGATGGCACGGCACTGTATGAGTATGACAACCCGCTGGAGGGCTTTCATCAGGACTGGGATACGCTGATCTACAACCTTGGCCGTACCGAAGTTCATGGGTTCATGCTGGCTTCGGCACTGCACTGGCTCAAGCACTTCCACATTGATGGGTTACGGGTCGATGCGGTGGCCTCGATGTTGTATCGCGATTATTCGCGTAACGAAGGTGAGTGGATACCCAACCGTCACGGTGGTCGTGAGAACCTTGAGGCCATCGACTTCCTGAAGCATTTGAACGCGGTGGTTGCCGAGGAAGTGCCGGGTGCGCTGATGATCGCTGAAGAGTCGACGGCCTGGCCCGGTGTCAGCCAGCCGACTCAGCAGGGCGGGCTGGGCTTTTCCTACAAGTGGAACATGGGCTGGATGCACGACACCCTGCACTATATCCAGAACGATCCGGTGCACCGCGTGCACCACCACAACGAGATGAGTTTCGGCCTGATCTATGCCTACTCCGAGCATTTCATCCTGCCGATCTCCCATGACGAAGTGGTTCATGGCAAGCACTCTCTGATTGACAAGATGCCGGGCGACCGTTGGCAGAAATTTGCCAATCTTCGGGCGTACCTGACCTTCATGTGGGCGCATCCTGGCAAGAAGCTGCTGTTCATGGGCTGCGAATTCGGCCAGTGGCGTGAGTGGAACCACGACAGTGAGCTGGACTGGTACCTGCTCAAGTACTCCGAGCACCTGGGCGTTCAGCGTCTGGTGGGGGACCTCAATCGGTTGTACCGCGAGGAGCGCGCGTTACATGAGCAGGACTGCCTGCCAGGCGGCTTTCAATGGCTGATCGGTGACGATGCACACAACAGTGTCTACGCTTGGCTGCGCTGGAGCGCGAAAGGTGAGCCGTTGTTGGTGGTCGCCAATTTCACCCCTGTGCCGCGTGAGGGCTACCGCATCGGTGTACCCTGCGGTGAGCACTGGCGTGAGGTGCTCAACAGCGATGCCGAATGCTATGCCGGGTCCAATTACGGCAATGGTGGCAGCGTGGCCAGTGAGCCGATTGCCAGCCATGGGCAAGCGCGGTCACTGGCACTGAACCTGCCACCGCTGGCGGTGTTGATCCTGCGTCCGGCATAGCCGCCTACCGCCTGCTGGGGCTGGTATGCCGAGCCCCATGCAGGAACCGGCGTTGCCGACGATGGGGCCACGCCACTACCAGCGCACCCGTACACCCAGGTTGCCAATCAAGCCATTCAGGGCGTTATCGTCGACAACGCTGCTGTAGTCGGCGCTGACGAACAGGCTCACCTTGGGTGTCATCCGCGCGACCAGGCCCATCCCCAGTTCAATCGTGGCAGAGCTGCGGCTACTGCTGACTTTGTCTACCTTGTCGAGGCTAAGGGTGTCGGCGTTGGAGAAGTCATACCAGACGTTGGTGCGCACGTAGGGTTCGATCGGCATGCCGCGTACTTCATAGCGTCCAGACAAGCGCGCGCCGACGCGTCCGCTCCAGTTCGGCAGGCTGTCGTGGCTTTGCAGCATTTCGGCCTGGTTAGGGTTACCAGGGTAGTACTGTTGGTTGATCAATTGTGCCTGTGGTTCGATCACCCAGTTGTCACCCAGGCCAATGGGGTAGCCACCTTCTACCGAGAGGGTTAGCGCATGGCCTGTACCGTCCAGGCGAGTACCGCTTTCGTTGCGGCCGCTGGCATCGAAGCGGGTACCCATGGCGACAGCATCCACATGCCAGCCTTGGTCATGGGTCATGCTCCAATAGACGCCCAGGCTTTCACCTTCCAGCTTGACCGCATTCTTTGGTTCGCTGCCGCGTGGGCGCATACCATCAAAGCGGCTTTGCAAGTTGCTGTGACCGACGAAGAAACCAGCGCGGTGAGTATTGCCATCACTGGTTTCACGGACGAACAGGTCGGGGCTGATCTGCAGGTTCTGGTTCGGCGCGTCAAGGTTGTACGGTGCAGTGCCTGCAGGCTTGCCAGGGGATGGAAGGAACTGCGCCCATTGGCTGGCAATGCTGTCCTGCGGAACCTGTATTGCGCGCTCAGCCTGGCGTCCAGAGAAGCCGCTCAGGCTACTCAGGCTCAACCCCGCAACGCTGACCGGTTGCAGCGACACAACCGGCAGGTCCGCCGATTGTGCGTAGAACGAATCGTTATCCTCTAGGCTCACTGCATGGGTTTCCACAGGGGTTGCGATTAGCAGCGACGTGGAAACCGCATAGAAAACATACTCAAAGCCCGAAGGACTCGATGTTTTTTTCATGGCGGATCTCCTCTGTTGTAACAGCCAATGGCCTGGCTGAATGTCACGGGCTGTACAACAAAATCAGAGGGCGACACGCGCCAGCAAACCTACCTCTGGCTTGCGCTAAAAACCGCGAGCTAGAGGCTCGGAATGAGAAATTCTGTAAGGTTTCACTCCCTGAAGCTAAGGAGAGGTCAAGGCGGGCGTCAAGAAATTGTGAAAGTGTCGTGAGCGGTGCGTTGGAGCATCTAATATGCTGAAAATTATGATTTCTTCATTTTTTATAGCCCCGGTGGGTCTTTCAACGGGGCTGGCTATTTCGAATCATTTCTAAGGAGTGCTTCCGGGCAGTGCAATGCAACGATGTTGCATCTTTCCTGGCGCGCTCGTTCCTTGTGGCGCACTTTTCGTGTCTTTCGGTATGAAAAATGATCAAGGCGTGCGAAAAAGCTTAACTATCTGATTTGTAAAAACTAAAAAAACGAGCCTACCGCCTCGATGAAAATCAGCACGCCCGAAATCACACATCCTCGGCAGCGTGCAGTTCCAACAACACGAGAGAACGGCCACTGACCTTCAGTTTGCTGCCGAACGCCAGCCGTCTGGTCTTGCCCTCTGCAGGCCGGGCGGTATTGAGCAGGCAGCGCCAGTGGTTGCCATCCGGGACTGCCGGCAAGGTGAAGGTGCGTGGGTCGTGGTAGGCGTTGACGATCACTAGCAGGCTCGCGTCGTTCCCCGGGCGCAGGATGCCGCTGGCCTGTGCCCGCCCGTTCAGCAACATGCCCAGGCAGCGCCCTTGGCGGTCATGCCAGTGCTCTGTGGTCATTTCGTGGCCGTCGGTTGCCAGCCAGGTGACATCTTTGACGCCCAGGGCTTCGTTGAATGTGCCCACCAGGAAGCGCGAACGGCGCAGCACCGGGTAGTGCTGGCGCAGTGCGGACAGGCGTTTGACGAAGTCGAGCAGGGCTGTGCCTTCTTCATCCAGGTTCCAGTTGACCCAGCCGATCTCGCTGTCCTGACAATAGGCGTTGTTGTTGCCGTGCTGGGTACGGCTGAACTCGTCGCCCGCCACGATCATGGGGGTGCCTTGGGCCAGCAACAGGGTTGCGAAGAAATTGCGCATTTGCTGCATGCGCAGGGCACGGATCTCGGGGTTGTCGGTAGGGCCTTCGACGCCATGGTTCCAGGACAGGTTGTGGTCGCTACCGTCCTGGTTGTTCTCGTCGTTGTCCAGGTTATGTTTCTGGTTATAGGACACCAGGTCGCGTAGGGTGAAACCGTCGTGCGCGGTGATGAAATTCACTGAGGCGAAAGGCCGTCGGCCACGTCGGTTGAACAGCTCGCCGGAGGCGGTCATGCGCGAGGCGAAGTCCGTCAACTGGCCCTCGTCACCCTTCCAGAAGGCGCGCATGGTGTCACGGAAGCGGTCGTTCCACTCGGCCCAGCCGGGAGCGAAGTTGCCCACCTGATAGCCTCCGGGGCCACAGTCCCAGGGTTCGGCGATCAGTTTGAGCTGACGCAACAGTGGGTCCTGGCGACAGGCAACAAGAAAACTGTGACGCTCGTCATAGCCGCTATGGTAGCGACCAAGGATGGTCGCCAGGTCAAAGCGGAACCCGTCCACGTGCATGTCGCCAGCCCAATAGCGCAAGGAGTCGGTCACCAGTTGCAGCACGCACGGGTGGCTCAGGTCGAGGGTGTTGCCGGTGCCTGAGTCGTTGATATAGAGCCGCTTGCTATCGGGCATAAGGCGGTAGTAGGAGGCATTGTCGATACCGCGCATGGACAGGGTCGGGCCTTGCTCATTGCCTTCGGCGGTGTGGTTGTAGACCACATCGAGTATGACCTCCAGCCCGGCATCGTGCAGGTGCGCGACCATCTCCTTGAATTCGGCGATTTTGCCGCTGGCCAGATAGCGCTGATGAGGGGCAAAAAACGCGATGCTGTTGTAGCCCCAGAAATTGTTCATGCCTTTTTTCAGCAAGTGCTGGTCGTTGACAAATGCATGAATGGGCAGCAGTTCAACGGAGGTAACCCCCAGCTGTTTGATATGGCTCAACAACGCCTCGCACATCAAACCGGCAAAGGTGCCGCGGTGGGGCTCCGGTACGGCCGGATGGCGCATGCTGATGCCGCGTACGTGCGCCTCATACAGCAGGGTTCGATCCCAGGGGACGTTGACGCGCTGATCGCGCCCCCAGGTGTAGGCCGGGTCGATGACCTTGCACTTGGGCACGAAGGGCGCGCTGTCGCGGGTGTCAAAACTGAGGTCGCCGTCGGGGTGGCCGATGGTGTAGCCAAACAGCGCTTCGGACCACCGCACGTCGCCGACCAACTGTTTGGCGTAGGGGTCGATCAGCAGTTTGTTGGGGTTGAAACGGTGGCCGTTTTCCGGCGCGTAGGGACCATGCACACGGTAGCCATAGAGCAACCCTGGGTGCGCGTCGGGCAGGTAGCCGTGGTAGATCTCGTCGGTGTACTCAGGCAGTTCGATTCGCTCAAGTTCCACCTGACCGTCAGCGTCGAACAGGCACAGTTCAACTTTGGTTGCGTTGGCTGAGAACAGTGCAAAATTGACACCCAGGCCATCCCAGGTGGCACCCAGCGGATAGGGCAGGCCCTCACGCAATCGCGAAGGTTCATGGAGTGGCGCAGCGGGCTTGCGTGTCGTCATGGAGGTCCTTGCTTCATGGGGGCCGGTGGGTGGTGGCGGTCGCAGTTCCGGGCCATGTTGTGCCTGCAACGGACCCACTCACCGTTCATCTGTCGCTTGCTCGAACATACGTCGGCCTGTGCAGCGGCAGGCCGACGTTGCAGTGCGCTTACTGTGCAGCAGGCTTTCTGGTAGTGCGTGGTTTTTTCACCGACGCTGGCTTGTCTGCGCTGGTGGGGCTAGCACGTGAGGGGGCGCTGGCGGCAGCTTTGGGTTTGCGCGGTTTTGCCTTGGGTGCCAGTGCTTCGGCCTCAGCCAGTTTGCGTGCCATTTCCCAATGGCGATGCTCCTGGCCGTCGGGTTTACCTTCCGACTCCCAGATCAGGTAGGCGAATTCTTTAATGCGTTTTTCCTCGACACTCATCTTGATGCTCCTGTTTCAGGCGATAGGCTGGATAGCGAGATTGACGGGAAATGTGTCAGCACGTCCCGAACAGCTGGCAGAGGACAAGACAAAGGGTAGAAGCACAGGTGTGTTGTCCCGGTTCTGTGCCGGGATCAAGTGGGGTGTTGCAGTGGCAGGCAAAGCGCAGGGCAGCAGCGCCGAGATCGCCGGGGTTGAATTCATCTGTCACGCTCGAAGGCTTGTTCACGGGCTTGCGCCAGCAGCTCCAGGCGGCGAGCGGCGTCCGGGTCATCGAGCAAGGCATCGGCGTTCAGGGCGAAGCGTCGACGCCAGTTGGGATGGCCGCTGACCGTACCCGGAAGGTTGGGTTGTTCATCAATGCCCAAGGCATCCTCTAATGGCAGCAGCACTAGCGGCGCACGGGTGTGGCCAATAAAGCGTACGCAGGCATCGATGAGCGAATCACTGTCCGGGAGCGACTGGTGGTAGTTCTGTTCCAGAATGCTGCGCAGGCCTTTGCATTCCGCTACGCGGGTTTCGCGCCAGTGCCGCTCGGTGATGGCGTCGATCAACCCCAGGCGCTGGTTCCAATCGATGTCGCGGGCCTGCAGCCAGCCGGCCAGCGGTGGCAGGTCGTGGGTGCTGCTGGTGGCCAGCGCATCGTCTGGCCAATCAAGGATCGGCTTGAACTGGCCATGTCCATGCTGCTCAAACAACAGCACACGAAGGCCGAGTATGGCCCGTGCGGAGAGCTTGTCGCGCAAGCCTTCCGGTATGGTGCCGAGGTCTTCACCCAGCACAATGCCCTTGTGTCGCACTGATTCCAGGCTCAGCAGGCGCAACAGGTCGTCGAGCGGGTAGTGCAGGTAGGCGCCGTCACCCGCTTCGGCGTCCAGGGGGATCAGCCAGAGCCGCTGCAGGCCCAGTACATGGTCGATGCGCAAGCCCCCGGCATGCTGAAAGCTGGCCCTGAGCATCTCGATAAAGGCGCGAAAGCCATTGCGCCGCAATCCTTCAGGGGAAAACGCACACAGGCCCCACTTCTGCCCGGCACGGTTGAGCAGGTCGGGCGGCGCGCCGATGCTGAAGTCGGCCAACAGTTCGTCCTGGCGACTCCAGGCCTGGCTGCCAACACCGTCAGCACCGATGGCCAGGTCGCTGATCAGGCCAACGCTCATGCCGTTGCTGCGGGCAGCGTCCTGGGCACGTTCTAGGCTGCGGGTAATCAGCCATTGGCAGAACGCGTGATAAGTAACCCGTTCGGCGTGCTGCTCGGCGAAGGCTGCGACCTCCGCGCTGTAGGGGTTGTGCCAGGTTTTCGGCCAATGTCGCCAGTCAGCGTCCATGCCGCGTTCAGCGGCGGCCTCCAGCATGGCTTCAAAGCGGCAGTGATGCTCCAGGGCTTGACCACCGGTGTCGCGAAAGCTCTGGAAGTCGTTGTACAGCGGGTGTTCCTGCTGGATGAAGTCTCGGTACAACGCCTCTAGCAGGCGCTGCTTGGCCTTCGCGGCACTGGGCCATTCGATCAGTGGAAGGTCTTCGAGGCGTTGCAGTTCCTCTTGCCCGATCTGTTCATTTGCCTGGCGTACGGCACGCTCGCCAAAAATGATGGCCGGGCTGGCGTACAGGCTGTTCAGAAACAGTCGGCTGGACGGTGAGTAGGGGCTGTAGCGTTCAGTGTCGCTGGCAAACATCGCATGCACCGGGCTGATAGCCAGGGCATCCGCACCGCGCTCGGCGGCACTGCGTGCCAGCGCCTCCAGTGCCAGGCAGTCACCGAAACCGCCATCACCCGGGCGACGCAGGCTATAGAGTTGAGCGCTCAGCCCCCAGCAGCGTGGATGATCGGTGCCCAAGGCATCCGCCAGGCTGTAGCAACGCAAAGGTGCTACGGCGAGGGTGAAGGTACGTCCGTCGATCGCCACCTGGTGGTAGCCGATTGGCAGCGTGCCGGGCAGCATGGCGTGGGCGTCCAGTTGCAGCGACTGTTCATGCGTGTCTTCCAGTGTCACCTGGCAGGTGCTGCCTGCGGCAAAGTAGTGCGACAGGTCCAGTGGCTGCCCCAGATCCACCGTCAACAGGGGAGGGAGATGCTTGGCGTCATGGGCTTTGAGCAGTGCGCTCAGGCTCTTCTCGATGGCTGCTGGGGTGTCGGCCGGATGGCCCAACCCGGCCAGCATTTTACGCAGGACGGTGTCGGTGACCCGTTGTTGACGGCCGTTGGCGTCGGTCCAGTCCACTTGCAGGCCGGCACGGTGCGCCAGCAAGAGCAAGGCGTGGTCAGTCATGGGAAGGCTCCGGTTGCCCGGAGCGCGAAACGGCTAGTTTCGTGCTCCAGCAGGTGATTACCGAGGGTTGGCAACTGGGCCGGGCTTTTGGGCATGCCCGTTACCTCGTGCTTATGAGTGACCTTGAGTGGCGCGTTCTACCAACGCTTCATACAAACGGGCGTAGGGCTCTACCGCCTGGCACCAGTTGAAGGGTTGGGTCATCGACAGGCAGCGCATGGCGTGCAACAGGTCTTTTTTGGCATAGACATAAAAGGCCCGGCTCAAGGCTTCGCGGTAACTCTCCACCGTAGACTCGTTGAACAGAAACCCGGTGACGCCATTTTCGATGGTGTCGGCCAGGCCGCCGGTATTGCGGGCTACCGGCAGTGAACCGAAGCGCTGCGCATACATCTGGCTGAGGCCGCAGGGCTCATAGCGTGACGGCATCAGCAGGAAGTCGCTGCCGGCAAACATGCGCCGGGCGTCAGTTTCATTGAAACCGATGCGTACGCCGATCTGCCCTGGAAAACGTAGCGCCAGGTCACGCATGGCCTGTTCTTCTTCCGGCTCGCCACGACCGATAATCGCGATCTGGCCGCCTTGTTGGACGATGTATTCGGCAACGCCCAGCGTCAGGTCCAGGCCTTTCTGATAGACCAGTCGTGACACGACTGCAAACAGTGGCCCCTCGCTGGGCTGCAAACCGAACAGTGTGCGTACCTGTTGGGTATTGCGCGCCTTGCCCTCCCAGTCGTTGAGGCTGAAGGGGTGGCTCAGGTGGGTGTCGGTAGCCGAATCCCAGCTCTCGTCGATGCCGTTGGGAATGCCACTCAACAGGCCCGACTGCGCCTTGCTCGAGAGAAAACCGTCGAGGCCGCAGCCAAACGCGGGTGTGGTGATTTCCTGCGCGTAGGTGGCGCTGACGGTGGTGATGTGGCTGGAATAGGCAAGGCCGGCCTTGAGGAAGGACAGCTTGCCATAGAACTCCATGCCTTCCTGCTGCAGGGCGTGTTCTGGGATGGCCAGTTCCGGGCAGCACGCCCGGCTGACCACCCCCTGATAGGCGAGGTTGTGAATGGTGAACAGGGTTGGGGTATGCAGGCCGCGCCAGTGCATGTACGCCGGCGCCAGGCCAGCGGGCCAGTCATGGGCATGCACCAGGTCGGGCTTCCAGTGCACCATGCCCTCGCCAGCCGCGATCTCGGCGGCGGCCAGCCCCAAGCGGGCGAAGCGGATGTGGTTGTCAGGCCAGTCGCGGCCATTGTTTGCCCCGTAGGGCGTGCCTTCGCGCTGGTACAGCTCTGGGCAGATCAGGACATAGATCACCAGGCCGTCGGCCAAGTCCATGCGGCCGATCTTGCAAGGAGGGAGTGCGGCGTGTCCGCCCAGTTCCCCGACCAGATGAATCGGATTATCGCTTTCCAGCACCTGCGGATAGCCGGGGATCAGTACCCGCACGTCATGCCGGTGGCTCATGGCGCGCGGCAGGGCAGCCGAGACATCACCCAAGCCACCGGTCTTGACCAGGTCGGCAATCTCGGACGTGACGAACAGGATTTTTTTCTTGTTCGGGTTTTGCTGTGGTACGGGCTTGGAAGGCGTCGCTGCAGGTGCGAAAGGGGGGCTGGCCGGCTCGATGACTTGAGCAGTGAAATGCGTTACATGAGGTTCGACAGCAGCATCAATCATACGTCTCTCCGTCCCTATGCAAACGGGTGTAATGGCACCCGAAATGGTCATTAGCGGTAAAGCGATTTCTCTGTTTTATACGTCGTGTTGAAGTGTTCGTTTTCTTGCATGCAAACGCCGCACCCATTGATGCTTTCCGCCGAAGGCGTGTTTCAGACGGAGGGCGAAAGGGTTGTACCTGTTGTCAGGAACCCTGGCCTGGTTACTACTGGGTGGTTAGCCCGTTTTTCAGGCGTGACCGGTGCGACAGGGCAAGTTCCCCAAACGTTATCCGGGCAGCGTTATGAGTGTAGGAGAGCTTGAGCGAAATATGTGACCCGCTGGTCACTTTAGCGAGGGTTTTGCGAAGGTTAAGCGGTTTTGTTGCAGGGCGGTATCAGGATACCGCGTGGCATTGGCAGCACTGCGTTCAAATCGGGCCTTCAGTTCTATACAAGAAGGCTTTTCAGATGACAGACCTACACTATGCCCAATGGCGCGAGCGCCATGTTTCACAGGCAATGACCTTGGCTGGTATCGTTGCCTCCCGACCCACCCTGGGCACGGTGGCCGAGCAACTGCTGAACCGAGAATGGGCGGCGCGGCAATTGCCCGTGACGCTGGACCCCCTGCATGTCACCGTGCGTGGGCCGGTCTCTGACCAGGCGAGTACCGCGCTGAGCCTGGCTCAAGCGGTGGTTCAGCAGTGCGCCAGCAAAGTGACCTGCAACCTTACCCCCGGCCATGATTTCCTCACGCAAGAGCAGGGCGCCGAATTTCCTCAGGCCCTGACGCTTGATCTGCATGTCGTGGAGTTGCTGATCAATGCCTGCGGCACTGCACTTCTCGATGCGTACAAACAGGCGCTGGTCGAATTCTGGAACCGCGCATTACCCACCGGGCAAACACCGCTCAGTTGCACTGAGCACTGGCTGCGGCAGCATTTTGCAAGCGCAGTCCAGGTCGCGAAGGCGTCGGGTCGCCTTACCGCTACCCAGCAGTCACTGCTGACTGAACTGGCCCGCTACCCTTTCGAGGCGGATCGTTCACGGGTTACCGAACTGGCCAAGGTCAAGCTGTACGTGCTGGGTGTACCGCCGGGCGAGCAGGGGGGCGCTGGCGAATTGATGAGCAGCCTGATCATCAGTGGGCTGGAGGGTGAGCACAATACCCAGGTGTACCTGTACGACCTGAGCGGCTATCTGCAACCCTTCGACTCACTCCAGGCGTTGCTGCAGTATGTTGAACAATGGCCCGAACACGGTGCGGCCACCTGTACCGTTTCCCGTACCCTTGGCGATATGTTCGAGGCTCAGGCACGTTTGCTGCTTGAGCAGCAGCTCCATTGGATTGACCTGATGGGCAAGCGCGCGGACCTTGATGGCAGTACCTTCGCTGCAACGCTGGATGGCGTGATCTCGATGCAAGCCATCGGGCAACTGCAGGCCATTGATTATGCACGTGAGCTGTCCCGGCATCTCCCGGAGTGGTTGTTGAACGCACGCAAAAGCGACCAGGATCGCTATGTTCAGTGCCTCAAGACAGTGGCACAGATACCGGAGGTCATGAGTGGCCGTTCTTATCTCGACGGTATTCCGACGATCGAGGTCTTTGCACAAAAGCGCCTGCAGCAACAAATGCTGCGTGATCACCCTGATGCCCAGGCCGTGGCGATCGAGCAGATCGAAGTCCTCAATCATGAGGTGATCGGTGCAGCGTTGGGTAGCGCTGGCAACCTGACGGTGCAGGGTACGATTAAAACCAGCGTCCGCAGCCTGACACAACTGGCACTCGACAACCTCGAGAGCTTGCGCCCCGGGGCACTTGAAGTTCGCACCCGAGGCGCGGCTGCCTTGCCGGAATGGTTCGACATTGACTATGTCAGGCACCTGGTCCGTAGCGTCGATGCAGGCGCGCAGTATCAGGCCTTGTTGGCAAACCAACTGCGTGATGATGCTGCGCAGGTTGAACTGCGCTATCCGTTGTTCAGGGCCCAATGGTATGGGCAACTGCCGTTGCTGGCACTTGAAAACACCATTCGCGGTGCATGTGGCTTTACCGAGGCGGGGTATGAGTTGGCGGTTGCACTGACGTCATCGCCAGCGGGGCCGTCGCCAACGGTGTCCGCACTGGCCTTTGTCGCTGAACCGGGCGCCTCGGCGGACAAGGTAGAGAACACCTACTTGATTGAGCCGTCCTCGCCGGGGCCTCTGCTGTTGTTTCGACCCCTGCACGCCACGCCGCTGTTGCAGTTTGCCTCGCGCAAGGCTCTGTTGGAGCAGATTGTGGCTGACCCAGGGTTGCAGGCGGACATCCTGTCCCGCTTGGCCGATCTGGTACGGCCGATCTACGACCATGGCGGTTTCAGCGAGCCGCACCTGCGAAGGGTTCTGCTGGAACCCGATTTCCAGGCCATCGAAACGCCGGCACCTGTAGTGTTGAGTAGCCTGGCACTGCCGGGTGAGGCCGCTCGGCATGTCTATGAAGGAACTGTTGCGCAACTGCTGCGCATTGCCGACCTGCAGTCCATCTCCAATGCCGAGGACCGTGCAAAGCATTGGCAAACGCTCAGTTGGCTGCTGTTCAATACGCTGTTGCCATTTGTGCGTGGTCCCTTGGCCGCTGTGGGTTGGGCGCTGGCGTTTGCCCATGGTGTACAGCAGCTCAATGGCCAGACCAGCCCGTCGCAACTTGTACCGGCCTTGCTCGATCTGTTGTTCTGCCTGATGTACGTCCTGGAGTTACTGCCGCTACCGGTACGGCCACCGGCTGCAGGGGCTACGCCGTTACCCCCGGCAACCGAGGCTCCGATATCGCTGCGTGTTGAAGAGGCGCCCGCGGTATTGAGTAACGGTACGGTGCTCAATCAGTTGGACTTTTCCTGGTCATCGGCTCAAGGCCAGTTGTCGAGCGCACAGGTTCGGGCGCTGGCACGTTTTCGCTCAGCTAAATCAATCGACACACTCGGCTCGCCGGATGCGCAGGGCGTGTATTCCTTCCAGCACAAAAACTGGGTTCAGATCGGCCATGACGTTTACCCGGTGCGAGTGGATGAAGAGGGGGTACGCATCGCCGACAGCCGCACACCGGATGAGCCGGGGCCCTGGCTGAAACGTCAGGCCGATGGCACCTGGGCGTTGGACCTGCGTTTACGCCTGCGCGGTGGCATGCACGGCAGTGCGCGTATACGTGCGGCCCAGGTGAGCAAGCAGGCGCGTATTGCAGCGTTACAGGGAGAGCTGACAACCCAGCGTGCGCAACTGGAAGCGCTGCGGGACGCACCCAGGCGCCCAGAGGAAATATCCGGGGCTGAACTGGCCAGCCTGATTGAACGGCTGCGTCAGCACGACGAATTGGTCGGGCAGGTGATCACCAACATGCAAACGCTGAACGACCTGTCGGCGGTAAGCGGCTATCGGCGCATTATGGCCGAAATGCTCAGGCAGCACATGCTGGTCAAGGGGCAACTGTCTTCAGAGCTGCGTTTGCAGCGCTTTAGCGTCAAGCAGTTGATCGACCGCTTGGTCGACAGTTTCGAGGGGCGAGGGGGGTTGCCTGCGTTGCTCAAGGGGCACGGTACGCCGGAACGTGCACTGTTGGAGAAGTATTGTGCCAAGCAACAGGCCCAAATCACTGAAATTGCCGAGACGACTTACGCCATGGAGTCGCTGGCGCCAGTATTGGAAAAAGCGCTTCCTGATGGCCCTCGTTACTTGACGGAAATTCAACTGCTTCAGGTCGGGTTGTCATCCTCCCTGGCCTGGCGGGGGACGCAGTTGTACACGATGGCCCTCGGGATCATCCTGAAGATCGAAGACAGCAGCACGGTGTTGCTGGAACAGGTCATTCCGCAAGCCAAACTGGCCTGTCGGTTGAGAATCGATGCGAAGGACCCTGCCTTGTCGGCGCAGGAGCAGGTGGAGGTGTTGGATAATGCGGTACGAAGTTACCAAAAATCACTCGACACGCTTGATAACTATCGTCAAAGCCTTGATGAAGCCGAACATCAGGCCTTGCTGGCGCCGCTGAGCGATCTGATTCAGAAACTCCTGGACCAGGCATTACAGGCGCTGGCAGAGCAGATCACTCGCCTTCCCAAAGCGCCAAAGCCCAAACCGGGGCCTTCCAGCCGGGGTAAAACGCTGATTCGTACCCGAGGGCAGCGACTGGTCGTCGGGCAGCGTCGTGCTGAGGGGCACGCCGGGCAACCGGCGATTGTCGATGTAATGGACCCGATCGAGAACACGGTCATTACCAGTTATGAGCAGACCCCCGGCGAGTCGGTGTGGCGCGAGGTGCCAATGGCCCAACGGACGCAGGCCGCCGCGCAACCGGGTGTTGCCCTGCGGACATTGCTGGGGCGTGCCGATGCGCTGTTGCGTCAAGCCGATCAGTCCATTGCGCGTGCTCAGGCCCAGTCACTGACGGCTCAGTTGCCTTCTGACATGGAGGACCTGCTGGTGTTGCAGGCCCGGCCCTTGCTTGACTTGTACACGCAGATCGATGCGCTGCTCATTCGTGACAACGCGACCGATGAGGCGGTGACGGGGCAGTCTGCAGAATTGATAAACAAGGCCTTATGGGACAAGTCCGAGCAGATGCGCGAGGCTGGCAAGCGGATTCGTATCGAGATGATCAAACGCCAACTGCCAACGGCTGCACGGATTGCCTACCTGCACGAGCAGAAGGCGATCACCATCGCACGTACCGTCAGGCGTAAACCGTTGAAGGACAAGCAGCAACGGCTGGTGGACTACCTGGATGAGTACGAAATACGTGACAAGGATGGCGAAGTGCTCTGGTATGCCCATTTTCATTACGCCAGTGCCGACGCAGCCGAGCGTGACTTCAGCGCTGCCCATGTGAAAACCCGCGAGCAACGACGACAAGGCTTGCAGTGGCAGAAAGCGCAGGCCAGCGACGGCCAGCAGGTGATTGCGATCTATCGCGCCAAACTGGACAAGAAAACCGCAGATGAAGTGTTTCTCGGCCAACCCTGAGTGAACGACGGCGCTGCTGCAGGCGTTGGCCGGTCAGTCATCGCGCGTCGGTGCGCTTTATGACGGCCAATGCCTCTCTCTGGACTAATCTTGAGCCCAACAACGGGCTGAATTTTCCGACATCCAGTGGAGCCATCGTCATGCAATTGGGAATCGTGGGGCTGGGCCGCATGGGCGGCAACATCGCGAGAAGGTTGATGCGCCATGGCCATCTTCCAGTGGTTCACGACCGTAACGTGGAGGCAATCGATGCCCTGGTCGTTGAAGGCGCGCGCGGCGCGCAGAGCCTCGAGGACATGGTTGGTCTGCTGGACAAGCCGCGGGCCGTGTGGGTAATGCTGCCAGCCGGTGAGGCTACCGAGCAGACCATTGCCCGGTTGGCCGACCTGCTGGAAGCCGATGACGTGATTATTGATGGTGGTAACACCCACTACAAGGATGACATCCGTCGGGCCGACACCTTGGCCACACGTCAACTGCATTATGTCGATGTAGGAACCTCGGGCGGCGTCTGGGGCCTGGAGCGCGGCTATTGCATGATGATCGGTGGCGAGGCAGCCATCGTGGAACGGTTGGAATCGTTGTTCATCGCGCTGGCGCCGGGGGTTGGCAACGTTACCCGTACCGAGGGGCGCACGGGGCCGCTCGGGCGCGCTGAGCAGGGCTACATCCATGCCGGGCCTGCAGGTGCCGGTCATTATGTGAAGATGATCCACAATGGCATCGAGTATGGCCTGATGCAGGCTTATGCCGAGGGCTTCGACCTGCTCAAGAGCAAAGCCAGCGCAGCACTGCCCGCCGAGCAGCGTCTTGACCTCGACCTGGCCGAGATTGCCGAGGTCTGGCGCCGTGGCAGTGTCGTCACGTCCTGGCTGCTAGACCTGACCGCCAGCGCGCTGGTCGCCGATCCGCAACTCGACAGTTTCAGCAGCGCCGTTGCCGACAGTGGGGAGGGGCGTTGGACCATTGATGCGGCAGTCGAGCAGGCAGTGCCCGTGCCGGTGTTGTCGAGTGCCCTGTTTGCGCGCTTCCGCTCACGCCAGCAGCAAGGCACCTATGCCGACAAACTGCTTTCAGCGATGCGTTTTGGTTTTGGTGGGCACAGTGAGAAGTTCGAATGACGCTAGCCAAGGCTGAAACCGCTGAACCGTGCACGCTGTTTCTGTTTGGTGCCAATGGCGATCTGGTCAAACGTCTGCTGATGCCTGCCCTGTTCAACCTGCAGCGTGATGGCTTGCTTGACCCGCGCATGCGTATTGTCGGGGTCGATCACAACCCGTCCGCCGACCGTGAGTTTGCCGCGCGTCTGGAAGCCTTCATGCGTGAACGCGACCAGGGTAATGAGGGCGCACGCTGTTTTGATGAAAAACGATGGGGGCGCCTGGCCAGGCGTATTCATTATCTGACTGGCGATTTCCTCGCCTCGACCACCTATCAAGCCATCGCACAACGGATCGACAAGAGCGGCACGGGCAATGCCATCTTCTATCTGGCTACCGCGCCGCGTTTTTTCGCCGAGGTGGCCCGGCAACTGGGCGGTGCAGGGTTGCTCGACGAAGCCAACGGCTTTCGTCGGGTTGTGGTGGAAAAACCGTTCGGTTCCGACCTGGCCAGCGCTGAGGCGTTGAATGCGTCGTTGCTCGCGGTGATGAGCGAAAAGCAGATCTACCGCATCGACCACTACCTGGGCAAAGAGACGGTGCAGAACATTCTTGTCAGCCGCTTCTCCAACGGCTTGTTCGAGGCCTTCTGGAATAATCACTACATTGATCATGTGCAGATCACCGCAGCCGAAACCATCGGCGTGGAAAGCCGTGGCGGGTTTTACGACCACACGGGAGCATTGCGGGACATGGTGCCAAATCACTTGTTCCAGTTGCTGGCGATGGTTGCCATGGAGCCGCCAGCGGCGTTTGGCGCCGATGCCGTGCGCAGCGAGAAGGCCAAGGTGATCGGGGCTATCCGGCCTTGGTCGACGGCCATGGCTTTGAAAAATTCGGTGCGTGGGCAGTACACGGCAGGCAAACAAGGGCGCAAGAAACTGCCGGGGTATCGCGAAGAGCCCAGGGTTGGCCCGCATAGCCAGACCGAAACCTATGTTGCGTTGAAAGTCATGATCGACAACTGGCGATGGGTCGGCGTGCCATTTTACCTGCGTACCGGCAAGCGGATGAGCGTGCGTGATACCGAAATCGCCATCTGCTTCAAGCCGGCACCTTATGCGCAGTTTCGTGACAGCGATGCCGAGCGGCCGAAGCCCAACTACCTGAAAATCCAGATCCAGCCCAATGAAGGGATGTGGTTTGACCTGCAAGCCAAACGCCCGGGGCCAACCCTTGCCATGGAGACGGTGGAGTTCGGCTTTGCCTACAAGGATTTTTTCAAGATGCAGCCATCAACGGGCTACGAAACGCTGATCTATGACTGCCTGACCGGCGACCAGACGTTGTTCCAGCGCGCCGACAACATCGAGAATGGCTGGCGTGCGGTACAGCCTTTTCTCGATGCGTGGCAGTGTGGCGGTGATGTACAACCTTATGCGGCTGGCGAAGATGGCCCGACTGCAGCGGATGAACTGCTGGCACGAGATCACCGCGCCTGGCATCCGATTGGCTGAAAATTGGCTGAAAAAAACAGGGCTTCGACCGGCTGTTGCCTGTCGAAGCCCTGTTCGACGCTCAAGTGTGCTGTTGGCTTACAGCCAATAGGTCACGGCCCACCAGCCCAGCCCGCCCATGACGATGGTGTAGGGCAGGGCCATCCAGACCATCCGCCCGTAGGACAGGCGAATCAGCGGTGCGATGGCCGACGTCAGCAGGAACAGGAACGCCGCCTGGCCATTCGGGGTGGCCACACTCGGCAGGTTGGTGCCGGTGTTGATCGCCACCGCCAGGGTTTCGAAATGCTCGCGGCTCATACTGCCCGCCAGGAACGCCTGCTTGACCTCGGTGATGTAGATCGTGGCGACGAAGACGTTATCGCTGATAGCCGACAACAGGCCGTTGGCAATGAACAGCATGCCGGGCTGCTGCTCGGCCGGCAGGGCCAGTACCGCTGCAATCAGCGGGCTGAACAGTTGTTGTTGGTGGATGACCGCGACCACGGCAAAGAACACCACCAACAACGAGGTGAATGGCATGGCGTCCTGGAAGGCGCGGCCCAGCCGATGTTCATCGGTAATCCCGGTGAAGCTGGTGATCAGCACGATGACCAGCAGGCCGATCAGGCCCACTTCGGCGATGTGCAGGCCAAGGCTGACAATCAGGATCAAGGCGGCCAGGCCCTGAATCAGCAGTGCGGCGCGTTGCTGGGAGGTCCGGGCGGCATCGTCTTCGGCAGCGTAGGCGGCGAGCACGCGGCGCACGTTGTCTGGCAGCAAGGTGCCATAGCCGAACCAGCGCAGTTTCTCCAGCAGCACGCAGGTCACCAGGCCGGCGGCCAGTACGGGCAAGGACACCGGTGCGACCTTGCGGAAGAAGTCGGCAAAGTGCCAGCCCATTTCATGACCGATCAGCAGGTTCTGCGGCTCACCCACCAGGGTGCAGACACCGCCCAGTGCCGTACCGACTGCGCCGTGCATCAGCAGGCTGCGCAGAAAGGCGCGGAACTGTTGCAGGTCTTCATGGTGCAGGTTGGCCAGGTGCTGATCATCATCGACCAGCGACTCTTCGCGTGGGTTGTTGCCTGATGCCACCCGGTGGTACACCGAGTAGAAGCCCACGGCGGCACTGATGATCACCGCGGTCACGGTGAGGGCATCAAGGAAGGCCGACAGAAACGCCGAGAGGAAACAGAACAGCAGCGACAACAGGGCCTTTGAGCGCACCCCGAGCAGGATGCGCGAGAACACGAACAGCAACAGCTCTTTCATGAAGTAGATGCCGGCCACCATGAACATCAGCAGCAGGATCACCGGGAAGTTGTGTTGCAGCTCTTCGTACAGTGTTTGTGGCGTGGTCATCCCCAGCAACAGGGCTTCGACCATCAGTAACCCGCCTGGCATCAATGGGTAGCACTTGAGCGCCATGCCCAAGGTGAAAATGAATTCGATTACCAGTACCCAGCCAGCCACTACCGGGCCGAGGGTAAACAGCAACAGTGGGTTGAGCAGCAGGAACAGGCAAATGGTGGCTTTATACCAACGTGGCGACTGCCCGAGAAAATTGTGGGCCAGGGCGCCGGCCAGGGAGCGGGACATGAAAAATGTATCCTTATGATTCAACAGCTGCGCAACTTGCCGGATGTGGGCGACAAGATCAAGGCGGATGTAGTCCTTGTTTTGGCAAAACCACGGTCTGGGTGTCGGCCGTCACCTTGATATAGTCCTGCGATTAACCCTGCCTTAGCCCAAGGAGTGCCGTTGTGACCGACTATCAAGCGTTCAAGGTCGAACTGTCGAACAACATTGCCCATGTACAGATCAACCGTCCGGAAAAGGTCAACGCGATGGACGCCGCGTTCTGGACGGAAATCATCGACATTTTCAAATGGATCGACGATACCGATGCTGTGCGGGTCGTGGTGATCAGCGGCGCGGGCAAGCATTTCTCGTCCGGCATCGACCTGATGCTGCTGGCCTCGGTGGCCAACCAACTGGGCAAGGACGTTGGCCGTAATGCGCGCCTGCTGCGGCGCACCATTTTGCAGATGCAGGCGTCCTTCAATGCCGTCGACACGTGCCGCAAACCGGTCCTGGCGGCCATTCAGGGCTACTGCCTGGGGGGTGCCATCGACCTGATCACCGCCTGCGATATGCGCTATGCCGCCAGCGATGCACAGTTCTCGATCAAGGAAATCGACATGGGCATGGCGGCGGACGTCGGCACCTTGCAACGTTTGCCACGTATCATCGGCGATGGCCTGGTGCGAGAGCTGGCCTATACCGGCCGTACCATCGACGCTGAAGAGGCGCGGCAAATCGGCCTGGTCAACCGTACCTTCACCGATCAGGCCAGCCTGCTCGACGGGGTCTTTGCCATTGCCAAGGAAATTGCGGGAAAATCCCCCATTGCCGTGGCCGGCACCAAGGAGATGCTCAGCTACATGCGTGACCACCGCATCGACGATGGTCTGGAGTACATCGCCACCTGGAATGCTGCCATGCTGCAGTCCACCGATCTGCGGGTAGCCATGGCTGCCCACATGAGCAAACAGAAACCCGAGTTCGCCGACTGAAACCACCCAGCCGCGGGCTCGCACAAGGAACCGGAATATGTCAGTGCGTTGGACAACCGCGGTACTGGATACGAACATCAGCGGCGGCTTGGCGGTCGCCCGCTGTGCCCAGGGTTTTCTGGTCGACGATAATGGTGCCTTGTTTCCCCGCGATTGGCTCAAGCGCCAGGGCCTGGAGGTGTTGTGCGAACACGGCATCGGCTATTTTGATGGGCAACCGGTGTTTCTGTTGGAGCTCAAGGCCGAGCAGGACGTACCCGGCTGCAGCTGGCGTGGGCTGCGCCAGTTCATGCTCGAAGGTGACTTCGAGATTTACAAGGTGCTGGGGTACGCCGCGCAGATCGGTACCTGGGCCCGTGAACACCGCTTCTGCGGCAGTTGTGGTCAGCCGATGCAACAGATCCACTGGGAGCGCGCGATGTACTGCGCGCCGTGCGACCTGCGTTTCTACCCACGTATCTCGCCCAGCATGATTGTGCTGATCACCCGTGGCGATGAAATCCTGCTGGCCCGTTCACCACGCTTTGTCACCGGGGTGTACAGCACCCTTGCAGGCTTTGCCGAACCAGGTGAGTCCGCTGAAGACTGCCTGGTTCGTGAAGTGCGTGAGGAAGTGCAGGTCGAGGTGAAGAACATCCAGTACGTCGGCAGCCAGTGCTGGCCGTTCCCGCACTCCATGATGCTGGGGTTCCATGCTGAGTACGCCGGGGGCGAGATCGTCATGCAGCCTGACGAGATCGAGGATGCCCGGTGGTTCCGGGTCGATGCATTGCCGCCGTTGCCAGCAAGCCGCTCTATCGCCCGGTACCTGATTGACCTTTATGTAGCCCGTCGTTCAGGCCTGGCTGAACCAGTGTTGCCAAGCTAAGCGGACAGTCAGTCCGAGCACGACGGTGATGAACACCGGGCGGATAAACTTGGCGCCGCCGCTGATGGCGGTGCGTGCACCGAAAAACGCACCCACCATCAGCGCTGAACCCATGGACAGCCCGATCAGCCAGTCCACTTGCCCCGAAAAGATGAACACCGACAGTGCAGCTGCGTTGCTGACAAAGTTCATGCTGCGCGCCACACCGCTGGCCCGTACCAGGTCGATGGGGTACAGCAGCAGGCTGCTGACGGTCCAGAAGGCGCCCGTGCCAGGGCCGGCAACGCCATCATAGAAACCCAGGGAAAAGCCTTGGGGAAACTGCCTGCCTTTCTTGATTGGCGCGTTGGCGTCCAGTGGTGCCTTGGGCGTGCCGCCGAACAACAGGTAGACGCCGCAGGCGAAGACGATCACCGGTAGCATCTTGTTCAACCACTCGGCGGGCAGGTAATGGGCGGTGACCGCGCCAATCAATGCACCAATCGCCGTACCGATCAGGCCTCGACGCCATTGAATGGGGTCGAACAGCTTGCGCCGGTAGAACGTGAAACCGGCGGTAGCCGAGCCAAAGGTCGAGCTGAGTTTGTTGGTACCCAATACCAGGTGCGGTGGCAGGCCGGCAGTCAGCAGGGCGGGGGTGGTAAGCAATCCGCCGCCACCGGCGATGGCATCGATAAAGCCGGCGACAAAAGCAACGGCGGCGAGGATGGCGAGGGTGGTCAGGTCAACGCTGAGTTCAAAAGGCATTTAATCGGCTTAATTCGGCAGGGCGCAGAAGGGCCGACATGGTACCGCCAGGTGCCTGCTGGAGCCAGCCTTGCTGGCGCCTGCAGCCGCAGGCAAGCCAACAAACCGCCTCGCCGCGCGGCTCAGGACAGGAAACCGCCATCGACGTTCAACGCCACCCCTGTGGTGTAGCTCGAGGCATCGCTGGCCAGATACAGCACCGCACCCGCCATTTCCTTGGGATCGGCCACGCGCTTGAGCGGAATCTGCTGCAGGGCCGTGTTGAGGATGGCCTCGTTCTTGACCAGCGCGGAGGCGAACTTGGTATCGGTCAGGCCGGGCAGCAGGGCATTGCAGCGGATACCGAACGGGGCGCACTCCTTGGCGAACACCTTGGTCATGTTGATCACGGCGGCTTTCGTCACCGAGTAGATGCCCTGAAACAGCCCCGGCGAAACCCCATTGATCGAGGCGACGTTGATAATACTGCCGCCGCCGTGCTCGCGCATGAGCTTGCCGGCTTCCACCGACATGAAGAAGTAGCCGCGGATATTCACGTCAACGGTCTTCTGGAAGGCACTCAGGTCGGTGTCCAGTACGTTGCAGAACTGCGGGTTGGTGGCCGCATTGTTTACCAGAATGTCCAGGCGCCCGAACTGCCCGCGAATAACGGCAAAGGTCTCGCGGATCTGTTCCATTTCGCCGATGTGACATGCCACGGCAGTCGCCTTGCCGCCTGCCGCGATAATGGCATCGGCGACGTGCTGGCAGCCTTCGAGCTTGCGGCTGGAGACGATGACATGGGCGCCCTGCTGGGCCAACAGGTGCGCAATGGCTTCGCCGATGCCACGGCTGGCCCCCGAGACAAAGGCGATCTTGCCGTCGAGGTCGAACAGTTGGGTCTTGGACATGGGCAATTCCTTTCTTCTTGTTGGTGTCAAAGGCTGGATTTTTCGATGACCTGCAGGCTCATATGCTCCAGCAGTCTGTTCATGTGGATGAACGGGGCGAAACGCTTGTCCTGGGTTTGCCCGTGATAAAAGCGGTAGTAGATCTGCTGGATGATACCGGCCAGGCGAAACAGGCCGTAGGTGTAGTAAAAATCAATGTTATCGATCGTGATGCCCGCCCGTTCGGCGTAGTAATCAACGAATTGGCGACGGGTCAGCATTCCGGGGGCGTTACTCGGCTGGCGGCGCATCAGTTGTACGGGGGCAGGGTCTGTCGCTTCGATCCAATACGCCAGGGTGTTACCCAGGTCCATCAGCGGGTCGCCGAGGGTGGTCATTTCCCAGTCCAGTACGCCGATGATCCGCATTGGGTTGGCGGCATCGAGGATCACGTTGTCGAAGCGGTAGTCGTTGTGAATGATGCCGGGGCGCGCGTGGTCTGCCGGCATCTTCTCGCGCAGCCAGGCGACCACGGCTTCCCAGCGCGGCGCGTCAGGGGTCAATGCCTTCTCGTAGCGACTGCTCCAGCCTTCGATCTGGCGCTGCACGTAACCTTCAGGCTTGCCGAGGTCGGTCAGGTTGCAGGCGCTATAGTCGACCTGATGCAGCTCGACCAGGCGATCGATGAAGCTCTTGCACAAGGCTTCGGTGCGCTCGGCGTTCAGGTTCAGCTCTGCCGGCAGGTCGGCGCGCAGGATGATGCCCTTGACCCGTTCCATTACGTAGAATTCGCTGCCGATCAACGAGGCGTCGGTGCAATGCACATAGGCCTTGGGGCAGTACGGGAAACCACGGTTGAGCTGGTTGAGGATACGGAACTCACGGCCCATGTCGTGGGCCGATTTGGCCTTGTGCCCGAAAGGCGGGCGGCGCAGTACCAGTTCCTGTTCCGGGTACTGCAGCAGGTAGGTCAGGTTCGAGGCCCCGCCGGGGAACTGACTGATGCGCGGCGTGCCGTCCAGGCCGGGAATCTGTGCTTTCAGATAAGGGTCGATGAGGGCGACGTCGAGTTCTTCGCCGGGACGGACCTGGGTGGACTGGTCGTTGAGCGTCATGCTTATCCCTTATGATTGAGGCCTGAGATTATTGGCTAATCTAATTCTGGCCCTCGGGCCGAACAAGTGCCGCAGGGCTTTATTGGCGGCCGTGTTGCCGGTCGATCAGCGGTCCTGATGGGCCAGCAAAATGCAGGCGAAAAAAAACCGAAGCAGGCAACACTTCGGTTTCAATTGCATCCGGCAGACGGCTTAAACCGGGAACAGCTCGCTGAGCTTCATCGACAGCATCATGTCGCCCTCAACGCGCAGCTTGCCGCCCATGAAGGCCTGCATGCCGTCGGTTTCGCCGCTGACGATACCCTTGAGGGTTTCGCTGTCCATGACCAGGGTGACGTTGGCGTCTGGGTTTTCGCCTTCCTGCAGGTCACAGGTGCCATCCTTGATGATCAGCGCATAGTGCTTGTCTTCGTCGGTCACGTTGAAACCGAAAACCAGGTCCAGGCCAGCAGCGGCAGCTGGGTTGAACTTGGATTTCATGGCTTGAACGGCATCAGCTACAGAGGTCATGGTGCATTCCTTATTAAGTGATTTCGGCGACCGGCAAAGGTCACCATGGGCCGGTACTCAACGATAGGTCATGAGTTCCGGCGCCTTCAACAGCTGCACATGGGCTTGGCTGTTGAAGGAAGCCAGGGCCACCTCGCTGCCGCGAAACTTCAATTGGCTGAGCGAGGTGTTGATGATCTGCCAGTTCAGTGCGAAGGCCTGGTCTGGTGTCATTCGGGTAATCAGGTGGAGCAGGGCAGTAATGGTGCCGCCCGACGTAAAGATCGCGATATTGTCGCCATGCTCGGCCTGTTGCAGCACGCGTTGCAACCCGGCATTTACCCGGGCGACGAAACCCTGCCAGCTTTCCACCTTGGGGTGCTGGTAGTCACCCGTGTGCCAGCGGCGAACAATCAGGGCGAAAATACGCTGAAACTCACTGCGGTGTTGTGCCGCGTTGCGCAAGACATCCAGTGCGTGGGGCTCGTCTGGCAGCAGGCTCGGCAGCAGGGCGCGAATCAGCGTATCAGCATCGAACTCGTTGAAGGCGCTGTCGGTTTCCAGCCTCGGCACCGTGGCGCCGGCCTCCTGCATGCGCGCCAGTGCCAGGCGCCCGGTATCCTGCTGGCGACGCAGATCGCCGGCCAGGCAACGGTCCAGGCGCAGGCCCAGTTCGGCCAGGTGTTCGCCAAGCACGGTGCTCTGGCGAACACCGACGGGCGAGAGGACGTCGTAGTCGTCTGCACCAAAGGAGGCCTGGCCATGTCGAATCAGGTAAATGCTGCCCACGTTGCGACCGTCTGCCGGAATTAAGGGTTTCGGCGAGGTTAGGTTGCCGCTGTCAGGCTGTCAATGAAAAAACATACAAGCGTTTGAAAAGGTTGTTTGAACTGTGATGCCGGTGTTTTCAGGCGCTGGCAGGGGCGGGGTAGCGTCGGTATGCTTGAGCTCTGGTTCGCGCCGTATGGGCGCAGGCATGTTAAGGAGTTACTGTGGAGTTTCTGGCTGAGTACGCAAGCTTTCTCGCCAAGACCGCGACCCTGGTGATCGCGATACTGGTTGTTCTGTCGGCCCTCGCCGGCCTGCGTGGCAAGGGTCGGCGCAAGGCCGGTGGGCAATTGCAGGTTACCAAGCTCAACGACTTCTATAAGGAACTACGTGAGCGGCTGGAGACCAACCTGCTCGACAAGGCCCAGCTCAAGGCATTGCGCAAGCAGCAGGGCAAGGCCGAGAAGTTGCAGAAAAAAACACCTGACGATAAAAGCCGGGTCTTCGTGCTGGACTTCGACGGTGACATCAAGGCGTCTGCCACCGACAGCCTGCGGCATGAAATTACGGCGCTGCTGACGCTCGCGACGCCGCGTGACGAGGTTGTGCTGCGCCTGGAGAGCGGCGGCGGCATGGTCCACAGCTACGGCCTGGCTGCTTCGCAGTTGGCGCGCATTCGCCAGGCGGGTGTACCACTGACCGTGTGCATCGACAAGGTCGCGGCCAGCGGCGGCTACATGATGGCCTGTATCGGCGAGAAAATCGTCAGTGCACCGTTTGCCGTGCTGGGCTCCATCGGCGTGGTGGCGCAGTTGCCCAACGTCAATCGCTTGCTGAAAAAGCATGACATCGACTTTGAAGTGCTGACCGCAGGTGAGTACAAGCGCACCCTGACCGTCTTTGGCGAGAACACCGAGAAGGGGCGGGAGAAGTTTCAGGAAGACCTGGACGTCACTCACCAGCTGTTCAAGGATTTCGTGTCGCGCTATCGCCCTCAGTTGCACATCGACGAGGTCGCCACCGGCGAAGTCTGGTTGGGTGTTGCCGCGCTGAACAAGCATCTGGTTGATGAGCTGAAAACCAGCGATGAGTACCTCAGTGACCGTGCCCGAGAGGCGAACCTCTATCACCTGCATTTTGCCGAGCGCAAAAGCCTGCAGGAGCGGGTTGGCTTGGCTGCCAGCAGTTCGATCGAGAATACGCTGGTGGGCCTGTGGAGCCGTTTGAGCCGCTGGCGCTGAGTCAACGGTGTCCTCGGTGAGGCAGCTGGTCGGGCTTTTTGCATTTCGGACTTTAAGTCTGCAAATGACCAGCTAGTCTCAGTTTCTGTTGATGGCCGGTATTTTCAGGTAATCGATGGGTTACCGGTAGCGGTCTATCGCAGGAGGGGGCGCAAGGATGAGTGATCCTTACATTGAAGACGATGGGGACGAGTTTCCAATCAATAGCCGGGTCCGCTGTGGCCAGGCGGCAGTCAGGCTCGGCTTCGCCAACATGACTGCCGACGATGCGTCAGGCCTGAACCCGCCTGTCAGCCAGCAGCGGCGTCGCCTGGCCAAGTTCGTGCCCAGGGTTGTGGTACCGAAGCGTTAACGAACACGTCAAGAATAGCCCCGTCTGCATGAGGGGCTTTTTAATGCCTTTTGTCGGTAACAGCCTGTTGAGCAAGGTATTTTTTCTGATTGATTGATCTCGCTCAAACGCCTGAGCAGTTGGTCTCGCGGCTGTAACACTTGTGTGTCTTACTAGGTGCGATTCAATCGAGGAGGACCTCAATGCGTATCAGGGAAGCGACTTATTGGCGCTGGGCAGACCGGCAATTGAGCTGCCGTAGCCATGATGAAAAACTCAGCGACGGCATCAGTATTGATGTGAAAGCCCGCCTTTCACGTACTGGCGCTACACAGTTGTTCGTGGGTATCTATGCCCGCAACGGCAAGGCGTTGGTCGAGGAGTACTACGCGAACCGGCCTTGCGAAAGCATGACCCGGGCGTTGGTGTGGGGGGTTGATCGGGCCCGGGCCTTGGCCACGGGCGCAATAGCGATTGAAACCCAAACGTTACGGCGCCAGGCCTAGGGCGTGCCGTGGCGATTGCGGCTGGCCTGGACAATGCGTTGGGCTGGCACGCGTAACTGCGTTAGCAGGTATTCGGCAAAGTCTGCGTCGTAGGGTTGCAAGGCAATGGCCTGTGCCATGCACTCAAGCCACTGGGCGCTATGGGTTTCATCGATCGGCCACTGGGCATGGAATGCCGGGATCGAGATGGGCCCATAACGCTCACTGAACAGCCGTGGGCCACCCAGCCAACCGCTGAGAAAACAGGCCAGTTTGTCCCGGGCCATGCTCAAATCTTGCGGGTGCATGCGTCTAATGAGTGCAGCTTCCGGGCGTTCGTCCATCAACCGATAGAAATCGTCGACCAGTCGGCGCAGGCCATCAATGCCGCCAGCGGCTTGGTAGGATGCATCGCCAGTACCGAATGCAGGTTTGTTCATCCGCAGGACTCATGAGCTCAAAGGGTCATTGTAGCCAGAGCTGGCGCCGCCTTGAACGAAAAAAGCCCGACCTTTTCAGGCCGGGCTTTCTCGTTGCAATGGCGTGATCAGCTGTAACGGTCGATCAAGCGTACGCCAGGCTGGTTTTGTACGGCGGCCCATTCATGTTGCAGGGTCTGCAGTACGTTACCGATGAAGTGGGTATCGGCAGCGGCCTTCTTGCCGACGTAGCCATGGCCACGGCGGTACATCTTGAAGCGGGCACGCATGTTCGGGTTGCGTTGCTCGAACTCTTCTTCACCAGCCAGCGGCGAGACCTTGTCGATGCGAACTTCGCCCGAGTCGCAGACCCAGAGAATGTGGCTGTCGAGACTGTCCTTGCGTGCTGCGAACAGCCGGGCCAATTCGTCGATAGTAGGTTGATTGTTCAAGTTCATCATTAAAGCCCCCTTAACCACCATTAATTGTTGAGTTATTGCTTGGCGCCAATCATGTAGCGTTGACAGAAAGCTGCTACAGCAGCGTCACAACAGGGGGCTTCTACTTTCTGCCTTTTGGGCAGTACCCATCCAGCGACAGCTCTTGGATCCGTTGAGCCGTCTGGAACACCCTTGCCAGCGCTCCCGATCGGGGAGACGTCTGCATCATGCAAGCGGCGATGAACGGCGTCAATAGGGTTTGTAGTGTTTTTTTATCTTCACTACATATTGTCCGACAATACCGGGCCTGGGCTTATTGATCCGCATCAGCGCAGGTGTCATCGGGATGGCGGATCATGGCTGGCACATGCCTTTCAGGGAGATCCTCATGCATTCACCGGCCTCCACGCCTTCCTCAGAAACCGCCAAGGCTTCGCTGCCGTTGGGCCTTATGGTCGGTATTGCGGCCTTGATTGCGGTGCTGTTGCTGCCATTGCCGGCTGACTTGCCTGTGGCGGGGCAGCGGGTCTTGGCGATCCTCGCATTTGCCGTGGTCATCTGGATCACTGAAGCGGTGTCGTACGAAGCCAGCGCCATCATGATCACTTCGCTTATGGCGTTCTTGCTTGGCACGGCACCGACCCTGGCCGATCCCTCGGTGACGTACGGTTCGTCCGCCGGGATCACCATGGCCTTGACCGGGTTCTCCAACGCAGCGCTGGCGCTGGTGGTTGGCGCCTTGTTCATTGCGGCGGCGATGACTCACACCGGGCTGGACCGGCGTATCGCTCTGGTGACCTTGTCCAGTGTTGGTGTCAGCACCCGGCGCATCCTCTTGGGCGCCGTCGCGGTCACGGTATTGCTTAGCCTGGTAGTGCCCAGCGCGACGGCGCGCAGTGCCTGTGTGGTGCCGATCATGATGGGGGTGATTGCGGCCTTTGGCGTCGACAAGCGCTCAAACATCGCCGCCGGGATCATGATTATCGTTGCGCAGGGCACCAGTATCTGGAACATCGGTATCCAGACCGCAGCGGCACAGAACCTGCTGACAGTGGGCTTCATGGACAAAATGCTCGGCGGGCGGGTGTCTTGGATTGACTGGCTGATCGCCGGTGCGCCCTGGGCGGTGCTCATGTCGTTGGTGCTGATCGTCGTGGTACTGAAAATGCTTCCGCCAGAGAGCGACAGCATTCCCGGTGGCAAGGCGGCGGTGGCGGATCAGTTGGCCGCATTGGGGCCGATGACGTCTGCGCAGAAACGCTTGTTAGGCGTTTCGGTCCTGTTGCTGCTGGCCTGGGCCACCGAAGGCAAGTTGCATCGCTTTGACACGACCTCGACCACCTACGCCGGGCTGGTCTTGCTGTTGCTGCCGCGCTTTGGCGTGATGACCTGGAAAGATGTGCAGTCGCGCATTCCGTGGGGCACGGTGATTGTCTTCGGTGTCGGGATCAGCCTGGGCACTACCTTGCTCACGACGCAGGCCGGGCAGTGGCTGGGGCAGCAGGTCGTGGCCCATACCGGCCTGGACCAACTCGGTACATTGGGGGTGTTCTCGATTCTTGCGGCGTTCCTGATCCTTATCCACCTCGGTTTCGCCAGTGCCACCGCACTGACCTCGGCGCTGCTGCCCATTTTGATTGCCGTGCTGCAGACGTTGCCGGGCGACTTCAGTCGCCTGGGGATGACCATGGCGTTGGGGTTTGTCGTCAGTTATGGCTTCATCTTGCCGATCAACGCGCCGCAGAACATGGTCTGCCTGGGTACCGAAACCTTCAATGCCAGGCAGTTTGCGCGGGTCGGTGTGGTGATTACCCTGATCGGCTACCTGCTGATGCTGGTATTCGCGGCGACTTGGTGGCACTGGCTGGGCTGGATGTGAAAACAGGGTGAGACTTCGCGGTGGCGTCGCCACCGTGTGGGAACTGGCGTGCCAGTGATGCACACACCGCGAACTCACTGACACCCAGTCAACACCTTTGCAGGCAGGCTCACGCTCGCAGGCGCTTGCCCGTCAGAAGTTCGCCGGGGTGTTGGCGCTGATGATTTCGGCTTCATCCGGGCCGATGTTCTTGAAGCTGTGGGGCAGGGTGGTGGGGAAGTAGTAACCGTCACCGGAATTGAGCACGCTGACCTGGCCATCGACGCGCAATTCGATGGTGCCACGGGTAACCAGGCCGCATTCCTCGCCCTCGGTATGCACGATCGGCTCTTCACCGGAGTCTGCGCCGGGTGCATACAGTTCGCGCAGCATACGCATTTGCCGACCTTCCACGCTGGCGCCGACCAGCAACAGGCGCAGGCCGCTATTGCCCAGGTCGGGTTGTTCGTTGGAGCGGAACACGAAGCGTTCCTGGCGCGGCGGTTCATCGAAGCTGAAAAACTCTGCCAGAGACATCGGGATGCCTTCGAGCAGTTTCTTCAGGGAACTGACCGACGGGCTGACGCGGTTTTGCTCGATCTGCGAGATCGTCGAGTTGGTCAATCCGCTGCGTCTGGCCAGTTCCCGTTGCGAGAGCTTGTTGCGTTCACGCACCAGTCTGAGTCGTGTCCCCGTATCCATAGCTGCCTTAGTGTCAAAAATAAATGGCGACGCATTAAAGCACACTCGGGCCCTCAGTAGCGCACGCTCAATTGACACGTCCCGACCACATGCTGCGTAACACGCCGTCGCGGCGGATCAAGCCGTGAACCAACGCCGCCGCCAAGTGCAACAACACGGTCGCGAAGAGCAGGTAGGCGAGCCAGCCATGCGCCTGGCGAAGGACGGCGTAGACGCGGATATCCTGAGGCAGCAGTGCGGGTAACTGCAGGGGTAATGGATAACCTCCCGCCGAAAGCATGCCCCAGCCGAGCAGCGGCATGGCCAGCATCATCCCGTAGAGCACCAGGTGCGATGCCTTGGCTGCCCAGCGTTGCGCCGGTGGCAGGTCGCTCGGCAACGCGGGGCTGCCAACGCACATGCGTACGCCGATACGGATCAATACCAAGACCAGAAGGGCCAGCCCCACCAGCTTGTGTACGCTGACCAACAGGGTGTGCCGGGGTGACAGGTCACTGATCATGCCTACACCGATGAACAGCATGCTCAGGATCAGCAGAGCCATCAGCCAGTGCAGCCCGCGCAGCAGGGGATGGAAGGAGGGGTTCATGGTTGTACTCCTGAATGGGCCGCTTCGCGGCTGCGGCGGTTGAAGGATTCCGAGTAGGCGGCCGAGCGGGCGGCGAGAATCGGATCAGCAGACGGTTCAATGCCGGTTGGCAGAATCAGTGGGTCGAAGTTCAGGTCACGGCAGGCGCCTTGCTCGGCCGCATCGACCTGCTCAATGACCACGGTGCCCGCGTTGACTTGCCGCCGTTGCTCAGGCCAGGGTTGAGCGGGATCGTCGACTGCATCGCCCGGCTCGGCCAGGGTCAACAGCAGGTTCCAGCGTAAGGGGCCTTCGGTCAGGCGTTTGCGCAGGTCATTCTGCAGGTAATTCGGGTCTTCCACCTGGGCCGGTAATGCACTGAACGGGGTCAGTGGCTGTAGTTTCCAGCGTACGTAATGCGGGGTGCCCTTGGCGTCGATCAGGCGAAAGGCGTTGATGCTGTGGTAAGCCGAACTGGCAAAGCTGTCGGAGGGCTTATAGTCCTTGACCCACTGGCGAAAGGCCGCGCTTTCCGGGTGTGCGGCAAAGAAGGCCTGCAACCTTGCCGGGTCGGGTTTACCGGTGGCGGGTACCGGCGTCATTGCTAGCACCTGTTCGTAGAAACCCTCGATGGTGTTCACTGCCAGTACCGGCGGGGTATTCATGCCACTGCGCCAGCGTTGTCCATCATCGCTGGTGAATTCCACGGCCAGGCTGCGAGTGGCGACGCTGGCATCGGCGCTATGCGGGTTGGCGCCGCCGATGGCGAAGCGGCCAATAACCGGTACCCTTGGCTGGGCAAACACCCGAGCGCTTGAGAGTTCGGCGGCCTGGCCGCTGCTTTCAAAGTAGCCGCTGACGCACAGGCCTTTGGCGTGGTTTTTCCGGTAGCCAGGGTAGTGCCCGGCCTGAGCTTCGAAGGTGTCGACGATACGTTTCGGTGTCAACCGGTCCGGGCCGATCCAGCCGGCGGTGAAGGCAAAGCCTGCGCCCAGTGCAGCGACGCCTAGGCCGATGGCAGCCAGGCGCAGTGTACGGGCGCGACCGTTTAGCGGAGTGCTCATGGTGCTATCCAGGTCAGTAAATGAGCGGGTAGGACGCACCCGCTGAAGTTTTATTCCATTGGCCTGGAATAAAATTCGCGGTCGGCCGTCTGCCTCGTACACTGACTGCACGACGATCACGGATCACTCGATGAACGAACTGGATGACGACCAACTACGCGAGATGCTTCAGCGGCTGCGCCGTTTCGCCTTGTGGTTGACCCGCGAGGGCACGAGCGCCGACGACCTGGTGCAGGCAACGGTGGAGCGAGCATTGAGCCGGGGCGCGCAGCAGCGTGATCCTGCGAGCTTGCGTGCCTGGCTGTTCTCGATCCTTTACCGGCAGTTTCTCGACAGCAAGCGTCGAGAGCGCCGCCATATGCGCTGGCTGAGCTGGTTCGGGCGGGCCGAAGAGGCCGGGAACAATACCGAGGACATTGTCGAGGCTCAGTCTGGCCTGGCTGCCTTTGCCAGGCTTTCGGCGGAGCAGCGCGCCTTGTTGATGATGGTGAGTGTTGAAGGCATGAGCTACAAGGAGGCCGCGCAGGCCCTGGATGTACCGATTGGCACGGTGATGTCGCGTTTGTCGCGGGCCCGTGCAGCACTGCGAGAACTGACCGAGGGCACGCCGTTGCCCCCTGGGTTGCGGAGGTTGAAATGAGTCGGTTGATCCCATCCGAAGAGGAATTACAGGCTTACGTCGATGATCGGTTGCTGCCCGAACGCCGACGTGAGGTAGACAGGTACCTGGCGGCACATCCGCAGCGGGCCGCCGAGCTTGATGCCTGGCGTGCCGATGCCCGGCGTTTGCGTGCTGCCCTGGCGGGGCAAATCGAACAAGCGCCTAACCCGCGTCTCGACCCGGCCTGGGTTCGCCGCGACCTGCGTCAGCGTCGCCAGCGCCGCTGGGCCAGTGCTGCGATGCTGCTGGTCGCGTTGGGCGTAGGGGGGCTGGGTGGCTGGCAGGCGCGGGAGGTCAACCTGATGGCTGGCAACCCGCCGATGGCCGACGCCGTGCAGGCGCACCGGTTGTTCGCCTATGCATCCTCCCTGGACTTGTCCGTAAACACCCCAGAGCAACTGCAGGCCTGGTTGGGCCAGCACTTCAGGCATGCCGGTAATCTGCCGGACCTCTCGGCCTATGGGTTTACCCCGGTAGGGGCACGGTTGCTCAGCAATGAGCAGGGCCCGGCCGCGCTGCTGCTGTTCCAGGACCGAAACGGTGAGCGTGTCAGCCTGTTCCTGCGTTCTCCCAGTGAGCGTTATGTGCGGATGCCCAGTGGTGAGCGCACCGAGGGCGAACTGCAGGCGCGCTACTGGTCTCGCGGCGACTATAACTATGCGTTGATCAGTGACGTTGCCGATGTGCGTGGCGCGCAGTTGCGCCAGGTACTGGGCACCGCCCTGTAGCCCGGGTGCTGCCTGCTATTCATTAATCGAATACCGTAAATCACTGCGTTCGATTTATCGAATCCCGAGTCCCGCTCTAAGATCCTCGGCACTGACTCATCACTGGCCCCGCGGCCATAGCAGGAGAACCCGATGAACATTTTGATGGTGCTCACGTCCCACGACACCCTGGGTAATACAGGCCACAAGACCGGCTTCTGGCTGGAAGAGTTCGCAGCCCCTTACTACGCATTTCTCGATGCAGGGGCGCAGGTCACCCTGGCCTCGCCCAAGGGCGGCCAGCCGCCGATCGACCCCAAGAGCGACGATCCCGGCGCGCAGACTGCCGCCACTGAACGCTTCCAGGCCGATGAGGCTGCACGCAAGGCCCTGGCCAGCACCCTGACTTTGGCTCAGGTCAACGCTGATGATTTCGATGCACTGTTCTACCCCGGTGGTCATGGTCCGCTCTGGGACCTTGCTGAAGACCCGCGCTCGATCGCTTTGATTGAGCGTTTCCAGGCACTGGGCAAGCCCGTTGGTGCGGTCTGCCACGCTCCGGCGGTGCTGCGCCACACTGTGGACGCCAACGGCGCGCCTTTGGTCAAGGGCAAGCAGGTGACGGGTTTCAGTAACACCGAAGAAGCGGCTGTCAACTTGACGGACGTGGTGCCTTTTCTGGTTGAAGACATGCTCAAAGGCCATGGTGGGGTGTACAGCCGTGCCGAGGACTGGCACAGCCATGTGGTCGTCGATGGCTTGCTTGTAACCGGGCAGAACCCGGCGTCCTCCGATGCCACCGCCCACGCCTTGCTCAAGCTGCTCTAAGGCTTGAGAGCTGGCTGCCGCTGAGGCAGGCGCTGTTCAGCCTGCCTTCTCTTCGTTTCAGCATCAGACGAGTTGATTACATGTCCGCACTCTTTACCCCGTTCCAGCTCAAGGGCGTGACCTTGCGCAACCGCATTGCCGTCCCACCGATGTGCCAATACACCGCCACTGACGGCTTGATCAATGACTGGCACCTGGCGCACTACACCAGCCTTGCGCGTGGTGGTGCCGGCCTGGTCATTGTCGAGGCCACCGCTGTTTCACCGGAAGGGCGCATTACCCCGGGTTGTGCCGGCATCTGGAACGATGCCCAGGCCGACGCGTTGGCTGAAGTCGCCTCTTCGATCAAGCGCGCCGGTGCCGTACCGGGTATTCAGATCGCTCATGCCGGTCGCAAGGCCAGTGCCAACCGTCCGTGGGAAGGCGACGATCACATTGGCGCAGAGGATGCCCGTGGTTGGGACACCCTCGCACCCTCGGCGATTCCTTTCGGTACTCATCTGCCGAAAACCCCAAAGGCCATGACCCTCGAAGACATCGCCCGTGTTCGCGCTGACTTCGTGGCGGCGGCACGCCGTGCCCTGGCGGCCGGTTTTGAGTGGCTGGAGCTGCATTTTGCTCATGGTTACCTGGGCCAGAGCTTCTTTTCCAGCCATAGCAACCAGCGCGATGATGCCTACGGTGGCAGCTTTGAAAACCGTAGCCGCTTCCTGCTTGAAACCCTGGCGCAGGTGCGTGAGGTCTGGCCGGAGCACCTGCCGCTGACCGCGCGTTTCGGTGTCATTGAATATGACGGTCGCGACGAGGCGACGCTGGAAGAGTCCATCGAGCTGGCCAAGGCATTTCGCCGGGGTGGGCTGGACCTGCTCAGTGTCAGCGTGGGTTTCACTGTGCCGGACGTCTCTATTCCATGGGGGCCAGCGTTCCTTGCGCCGATTGCCGAGCGCGTGCGTCGTGAAGCGGAACTGCCGGTGGCTGCTGCGTGGGGCATCGACAATCCGGCAATCGCGCAAGCTACCCTGGCCGAGGGGCAGATGGATCTGGTGATGGTGGGTCGCGCTCACCTGGCCAACCCCAATTGGCCTTACCAGGCGGCACTGCAACTGCAGGTAGAACGCCCTTCCTGGGTGCTGCCCACGCCCTACGCCCACTGGCTGGAACGCTATCAGGTCAGCCAGTAGACTGGCCGACCTTCAGCACTGAATATCGCAGAGAGGACTGTATTGATGATTCACGTCATTGCCCGTGTAGTCGCGTTGCCGGAGCACCAGGCACAGGTTGAGGCGGAGCTGCGCACGATGGTCGCGGCTACCCGCCAAGAGCCGGGCAACCTGTGCTATGACCTGTTTGCGGACCTTGACGGTGGCGCCGGGTTCTCGTTGTTCGAGACCTACGCCGACCAGGCAGCACTGGAGGCTCACCGTGACAGCGCGCATTTTCAGGCCTACCGCAGTCGCATCAGCGGCTGGCTGGCGACACCTCCGGAAGTGCAGGTGCTACGCGCCCTGGATCAGGCGCAGAAGCCCCGCGCCTGAAGCTCGCCTTGATACCCGACACCGCTAGCGGGTAATACGCAGGGCAGTCGTTGTCGTAGAGGTGGATCACGCCGCGCGGGGCTGATTCACCTCTACCGTAATGTGTACCAGTTCTTCGTGAATACTCAACCGCTGGCGCACGGCATCGGCGTTGAATGAGCCGTGGCTGACGAGGGAGAGGATACAGGCGTACTTTCCTTTACCAACACGCCAGACATGCAGGTCGGCGATTTCCGCCTGGATCGGGAACTGCTCGATCACCTCGCGGATTTCCTCGACGACTGGCGCGTCCATCTCGGCATCCAGCAGCACGCGCCCGGTTTCACGTAGCAGGCCTACGGCCCAGATCGCAACCATTGCCGCGCCGACAATCCCGATCAATGGGTCCAGCCATGCCGCGCCCCAGAGTTTGCCGCCGATCAGGGCGATGATTGCCAGCACCGAAGTCGCCGCATCGGCAATGACGTGCAGGTAGGCTGAGCGCAGGTTCAGGTCGTGATGGTGGTGGTCATGCCCATGTCCATGCCCTTCATGAGCGTGCCCGTGGTGGTGATCGTGATGATGCGAGTGATCGTCCTTGAGCAGCCAGGCGCAGGCAAGGTTCACCGCCAACCCGACAATGGCAATCGCGATGGCTTCGTCATAATGGATCGGGCTGGGGCTGAACAGTCGCTCGACGGACTGGAACAGCATCAAGCCCGCGATACCCAGCAGCACGATAGCGCTCGAGTAGCCACCCAGTATCTCGATTTTCCAGGTGCCAAAGGCGAAGCGCCCGTCATTGGCCAATTGCCGGGCCGCGCGATAGGCAAACACCGACAAGCCCAGCGCCAGAGCGTGTGAGCTCATGTGCCAGCCGTCGGCAAGCAGTGCCATCGAGTTGGACAACCAGCCGCCGCAGATCTCTGCGACCATCATCACCAGGGTCAAACCCAGGGCCCAGCGGGTCTTTTTTTCCGCCAGCGGATTCCCTTCGTCGAAGACATGGGAATGCCGGTACTCGGAGGCCAGTGAATTCATGGGTATCATGCTCGGGATAACAGGGGGTTCGCATACTATACCCCAGTATACTAATTGGCGAGAATGCAATGGCACACACAACCAAAGGCAAGAAGCAACTGCTGACCCGGGTTCGCCGGATCAAAGGGCAGGCAACGGCACTGGAAACGGCACTGGAGCAGGACACTGACTGCATCGCGATCCTGCAGCAGATCGCGGCCATTCGCGGCGCCGTCAATGGCTTGATGACCGAGGTGATGGAGGGTCACATTCGTGAGCACCTCGGAGCAGAGGATTTGACTGCGCAGCAGCGGCAAGCCGAAGTCGACCAGATTGCCGCTCTGCTCAGGTCTTATCTGAAGTAGGGCGATTGATAGCGCTTAGTGGCGTGCCGTGCGCTGTTGCAGGTACTCGATGACGGCCTGTTGTTCGCCAACGAACTCAACCCGTTCGCCCTTGCTGGCGCGCTGGAAGGCGTACATCGGGTCGTAATACTCGTTCAGCAGGCCAGCGATCCAACCGCGGTGCAAGTCGACCTGAGCACTGCGTTGCTGCTCATCGAGCGCGTCCTGCAGCAGGGTCGAGAAACGCTTGTAGCGCTCGCCACCCAGGCGTTTCTGGATGTTCGCCATGCTGTTTTGCAAGCGCTGGGCATACTGTGCGAACCCCGTTTCCTCGCCGTGGACAGCGATGAACTCGGCACACAGGCCCGTGACGTAGTCCTGAAGAATGCGTTCGATACGGTGTTCCAGGCTGTCTTCGAGCCAGACCATGGGGTACTGCTGCATGCCCTGGTAGAGCTCCAGGGGCAGGTTGCAGCTGCCGACCAGGCGGCTCTCGTCCTCGAGTACGAACTGTTCGATACCGGCATCACGCTTTTTCAGCAGGTCGATGGCCAGGCGGTTTTCAAAGTCAATCTGTGCCGGCTGGCCGGTAGCGCGCTTGCCGAAGCTGGAACCACGGTGGTTGGCCAGCCCCTCCAGGTCGATGGCGTTGCGCAAGGCATGGATCACATCGGTCTTGCCGGTGCCGGTGAGGCCGCCGACCAGCACGAAATCGCACTGCGCCACGGCCTGCTGGGTGGTCTCAAGGAGGAAGGTGCGCATTGCCTTGTAGCCACCGACTACACGCGGGTAGTCGATACCGGCCTCGTCCTTGAGCCACTTCTGGGTGATCTGTGAGCGCAGCCCGCCGCGAAAGCAGTACAGGTATCCGTTTGGATTGGCCCGGGCAAAGGCAGCCCAGGCGGCAATGCGCTCGTCCTTGGTAGCACCGCAGACGAGTTGGTGGCCCAGTTCAATGGCCGCCTGCTGGCCGCGTTGCTTGTAGCAGGTGCCGACTCGCTGACGTTCCTGATCATTCATCAACGGCAGGTTGACTACACCGGGAAAGGCACCTTTGTTGAATTCAACGGGGGCGCGAACGTCCATCAGTGGCACATCATCGATAAACAGTGAGCGGTAGTCGTGGGTGTTGTCAGCCATTACACCACCTCTACCGCGTGCCGCTGTCGCTCGACCAGTTCACCGATCGGAGCCAGTGTCAGGCCCAGTTCGGTGGCTACAGACAGAAATTCGGCTTCACCCTCGGGGCTTACCGCAACCAACAGGCCGCCGCTGGTCTGCGGATCGCAGAGCAGGTTTTTCTGTTCATCACTCAGGGCTGCGATCTTCTCGCCGTAACTGTCGAAGTTGCGTTGCGTGCCGCCAGGCACACAGCCTTCGGCCAGGTAGTAATCGACGCCGGGCAGGCGCGGTACGGCGCTGTAGGTGATGCGTGCGGTCAGGTTGCTGCCGTCGGCCATTTCCACAAGGTGGCCGAGCAGGCCGAAACCGGTAACGTCGGTCATTGCCTGAACACCTGACAACTTGCCGAAACGGCTGCCGGGTGTATTCAGTGTGCACATCCAGTCGCGGGCCAGGTGTTTGTCCTCCTCGCGCAACCGGGCTTTCTTTTCCGCCGTGGTGAGGATGCCAATCCCCAGTGGCTTGCTCAGGTAGAGGCGGCAGCCCTGTGTGGCGGTGTCGTTGCGTTTCATGTGGCGTTTTTCGACCACGCCGGTGACGGCCAGGCCGAAAATCGGCTCGGGTGCATCAATGGAGTGGCCACCGGCCAAGGGAATGCCTGCGGCATCGCATACGGCGCGGCCACCACGAATCACTTCGCGGGCCACTTCTGCGGGCAGCAGGTTCACTGGCCAGCCGAGAATCGCGATGGCCATCAGTGGGTCGCCACCCATCGCGTAGATATCGCTGATGGCGTTGGTGGCGGCAATGCGGCCGAAATCATAGGGGTCATCGACAATCGGCATAAAGAAATCGGTGGTCGAGACTACGCCGCGCTCGTCATCGAGTGCGTAGACGGCGGCGTCATCGCGTGAGGCATTGCCGACCCAGAGTTTCGGGTCCAGATGCTGGGCGCCGCTACCGGCCAGGATCACGTCCAGCACCTTGGGGGAAATCTTGCAACCGCAGCCGGCACCGTGGCTGTACTGGGTCAGGCGAATGGGTTCGCTCATGTCACACCTCAAGGAGTTATAGCGCCGGATTCTAGCAAAGCTGGTCTTTGTGCTGCTAACTCCTATAATTCGGCACCTGTAAGCCCTACCTATTGCGCTGTCGAACCGGAGAACTCCCATGCTCAAAAACACCCTGGCACTGCTTGCCGGCCTGGTACTGAGTGGTTCCGCTTTTCTGGCTCAGGCCACTGAAACCTTGCGCGTCAGCGCGATTCCCGATGAAGCCCCAACCGAGCTGCTGCGCAAGTTCAAGCCGCTGGGCGCTTATCTTGAGCAGCAATTGGGCATGAAGGTGGAGTTTGTGCCGGTGGCCGACTACCCGGCGGTCGTCGAGGCTTTGGCCAGTGACCGTCTGGACCTCGCCTGGCTTGGCGGTTTCACCTTCGTCCAGGTTCACCTGAAAAGCCCTGGTGCCACGCCGCTGGTACAGCGCGAGCAGGATGCCCGGTTCACCAGCAAATTCATCACGGCCGACCCTCAGGTCAAACAGTTGTCTGACCTCAAGGGCAAGACCTTTGCCTTTGGCTCGGTATCGTCCACCTCCGGTAGCCTGATGCCGCGTTACTTCATGCTCAAGGACGGCATCAAGCCAGAAACCTTCTTCAGTCGCGTAGCGTATTCCGGTGCCCATGACGCCACGGCTGCCTGGGTGCAGGCGGGCAAGGTCGACGGCGGTGTGCTCAACGCCAGTGTGTGGGACAAACTGGTGGCCGCTGGCAAGGTCGATACCAGCAAGGTACACGTGTTCGCCACGACGCCTACGTACTTCGACTACAACTGGACCGTGCGTGGCAGCCTTGACCCGGCGCTGGCGCAGAAGATCAAGGCGGCGTTCCTGGCCCTTGATCCGGCCAACCCCGAGCACAAGGCCATTCTTGATTTGCAGGCGGCTACCCGTTTCATCGAAACGCGCCCGGAGAACTATGCGGGTATTGAAGAGGCCGCTCGGGCTGCTGAACTGCTGAAATGACGATCCGACTGACCGGGGCCTGCCTCAACCATGGTGCGCTGCAAGCACTGCGTGACCTGAACCTGACCATCGAGGCCGGCGAGCAGGTGGCGATTATTGGCCCCTCGGGTGCTGGCAAGTCGAGCTTGCTGCACCTGATCGCCACCGCCACCAAACCAGGCAGCGGCGAGCTGGAGGTGCTCGGCCAGCGGCCCTGGCACCTCTCGGCGCGGCTGAGGCAAAAGCTGCGTACACGCCTGGGGCTGATTCATCAGGTGCCACCCTTGCCGCCGCGTCAGCGGGTGGTCACCACCGTACTGGCCGGCCGGCTGGGGCAGTGGGGGACCCTGCGTGGGCTGCTCAGCCTGTTGCGGCCCGTCGATGTGGCCGGCGCGCGCGCCGTGCTGTCGAGCCTGGACCTGGCGGACAAACTGTTCGTGCAGTGCCAACAACTCTCCGGCGGGCAATTGCAGCGAGTTGGCATCGCCCGGGTGCTGTACCAGCAGCCGGACCTGCTGCTGGCCGATGAGCCGGTCTCGGCGATGGACCCGGTGCTCGCTGCGCATAGCCTGGCGACCCTGTGCAGCTACGCCAGCGTACGGGGTATTACCCTGGTCGCCAGCCTGCATGCGGTAGACCTGGCATTGGCCCACTTCGCGCGAGTGATCGGCATTCGTGAAGGCCGTCTGGTGTTTGACAAGCCGGCGACTGAAGTGACCGAGGACTTGCTTGATGCTTTGTACGCCAATGAGCAACTGACCTCGCCGGTTCAGCCCGTTGCGCCGCTGACCCTGCAGATTCCCCGATGCTGAGTCGTGACCTGCGCGACCCGGCAACCGCGCCACGGCTGTTGCTGACCCTGCTGGCGCTGGCACTGCTCTGGCCGGGGCTGCACCTGAGCGAACTCGACCTCGGTGTGTTGTTTCAGGCCGACAGCCGTCGTCAGATCGGCAGCTTCGTCAGCGCTTTCTGGCCGCCGGCTCATGACCAGGCGTTCCTTGAGTTGCTATGGGACGCCACGCTGCAAACCCTCGCCGTTGCCACGGCGGGCATGACCCTGGCCTTGCTCCTGGCGGTCCCGGCCAGCCTGCTGGCCAGCCGCGCGTTGTCGTTGTCCGCAGCCTCCCGGGGCGGGCGCCCCAGTGCACTGGCTGTGGCACTGCGCTGGCCGGTGCGTGCGCTCATGGTGTTTCTGCGCAGTGTGCCGGAAATTGTCTGGGCGTTGCTGTTCGTAAGGGCCGTGGGCCTGGGGCCGACTGCGGGCGTGCTGGCTATCGCCATTACTTACAGCGGCATGTTGGGCAAAGTCTATGCGGAGATTTTCGAGTCGGTCGATCAGCGGCCTGCCCATGCGTTGCTGCAAGCTGGCAGCACGCGTCTTGGGGCCTTTTTCTACGGTATTTTGCCCTGTGCGGGTACAGAGCTGGTGTCGTACACCATCTACCGCTGGGAGTGCGCGATTCGGGCTTCGGTGGTGATGGGGTTTGTCGGTGCTGGCGGGCTGGGCCAGCAGATCGATTTGTCGATGCGCATGTTTGCTGGCGCGGAAGTGGCCAGTATGTTGCTGACGTTCCTGGTGCTGGTCTGGCTGGCCGATCAACTCAGTGGCTTGCTGCGCAGGAGGCTGGCATGAGGCGCCTGATCAACCTGCTGGTGCTGTTTGCGGTATTGGCCGCGATCGTGTCGTCGTTTGCTTACTTGAGCCTGGATCTGTGGGCGCTGGTGGGTGAGGGCGGGGCGGGCAAGATGGGGGAGTACGCGGCGCGTTTCCTCGCTCCTGATACCAGTCGCGAGCACCTGCAGGCCGTTGCGCGAGGTGCGCTGGAAACACTGGCCATTTCGGGTGTAGGCACGTTGTTGGCGGCGGCACTGGGCCTGCTTCTGGCACTGCCTGCGGCCGGATTGTTCGGCGGGGCCCTGCGTGGGCTCGCACGGCTGCTGCTCAATGCCTTGCGGGCGATACCCGAACTGGTCTGGGCAGTGTTGATGGTATTGGCCGCAGGGCTTGGGCCAAATGCCGGTACCCTGGCGCTGGCCTTGCACACGGCGGGTGTGCTGGGCCGGCTGTATGCTGAAGCCTTCGAGAACACACCCACTGCAGCGGCCCAGGCCATTCGCTTGCAGGGCGGCAGCCAGGTTTCGGCGTTCTGCTACGGCATGCTGCCCAACCTTTGGCCGCAACTGTTGGCCTACACCCTGTACCGCTGGGAAAACAACATCCGCATGGCTGCGGTACTGGGTTTCGTTGGTGCCGGAGGGCTGGGCCAGATGCTGTACATGACGCTCAGCCTGTTCCAGGAGTCGCGGGCCAGCACCGTGATCATCGCCATGCTGGCGCTGGTGTTGATCGTCGACGCGGTGAGTGACCGCATTCGCCAGCGTTGGGTGCTCAACTGATGTAGGGTGTTCTCCGTCGCCTTGGCCGTGTCGCGGCTAAATGTTTTCGCGTAGGCGCTTCAGCTAATGCCGTCACTGGCTTACCCTAGTGTCTTTTTGGCGCGGCACTGTGCCGAATGCCCTGCCGATGGAGTTCAAGCATGTACCAAGACACAGCCACCGTGACCGTCAGCGCTGAGCAAAGCGCGGGAGAGGTCGAGGCGGTCGACAATGAAAACGTAGCCATTGGCCTGGAAGCAGTGACGGACAACCTGAAGAAGGTGCATTTCACCGGCCAGTTGGCGGCGCCGGATGCACCGACGCATGTGTGCATTACCCTTAAGAACGGGCTGTCCTACTACGGCCCGATTGTTAACGGCCATGCCGAACCGAATGGCGGCTGGCTGGCCTTTGAGTGCGACATGATCGATCCGCAATTGCTGGTTTAATACCGCCTCGGCATCGCCGTGGGCCGACCATGGCGATGCTGTGCAATGGCCGCTAGAAATACTTGAGCCAGGCAATATCGCGGCGTTGAGCCTTCAAGGTCGCAAACCAGCGTACGGCAGGGTATAGCACCACCGCCAGCACCCCGGCGGTCAACCAGATGGCCCAGATGCCATCGAACCCGAAATAGTCCCCCTGGTTCAGCCCAAACAGCGCCACGGCGAGCACATACAGCCCTTTCAGCGCGTACAGATGCAGCAGGTAGAAGAACATTGGCGCCGACCCGAGCACGCTCAAAGGGCCGATGGCCTTGTGTTTCTGGAGGCGCTCGAACGTTAGCAGCAGCAACAGGCCAAGGCTCAGGGTCAGGGCAAGGAAGAGCAGGGATGGCGGGTACTTGGTGATGTTGAAGAAGCTCATCAACGTATGCAACGGAGCCTCGCCGGCCGTCCAGGGGCGTTCGCCGTAGCCATTGAGCAGGCGCAAGACAACAAAGCCAATTAAACCGAGGCTTGCCCAGCCTAGCAGTTTGCGTTGGCGTGCAGCCGGCGTTGCACTGCGTGCGAACCAGGGGCCGATGGCATAGCCCAGGCCGATGACGCCAATCCACGGCAGCACGGGATAAGAGGTGCGCAACCGCAGGGTATCCGACAGCTCGATCCAGCCGCGATCATGCAAAATCGCCCACGGCACGTGCAGCGCCGTCCCATCCGGGAAGTGCAGCGGGTCGAGCAGGTTGTGGCCGACAATGATCAGCAGGCTCAAACCCAGCAGTATCTGCCGCGGCAGCCAGACCAGGGCTGACAAGGCGATCATGCTCAGGCCAATCGCCCAGATGACCTGCAGGTAGATAACCGTGGGTGGCAACTGGAACGTCCAGGCGAAGTTGACCAGGGTGAACTCCAGTACCAGCAGAAACAGCCCACGCTTGAACAGAAAACCGCTCACATCGCCTTTACCGGCGTACTTTTCACCGAACAGGTAAGCCGACAGCCCGGTCAGCAAGACAAACACAGGCGCACACAGGTGGGCCAGGGTCCGGCTGACGAACAGCGCAGGCTCTGTCACCGTTATGTCCATCGGGTCGGACACTTGTCGATGGAGCAGGAAGGTCTCCCGGACGTGGTCCAGCAACATGAAGAGCATGACCAGCCCCCTCAAGGCATCAATCGAGAGCAACCGGTTGGCAGTGGCAGTGGTCGTGGTGTGAGCAGGAGCAGGGGTCATGGGTCGTTCGCAATGCGGGGTTGTTAGGCATTTATCTGGTTACTCTATAACATTGCCTATGAGAATAAAAATCTTTACCTCGCCGGGTTTTCGCACTATTGGGACGTACGTGCCTTGATTTACGCGGCTTCAGGGCCTTGAAGGGCGCCAGTAAACCCATTTTAAATATGGTTTTAGCTCAGGCCGCCTTATACAATGTCGACCGCCCGCAGCTGACGGTATCCATGCTGCTATCGGAAACACAGCCTGATTGTGCCTATGACCTATCCGAGCAGTTCTTCTCCGACACTCCCTGCTACAGACCGTCAGCCTCGTGACAGCAACCACCTGACCATGGTCGTTGTCCTCGGCGTTGCGCTGCTCGCCATATGGTTTGCGCCGCCGGCCGTGCATGGCAGTGCCGACTGGTTCCCGGTGGCGGTGCACGCGATTTGTGAGATCTTTGCGATCACGGTCGCGGTACTGGTGTTCGCGGTTACCTGGCATAGCTACCGGGCAGGGCAGCCCAGTAACCTGTTGCTGCTCGGTTGTGCGTTTCTCTCTATTGCGCTGCTTGATCTCGCCCATGTGCTGTCCTACAAGGGCATGCCCATGTTCGTTACCCCGGCGTCCCCTGAAAAAGCGATTGATTTCTGGTTGGTGTCGCGTCTACTGATCGCAGCGACATTATTGCTGATCTCGATTCGCCCATGGCGTCCGTTGACCAGCCGTACTCCGCGCTTGCCAATGCTGCTTGCGGCATTGACGATGGTGGCGATGGTTTATGTCCTCGGTCTGTTTTTTCCCGAAGTCTGGCCGAGTACCTTCATTGAGGGCAGCGGTCTCACACCGTTCAAGATCGCCATGGAGTGGGCCATCATCGGCTTGCTGGCCATTGCAGCAGCGCGCTTTTGGCAGGCGCGGTATAACCATTCCTTCGACGCTAATGGCCTGCTGGCCGCCGCGCTGATCTCCATTCTTGCGGAGCTGTGCTTCACCGCCTATCACAACGTCAACGGGCTCTACAGCCTGACCGGGCACCTGTACAAGGTCCTCTCGTACTGCCTGATCTACCGCATTGTGTTTGTTTCAAGCGTGCGCGAACCCTACGAGCGTCTTGCTGTAGAAATCGCCGACCGCCAGGCTGCCGAGAAGCGCATCGAGGTCATGTCGTTCTACGATACGCTGACCGGCCTGCCTAATCTGGCATTGCTGCAAGACCGGACGCTGCAGGCGCTGGTCAGTATGCGGGGTGACGACCACCCGGTCGTCTTGCTCTTTCTGGATGTCGATGCGTTCAAGCTGGTCAACGATTCCCTGGGCCACGCCCACGGCGATGATTTGCTGCGGGCAATAGGTGAGCGCTTGCGTGAAGGGTTGCCAGCGACGGCTACCGTGTGTCGCTATGGTGGTGATGAGTTTGCTGTACTGCTGACTGGCCCGGTGAATGCCGATGACATTGCCAAGGTACCGCAAACCATTCTCGACCTGCTGGCTGCGCCCTTCCGGATTGCCGGGCAGGCAATCTCAACCTCAGTGTCTATCGGCGTCGCCCTGGCCCCTCACGATGGCGAAGCACCGGCTGAATTGCTGCGTAATGCTGAAACAGCCATGTACAAGGCCAAGCAGGCCGGCCGCAAGACCTGGCGCTTCTACAGCGCTGCCATGAACCTGGAGGTCAGTGAGCGCCTGCAACTGCTCAACAGCCTGCGCCAGGCCATCGACCAGCATGAGTTGACGCTGCATTACCAGTTGCAGTTCGAACTCGGCAGCGGTCGTATTGTCGGTGCCGAAGCGCTGGTACGCTGGGAGCATCCAACCCAAGGGCTGATTTCGCCAGACCGTTTCATTACCGCGGCTGAAGAAAGCGGGTTGATCGTGCCAATGGGCGACTGGATTATCCAGCAGGCCTGTCGGCAGGCCGCACAATGGCGGGCCAGTGGGCTGGATATTCCAAGGGTCGCGGTCAACCTGTCGCCCGTGCAACTGCACCACCATTCGCTGGAAGCGGTAATCAAGCAGGCGCTGAGCGATGCCGGCTTGCCAGCGTCGGCACTGGAACTGGAGCTGACGGAGTCGAGCCTGATCGAAGACACCGAGCAGGTACTGGCGACGCTGATCAGCCTTAAATCCTATGGCATCAAGCTGTCTATCGACGATTTCGGCACCGGCTATTCCTCGCTGGCGTACTTGCGTCGGCTGCCGGTAGACACGCTCAAGATCGACCAGTCCTTTGTGCGCGGTATGACCAGCGCCGCCGATGGCCACGCCATCGTCGAAGCGATCATCCAGATGGCGCGCTCGCTGGGGCTGGAAACCCTGGCCGAAGGTATCGAAGATCAATGCACCGCCGACGAACTGCTACGGCTGGGCTGCGAGCTGGGCCAGGGGTACCTGTTGGCACGCCCGGTGCCAGCGATAGTGATACCGGCACTGGCAGGGCGCCTGCGCGGTTGAGCGTGGGTTTGCTCTGGTTCCCCTCATCATCGGTGAGCCGTGCAGCAGGTCAGCGGCGTAAAGACGGGTTATCATGTCGGCGCCCAGCGCCAACGTCTCAGGCCATGGGCATGCCTTAGTCCCGGAGTTCGAAACGCAATGTTCACTGTCACCCGCCTTGAAAGCCCACCCCCCGAGGCGATCAGAAGCCAGATCATGCAGATGGTCGTCGATTACGTCACGGACATCAGCGCGGTGGCCATTGCGCCGAGCAACCCGCTCTACCGGCTTTACCAATACGGCGTTGGCTACGAGGTTCATCTTTATCTAGAGGCGATGGACGGTTCCAGGGGAATGCCTGTCGAGCTGATCGTGGCCCTGGATGCCGACGACCCGGCAACGGTTGTCGGCTTTCTGCTGTACCTGCCCGCGACGGGTGATCCCGAGGCGTGCTCGGTCGCCTATATGGCCGTGCCGCTCAGCCACCGGCGTCAGGGGATTGCCCGGGCGATGGTGCAGGCCATGCTGAGTCGCTACCCACATGCCGAGTTGGCGTGCTTTACCGCTAAAGTGCCGTGCTTTGAGTCGATGGGGTTTCAGGTCATCGGCGTGCGTGGCCCGCAAGTACTGATGAACACCCGTGACCACAGCACCCACGGGCATGTGGCGGTGCTGGATGTAGCGCCGATTTACCGTTCCGTGGAGGTACGCCAGATACACACCTATCTGCTTCAGCAACAGGGCAAGAAAGCGATGGTGGAAGCGGAAAAGCAGCGTGACCGGCACCTCGATCAACTGACCCGCCAGGCGCGTGCCTTTGTGCAGCAGGCCGGGATATCCGTATAAACGCAAGCGGCTACAGGTAGGCGGCAATATCCACCTCGTCGATCAGCGCCGGGGGCATGTAGCGTTCGGCGTATTGACGATAGATACCCGAGCGCAGGAACAGCGCGAACAGCTCCGCGTCGATGTGCTGATCCTTGCGCATGAAGCCCATGATCCTGATCGCCTCGGACAGGGTCTTGCCCTGTTTGTAGGGGCGGTCGACGGCGGTGAGCGCCTCAAAGATATCGGCAATCGCCATCATCCTGGCAGGCACACTCATCTGCTCGCGTGTCAGGCCCTTGGGGTAGCCGGTACCGTCCATTTTCTCGTGATGGCCACCGGCGATCTCCGGCACGCGCCGCAGGTGCCGTGGGAACGGCAGCTTCTCCAGCATGATCAGGGTCTGGATGATGTGTTCGTTGATCTTGTAGCGTTCTTCCTCGACAAGGGTGCCTCGGCCAATGCTGAGGTTGTAGAGCTCGCCGCGGTTGTACAGATGTTCGGGCACCTTGACCTTGAAGCCCCAAGGGTTGTCGGCAGGCATCTGTTCGCGCGGCCCGCGAGGGAAAATGTGTTCGGGTTTGTCGGCCAGTAGCGGCTCGTCGACGGGCAGTGCCGGCTCCGGGTTGAGGTTCTTGCGCGCTTTCTCCTCATGGGAAATCCCAAGGCGATCGGACAGGGTACGCCGCCAGGTGCGCGCGGCGATGCGCTGTAGCCGCTCGACCCGCTCCGGGGCCATGAACTCGCCGCCTTCATTGCACTGGGCAACGAAGGCGAATTCCTCGTCCAGCTCATGCAACTGCTCAGCCAGTGCGGCCTGCAGCAAATCGCTATCGCCACCCGCCGCGATTGCCTGCCAGCAGGCCAGTTCTGCGTCGCGCTTGAGCACTTCAAAGCGCATGCGTATTTCATGGATACGATCGTGCAGGGTTTCCAGTTTGGTTGCCTTGTCCACCACGTACTCCGGCGTCGTGACTTTGCCGCAGTCGTGCAGCCAGGCGGCAATGTGCAGTTCCTCCCACTGTTCTTCAGTCAGGTTGAAGGTAGCGAAAGGCCCGCTGCGTTCGGCACAGGCGGCGCGTGCGAGCATCTTGGTCAGCTCAGGCACACGTTGGCAGTGCCCGCCGGTGTAGGGGCTCTTGGCATCAATGGCCCCGGCGATCAACTGAATGAAGGCTTCCAGCAGAACCTTCTGCTCATCGATCAGGCGCTGGGTGTTCAGCGCCACCGCCGAGGTTGTGGACAGTGCCTCGACAAAGGCCATCAATTCCGGGCTCAGCGGGTGATGCTGCTCGTTGACCAGCAGCGCCAGTGCGCCAAGCAGATCGCCTGCCCGGCTCTTCAGCGGTAGTACCCACAATGACAAGGGCTGATCGATGTTGCTGAACGGCGGAAAGTTGCGCTGCAACTCATCAGCCGACACTGCGCAGGGTGTGGCCGTGCGCATGGCCCGTACCACGGGATGATCATGGGCCACGGCAAGCTCGATATCACTGCCAGGCGCTGCGTCGAACGGGCCGTTTCGGCAGTGAACACGGGCCAGTTGCAGACGAGTGGCATCAGCATCTGCCAGGTAGATCAGGCTGACCTCGGCGCTGGTGATCTCCTGCATTTCACGTACCAGATGGGCCAGCAGCCGCTGGAAGTTGGTCTCGCTGGAGAGGGCAATCGATAACTCAAGGAAGCGGTGAATGGTGTTTTTCATGCTGCCCATGGCGCGAGACAGGTCGACCACCTCGGCAATCTGCGACTCTACCTCGATGGGCTCGTCGAAGTTGAAGTGCTCGATTTTTTCTGCTTCGGCGGTCAAGGCTTGCAGGGGTTTGGACGCCAGGCGCGCCATGGCCAGGGCCATCAGTACACCAAGGACCAGCAAGGCCAAGGCAATCAGCATGCCGCGGTTGCGCAGTGCGATGGCGTCTGCCAGCAGCTCACGGTAGGGCGCCGCCATCAACAGTGTCAGGGTCTGTCCGCCGACCGTGGGCAGGGCAATGCGGATACCTTGCCAGTCGTCGCCAGCAGCCTGAAAGCTCAGGCCGTCTTCTGTGCGCTCGTTCAGTGTGCTGACCAAGCGTTGCAGTATCGGCGCCTGCAACTCATCCAGGCGGGGTAAACGCAGTTTGCCAGCGCCGTCATCAAGCATCTGCGGTGCACCTTTTTGCCAGCTGAGCACTTCGCCCATGGCGTTGAGCAGGGCGATGCGGCTGTCCGGGGTGGCTTTAAGCTCCAGCATCAGTGCGTTCAGCGAGCTTAGGGTGATGTCTGCCCCCGCAACGCCGCTGCCATTCTCGGTGGGATGGGCAAAGGACACGCCGGGCTGTCCAGTGGAGAAAAACACGTACGGATCGGTGACGTAGAGATCACCGTGCTGTTTAGCGGCGATAAACCACTGACGGCCGCGCGGGTCGTAGCGGTAGTCCGGCCGTGCTCGTCGCTCTATCACCTGAAAGTCCTGACCGATGAACAGATGCTCACCCAATGGCTGACCGTCGATCACCTGAATACTCTGCACGATCCAGCGTGTCCCGGCGGGAGGGTTGAACAGCGGAACCAATGCGGCTTCATTGCGCCACGGACGAATCATGAAAAAATCACCGGTGTCGTAGCCCATGTACAAGGAAGTCAATGCGGGCTGACTATCCAGGGCGGCGGCCAGAAACTGCAGGCTATCCAAGCGTGCCTCGAGCGTCTGCGCACGCATCAGGCGCTGATGGGCCAGTAATGACACCGTACTCACCGTGGGCCGGTAGAGGGCGTCCAGTTCGGAAATGGCGAGCTGACGGACCAGTTCAAAGTGTTTTTTCGCGCCACTGACCATCTGTTCGCGGTTCTGCAGAAACTGATAGCCGTTGCTGAGAATGGCGAAGGTCAGCAGCAGGCCAACGAACAGGTAGGCAATGTGGACATAAAGTGGAATTCGACGCGATGGCATCGCACGCTTCCCTGTCAGCGATAGGAGATTGGACTATAGGCGCTGATGATCAAGGTTGCCGCCATGTCGCATAGAACAAGGTGAGCAGGTGGCGAAATCTGTGGCCCAATGCTTGATGTCTGTCATGGCGACATGGGCATAGAGCTGCGAGACTGAGGTGGATGAACGGCCTGCCTCCCGGAGAAACCATGCAGATTCTCGATAAACGCCAGGCCATGAGCACGTGGCCATTATTGCACCTGGGTTTTCGGCCCTTTTTTCTGCTTGGCAGTACCTTGGCCGCCCTGGCCGTGCCCCTCTGGGTTTTCGCCTTGCTGGGGGATGGCATTACAGCGCAGCCCCTGGGCGGTTGGCTGGCCTGGCATCGACATGAACTGGTCTTCGGTTTTGCCGGAGCGATCATTGCCGGTTTTCTGCTGACTGCGGTACAGACCTGGACGGGGCGCCCCGGCCTGTCTGGCAAGTCCTTGGGCGTGCTGGTGGTGATCTGGTTGGCGGCTCGGCTGGCATGGTGGACGGGGTCGCCACCGTTGCTGATGACGGCCAACCTGATGTTCTTTGCCTGTGTGGCCCTGGTCATGGCGTATCAGTTGTGGGCGGTACGGCAAACCCGTAACTATCCGATTGTTGCGGTCCTGGTGTTGCTGTTGGGGGCCGACCTGTTGACGCAGCTCGGGCTGCAGCAGGCAAACGACGGTTGGCAGCGCCAAGGCGTCTGGGCGGCAGTGTGGCTGGTCGCCGCCATGATGGGGTTGATCGGCGGGCGGGTGATTCCATTCTTCACCCAACGGGGGCTCGGGCGTGCGGCTGCCGTTCAGCCTTGGGCCTGGCTGGACTGGGCGTTGCTGATTGTCACGGTTTCGCTGGCGATCCTGTATGCGTCGGGGCTTGCGCTGCAGGTGCACGCCTGGCTGGGGTTGGTCTTTATTGCCTTGGCCGCGGGGCATGGTATTCGTCTGTTGCGCTGGTTTGATCGTGGCCTGCTGAAGGAGCCGTTGTTGTGGTCACTGCATGTGGCGTATGCCTGGTTGGCAATGGCCTGCTTTGGCATGGCGCTCTGGCATTTCGGCCTGCTCGGCAGTGTAAGCCTGGCGTTGCATGCGTTCACGGTCGGCGCCTTGGGCGGGTTGATCCTGGCCATGTTGGCGCGTGTCTCGCTGGGGCATACCGGGCGTCCTCTGGTGCTGCCACAGGGGTTTGCCTGGGCATTCGTATTGCTCAACCTGGGCAGCCTGTTTCGCGTATTGGCGGTCAGTTTCTGGCACCAGCCGGCACTTTGGCTGGCGGCTGCCTGCTGGGCGGGGGCGTTTGCCCAGTACCTTTTCTGCTATGCGCCCATGCTCTGGCGCACGCGTGCTGATGGTCACCCAGGCTGATGGAGACGCTATGAGTTACCTGTTGTTGAAGTTTATCCACCTGACGGCGGCAGCCTTTTTCATTGGCGGTGTTTTTTTTGAGGTGATGATCCTCAGTCGGGTGACCCGACAACTTGAGCAGGCCCCGCGCGAGCAGTTGTCCAAAGCCTTGGGCCTGCGTGCGCGCAGTGTCATGCGCTGGGTGATACCGGTGCTTTACGGTGCAGGCCTGGGGTTGGCCTGGCAGTATCGCGCGGTGCTGCACAATCCCTTGGGCAGCAGCCTCGGGACCATGATGGCGCTGAAAATCGGCCTGGCCCTGAGTATCCTCGTGCAGTTCATCGGCGTGGTGTACCTGATGCGCACCGGCCGCATGACCGCATCACGATCACGGCGGCTCCATCTTAGTGTGCTGTTGCACATGCTCGGCATCCTGTTTCTGGCCAAGGCCATGTTCCTGCTGAACGTGTGATGCCTGGCCTCAGATCTGCTCAAACGCTGGTTTTACAGCGTTTCGAGAAAACGTATCAGTGCCCGGCGTTCATCCATGTCCAGCCCCAGCGGCTTCAGGCGATCACTGGTCTTGGGAAACAGCGGATCGTTTTTCTGTTGCTCGGCCGGTCGTGGTCGAGGCATGCCGCTGTTGTACAGGGCGATGGTGCCCTCCAGGTTGACGAACAGACCATTGTGCATCCACGGTGCGGTCTTGCTGAGCAGGCGCAGTGACGGTGTGCGGAAGGCACCGACATCGTCCACGTTGCCAGTCACTTCGTAGCGTCCGAGGTCTTGATACTTGCGGCCGTAATAGGTCAGCCCCAGGTTGTGGAACTGATCGTCGCTCAGGCTCGGGCCGAAGTGGCAGTTCATGCAGCGAGCCTGGGTACGGAACAGGTGCAGGCCATGCAGTTGCTCGTCGCTCATGCGTTGTGGTCGACCGCGCAGGAGTTGCTCGAACGCGGTGTTGCGGGTAGCGGTCACCAGTGTGCGCTGGTAGGTGGCGAGTGCCTGCGCAATGCGTTCAGCCGTGACCGTGCCTTTACTGGCGAAGGCCTGATCAAAGAGGCCGGGGTACTCGGCGTCAGCGTTCAGGCGTGAGAGCAGTTCGTCGGTGGTGAACGCCATCTCGACGTGGTCGTTGATGGGGCGTAGTGCCTGGGCCTCAAGGCTGCTGCTGCGACCGTCCCAGAACAAGTGCCGGGTAAAGCCGCTCATCACCACGCTGGGGGCGTTGCGCCGACCGCTTTGACGGTCGTGGCCGAAGGAAACCCGGCGTCCGTCTGCAAACGCCTCGTCGGGTTCGTGGCAGGAGGCGCAGGCGATCTGGCCGGAGCGGGACAGTTTCGGGTCGTTGAACAGACGCTCACCCAAGGCCGCTTTGGCTTGGGTGAAGGGGTTCTCGGGCGGGGAGGAGGCCCGTTCAGGCAAGGGGCCCATTTCTTCCCAGGACACGTCCGGGTCAATCTGCGGTGCGGGCCATTGCGCGACAGGTTGACGGTACAGCTGGCCGATACAGGCTTGATAGGCGCGCAGTGTTCCTGCTACGGCTTCGCAGGGTTCGGCGGCATCGGCTGGGTCGGCAGCCAGCGGCAAGGCCATGAGCCAGGCCGCAGTCAGGAAGGTGCGCCTGAGCGGTCGCTTCATGTCAAACGGGCGTCCATCTGCAGGTGCGTTCAAAACCGGTACCCCACTTCAACCATGAACTGGCGGCCCACCTCGTAAGTGGCAATGTCGTCACTGTCTGTGTTGCTGACAATGGCTTTATCCAGCAGGTTGCTCACGTCCAGATTGACGAACAGTGCCTGATCCTTGGCAGTAGGCAGTTCCCAGGCCAGTCGGGTGTCCCAGGTCAGTGCGGCGGCATAATCGGTTTCTTCCCAGACGCGTACCTGCTGGCCGTTGTAAGCGACCGTTTCACCGGTGCCGGCAATGCGCCGGTAGCCATCGCGGTAACGCAGGAAGTTGCCCCATTTCAGGTTAAGTTGGGGGATCTCAGTGAGGGTAGTCAGGCGTACGGTCCAGGGCCGGTTGTAGTTCTCGGCAGGGCGGTCCGAATAGTTCATGAAGGTGCCCTGGTACTGAATGATGGGATCGTCGACATACAGCAGGCCAATGCTGGTGGTGTAATCGGACAACCCTGAGCTTTGCACTTCGGTCCAGTCGAGCGCCAGCTGGCCACTGCTGCGTGTGCCCCACAAGGCGAAGTTGCGCAGCGGGGTGATGGTCAGAGTGTAGATATCGGACTCGCTCTCACCGCCGTTGTAATAGGTGAAGTAGTTGCTGGCCAGTACCTGGGTATCGGTACTGGGTTGACCAATCTGGGCGCCCCAGGCCCGTGAAATCTGATCATGGCCTTTGCGGTTGACGTACTTCAGCGCGAACTCGGTGTTCCACTGGATGTGTGTCAGGCCCAGGGTCAGCTCATCGTCGTAGGGTACATCCAGTTCGTTGAATTTGGCGCCGTTGGCCACGCGGGACGTGTAGACCCAGTCCGACGTCTGGCTGGCACGTGTGTAGTTGCTCTGCAGGGCCGCAACGCCGTCGCGCAGTCTATAGGCGGAGAGGTTGCGCCCGTAATAACGGTTGGCACCACCGGTGAGTCGGGTCTGGCCGTCGCCAAATACGTCCAGCTCCACCGCCAGGCGAGGGGCAACCGTGGTCGCATTCATGTAGTCATCGGCGTCGACACGTACGCCAGGCCTGACTTTCAAGCGCCCCCAGCGCATGTCGTCCTGAAGGAAGACTGCCCAGGCGCGGGTATCGAAGTCAATTTTGCCTTGGGTGACGGTTTTGGTTTTTGCGTACTGCCCATCCCAGCCGTTGACGGTCTTGCCGATCGAGCACAGCGGGTCGTCGCCAACACAGGTCGAGGTCTTGGTCATCCCTGAAACGGCGTAGCTGGTATAGGGCGAAGAGCGGTCATAGGCTGTTGAACTGTGTGACAGCTCCAGGCCGGTTTGCAGCGTGTGCTCAAGGCTAAAGGTGCGGAAGCTGTTCCAGTCGGCCTTGAGCTTGTAGCTCAGGTTTTTCTGTTCCTGCTCGATGTCACCCAGGCCACCTTCACTGGCTGTGGTCGAGTTGCTCCAGTTCTTGGTGGTCGAAGAGCGCCAGGCGATGAGGTAGTCAGACTCGGACGAGCGGGAGTTTTCCAGTTGGCTCCAGCTCAGGTTCTGCTCGACCCTGGCCAGAGGGGCGTTCCATACCAAGCGTGCTGCGATGCTTTCGCCGCCTGCCGTGGTGTCCCTGGCCGAATACAAGGCATTGTTGCCATAGGTATGCGCTGTTTCCGGCGCGTGGGTCAGGCTGACGTCCAGGCCCCAGTCATCGTTGATCTGCCAGACCGACTTCAAGAAGTAGTTGTCGATGCGGCGCGTCTGCTCTTGCTCCTCACTGGCTTGAGCCGAGTCGTGGCTCAAGGCAAAGGTGCGGGTCGGGATGGTGGAGTCCTTGCGCGAAAAACTGCCCATCAAGCCAAACGTGTCGGTCAGGTGACCTTCCAGGGTGGCGCGGGTGATGACTTTGTCGAACTCCGGCTGATTGCCTGTGCCATATCCTGCCTCGAACTCATCCAGGTCCGGGTCGTCCTTGTCCAGGTGATAACGGGTCCAGGACGAGCGGGTCATTTGAGTCGACACTTTGCCGTGCAGTTCCTTGCTGGGGTTACGGGTATTGGCCTCAATCACCCCGCCATTGAAACCGCCATAGGCGGCCGGCACGTTGCTGTCATAAACCTTGATCTCATCCAGCAGATCAGTGTCCAGTGCCAGCCCCTGGCTGCGGCCTTCAACCTGGTCATAACTGTTGGTTGTCGAACCAGGGTCGATATCGTTGTTTATGCTCATGCCATCGACCACAAACAGGTTCTGCCAGTAACGGGCGCCGTTGATACTGACGTTGGCCGGGCTGATCTCTCCGGGGCTTTTGCCCGAGAGCTGGCCGTCGTCGAACTGCACGCTGGGATTGGTTCGTAGCAGGCTGGTGATGTCGCCGTTACCGCTGGGCAGTGATTCGATGGTTCGTCGGTCGATGGTCCTGTCCGCCTGATACTCAGCGGCCTGGCCATTGACGCGGGTGCTGTCCAACTGCAGCACATCGACCGCATCGCGCCTATGGATCGAGACGGCGTTGTCTGCGCTGTGTTGCCAGGCAAGGTTACTGTCGGTGAGCAGTTGCGCCAGTGCCTGTTCGAGGCTGATTTGGCCCTTGACTCTCCCTGAGGATAGCCCTTGCAGCAGTGCGCTTTCGACGCTGACCTGCACGCCCGATTGTTGGGCAAACAGCATCAGCGCGTTGCCCAGTGAGCCGGCAGGTATGTCGAACGAATAGGTGCGGTATGCCGAGGGTGCCAGCAGCTCCGTGGTGGCCGCTGTGGGCGCGCTGTGCGCCAGGTATGGCAGCGCCATCAGCAGGGCGAGCACACTGGATTTGGGCAAGAAAGACTGCGGCGTAGAGGAGACAGAGCGCTTCGAGCGGGACATTCGTGTACCTGTGACGTGAAATTCAGGTTCGCTAATGCGAATAGTTTTCAGTAGCCTTCAGGTTAATGACGCTCGACCTTTCGTAATTTCCAGAAATAAATAAAAAAATCGCCGATTCGATGAAACGGCGATTGTCAGGCTCAGGCTCAGGCTCAGGCTTGGCGCAGCGAGGGGAGTGCACCGACTCAGTCGGCGCCGGACACCATCAGTACGTAGGGGCTCAACGTTGTCACATGGCCGCCCAAGGGGGCGATGGCTGCCTGCAACGCTTGCCGTGGCGAGCGCAGGTCGAGCGCGGCGGTGATCCGGCGTTTGCCCAGCGCCTCGTCGTTGAGGACGATCAGCCCAGGTTGGTAAGGACGCAAGCGTGCAACGACGTCGCTCACTGGCTGATCGATCACCAACATCTGCCAGTGGCGCCAGGCCGCAATCTGCTCCACGGGGATGGAGGCGCGTTGAATACTCTGGTCCTGACGCAAGAAGCTGATGCGCTGGCCTGGCTTGAGCGGTTCCAGTGTGGCGCCATGACCACGTTGGTCTTCGACATTGACCGAGCCGTTTGCCACGCTCACATCAATGGTGTCGGGCGACACCTCGACGGCAAAGGCGGTGCCAGTGACAGTGACGGTTATCGCCTCGGCGGATACCTGGAACACGCGCTGAGGCTGGGACTTGACGGAAAAGAACGCTTGCCCGCGCAGTAAGGTTACCTGGCGTTTATCGGCGCTGAACTGGACATCGATAGCGCTGCCGCTGTCCAGTTCCACCACGCTGCCATCGCTCAGGATGACCTGGCGGTGCTCGCCGACAGGACTGCTGTAGTCGGCAGTGTTGCCTTGCCAGTCGGGGAGCACCAACAACATCGCACAGGCGGCCACGGCGCCACTGACGACCATGCGGCGCAGCCAGCGACGTCGTGCGCCTGGTGGGGTGATCGGCGCAGGCAAAGGGCAATCGAGCAGGGGGCTGCTCATCAATTGCCCGCTTATCCGCCAGACTTTCTCGGCTTTGCGATAGGCTCGCAAATGCGCAGGGGACGCCTCAAGCCAGGCCTGCAGCTCATCGTGCAAGGCTTGGTCTGCAGGGTTTTCCTGCACGCGCAGGAACCAGTCCAGCGCCGTTTCCCAGACTGGATCCCCAGGACGACTGTTCACCGCCGCGGGTGTTTCGGCGCGAGGCTCAAGCACGGGCGTTGCAGGTCGTGAGGGCAACAGCTGCTGCTATGGCATGCAGGCGTACCGCTGGCGTGTTGTCAGTCATCGCTCAATTGCTCCGCGCAGTAGGTGAGGGCGTCCCGAACGAGTTGATGGGCCAGGCTCAAGGAAATCCCCAGGCGTTGTGCGATGTCCTTGAAGGTCATGCCATGCAACCGGTGCATGACAAACGCCTGGCGAGATCGCTCGGGTAATTGGGCCAAGGCATTTTGAAGCCGCTGCAACTCATCGCTGTAGAGGGCTTCGCATTCTGGCGAAGGATTTTCAGAAGGCAACCCTTCGAGCTCGTCCTCGCTGGCCGGGTGACGGTTTTCCCGGGAGAGGCGCCGATTCAGGTCAAGGGCGAGGTTACGCACAATACGGTAGAGGTAACCCACGGGCTGAGCCAAGGGTGTTCGATCGGCGTTGATGTCATTGAAGCGCAGCCAGGCCTCTTGAACCACGTCTTCAGCCTTGGACCGACAGCCCACGATTGGCGACGCATACTCCACCAGCGCCTTGCGGTGTGAGAGGTAAAGTTCAAGTTTTTGACGGTGTTCTGACACAACGACCACGCTCGTTAAACACAATGACTGCCCGATCAGGCGTGGCGATAGTAGTCGTGTTGATAATCATTATCAAATATGATTTTGACGGATGATGTCTACAGGCTTCGCGGTCGAGCGTACGGGGCAGCGAGTGCCTGAGCCTTGCTGCCACCGTTGTTGCAGGAACGTCACAGTCTGGCTCGACACCCGTGTGAGCCGGATACCCTGACGAAACGAGGCATCCGGCCAACGGTTGCCGCCTGCACTGCTAGGCGAACGATTGACCGTGGAAACCTCTTGGAAGTCGCTGACGACCGGGCATCGCGGCGAGTTTTGCCCGCCAGTCCGCGCGCCAGTCATTGATGGCGTGAGCCCCCTTTGCGTGCCGTGCGGAACGGCGCGTGGCGTTACGCAGGTCTCTGCGGGCTGCCTTGAAGGCATCGGTGTTGCGGCAACTGCGGCATTTCACCTTTGAAAGCTCAAGTGTGGTGCTGAGGTTGTCGCCGTGATGGCCGCAGGCGAGATGCCCGGCGACCTTGAAATGAATGACCATGGTGTACGTCCTTTGTCGTGAGTGCAGGGCAGCGCAGGGCGTTTGCTCGCGCTACGCCTCGGAGCCAATCGGAACGCGGTGTCGAACCGGCACCGTGTCGTTCCGTTTCCTGAGTCTGAGGGATTGGCGACACAGGGTCTGTTCGCTGAAACACATAGGCCTACGTGTACTAGCGCACAGACGCTGGCGGACGGGCACGCGCATGCTGGGTCATAGGTAGATCCCTGCCAGTACTCCTCGGAGAACAGTATGAGCACCTTGCACAGATTCACGTATAGCGCCTTGATGGTGGCTTTGCTCGCCAGCCTGAGTGGCTGTCCGAGCATGTCGACACAGGGGCGTAACACGGCCATTGGCGCGGGCGTTGGCGCTGTCGGTGGTGCCGTTTTGACCGGGGGCAGCACCATGGGCACTGTCGGCGGCGCCGCGATTGGCGGAATCATCGGCCACGAAGCCAAGTAGTTGTCACCCCTATGCGCGCTAGCGCATCAAGGAGCACGTCATCATGATATTCACTCATAAACTGACACGTTCAAGGCTTGCCTTGGCGTTGCTGCTCGGGCTGTCTTCAGCGATGCTGTACGCGACGACTGAAGAAACAGTCGATAGCTCGGCGGTACAACTGGAACCTCAGGAGCAGAACGGAATCCGCTACCTCAGCGGAGGCATTGGCCTGGACGAGTCGACGGCCCTTCAGCAGACGAAGGGCTATAACCTGCACCTGACCTTTTCAACGGGGCCCGCTAACCAGTACGTCAGCAATGTCGATCTGGTGATTCAGACTGAAAGTGGCAAGCCTGTACTGTCGCTGAGTCAGGTAGGGCCGCTGGTGTATGTACAGTTGCCGGCAGACAAATACCTTGTGATTGCCCGCACTGATGGCCGTGAACAGCGGCGCAGCATTGCGCTCGCCGGCACGTCAACCGGCACGGTTAACTTCCACTGGAGTGAGTAGCGCAGGGGCAGCTATCGCGAAGCGTCCGCGCGGTGCCCTTGAGACCGTAGGTCCAGCCGTAGGGGTATGGTCGAGCTGTCGCGCTAGACTTCAATCCTCAGACCACGCTAAATGACAGTGGAGCCCTTATGAGAACCGCCCTTGTTCCCTGCGTAGCAACGCTCCTCTCGCTATTTTGCCTTGGCGCCACGGCCGAGACCGTTACACCGCTCAAGGGCCAGTCCCCGGAGACTGTCCAGCAGGACATCAGCGCCTGCCAGGCACAGGCTGGCAGCGTCAGCAGCACCAACACTACGCAATCGGGTGGTCGTGCCCGTGGTGCCGCTACCGGCGCGGTCGCGGGGGCGGCGGTTGCCGGGGCGCGTATGCGTCAGCATGACGAGGTGTATGACCGGGTCGACGATGATGTAAAGCAAGACTACCGGCAGAACCAGGCCAAGAATGCCGCGGTGGCCGGGATGGCGGTCGGTGGATCGCGGCAGCGCCAGGACCGGCGCCAAGACCGGCGCAATGCGGATCAGAACAGCGCCAGTACATCCTCTGCCTACAGCACGTGCATGCAGCAGCGCGGCTATCAAGTGACACCGTAAGCCTGAAGCGTCAGTGCCCCGCCAAATCAAACCAAAGTGGACACATGCAATGCCCATATCGGCACGGTCGCATTAGTTTTGGCCAAGATCAGTTATCCCGCCATGCGTCGCGAGGCGTGTTTGCCTGCGATAAAAGGCGTGAATAGCCCACACCACCCCTACGAATAACAATCCTGTCCCAACTGCTTCCATAGGAGAGGGCCATCGTTGGTCAATGAGAAGGCCCATCGTAGTTGCATAAATGGTTCCGCTGGCGATCAATTGCCCGCTTAGAGCTAGAGGTAGGCGCCGCGTTGCGATTGACCACGCCCAGGCACCTGCAAGGGTGGCACCTACTCCCTGAATTAACCCACATACGATTAGCGCCTGAGTACCTGCTAACCCGTTCGGATGGCTAGCGAAGTGGGAGAGTTTCAAGTACAGCCCAACTGGGATGAAGGCCAGCATTTCGACGCTGCACATGAAGATCAGCATGGCTGACCACAACATGGGCGACATGCGTGGGCGTTGAGCCAAAGCACTTTCATTCAGCAGGCCAAAACCTGTCCAAAATCCAATGGCCATTAACGATGCGAGCAGCCCGAGCAGTATCGAATTGGTCGGGAGCGCCACCTTTGCGGCGCTGAAATCAAACACGCTCAAGTTGACCAAACTGATGCCCAAAGCCGCGACCAGCAGCGGCCCGGCAATGGCGCGCCAGGGCACGCTGGAACTTCGCATGTTGCCGGCAATCGCGAGCACGATCGGTACTGACCCCATCATTACCGGAGGGATCACCGGCCCAGCTGCCAAGACCGCAGTGGTGATCAGAAAGAAGTAGCCGATGTAGCCCAAGAAGCCCAGCAATGCGGCAATGGCCCAGTCGCTCAGTTGCAATTGCCGCACTTCGCTACGGTAAACAAACAGCACGAGCAGGCTACCTAAACCGGCAAAGGCATAGCTCACCACGGCCAGATCAAAAAGGCTGTAATCGCCGACCAAACTCGGAAAGATATAGAGCAGCGACCATGAAAAAGTAGCGGCAATGGCTGCTAACAAGCCTAGGATCATACGCTCTGCTCCTGCTGGCCCTGCTGCTTCCGGATCCAGCAATGAGCTACGTGCCGGGCAGTGTCGAATACCCGCACGTCCTGGCCCATGGCGCCGCTGACAAAACTGCCCTCCAGCAAGACAAACAGCCCCTCAGCAACTACGTCAGGGTCGCTTATACCGGCGCTCATGGCCAAGGCAGTAAGATTTTCGCGTATCCCTTGCTTGTGTCTACTCACTGCCAAATGCACAGGGTGGCTAAACTGCGGGAATTCAGCCGCACTGTTGACGAACAGGCACCCACGCTCGCTATCTTGCAAAAGAAAGCGTTGATACAAATCGAAAAACGCGAGCATGCCACTGACCGGCTCAGGATGCCCTGCCAAGGTGCGCGCTACCTCTTCGCGCCAGCGTCGGTCACGTTCTTCAAGGCAAGCCACTATCAGCGCATCCTTGGAAGGGAAATGGCTGTAGAGCGTCATCTTGGTAACACCCGCCATCGCGGCAATGGCCATCACCCCCGTCATGTATATGCCTTGTGACAGAAACAGCTTCATCGCCGCGTCAATCAAGCGCTCACGGGTATTGTCCAATTTAAGGTGCTCCGGCATAGGGATGGCGTTGACTATACTGACCGGTAAGATCGAGGCGCATCCAAATACGACCTGAATCACGGCCGTTACGACACTGGCCGCAGCATGCCTGCGCAGCGGTAAATCGCAGGATTGGCCAATCAGAAAATTCGCTACGCGAGTTCCTTGCTTTGCAACCAGCAAAATCGTCGCACTCTAGCTTGGCGCTCCACTGACCAAGGAAGTTGCGGGAATGTTCGTCCGCGCTTCTCGGACTGAAGTCGTAAACCACTGCCGTGATCGTTGAATATGGCGTAGTGCATCGACTGAGGGTTGGACTTGCACGCCGGTTTGGCCGACCCAATGCCCTGGGCTGACCGCTTGGTACTTTGCTGTCCCGCCGTATTTATCAGCGTATGAGCTGCAGGACTGCCTATGCGTCAACCCGCTGTTTGTGGGCCTGGATACACAGGAGCAAATCCGCCGCCCAATGTACGGAAGTTGGTTGTCTGGCCTTGGTATAGCCGTGCGGCCACTGACAGTACCTCGCCAGCATAGGCGTAGTTACGAACGTCGAACTTCAGCACTGAGACTGTCGTTTCGGCTGATAGGGTTCTTTGGCCTGGCAGGATCAAGGCTTGGGCTACATAACTACCTGCAATAATCTCCTGCCAGACCCGCTGGGTGAGCTTGTCACCACGGTAGGCTGCCCGGCTGCCAAATCCGGTGCAAGGTTTGAAGAACAGCCCCCGGCGCTCCTGCCAAAGGCGCTCAGCATTTTCTGCCGTAATGACTTCGGTATGCGGAATGCTGGTCAGTAATAGATCTTGGGTCGCTTGTGGAACCTTCCATGCGTTCAATCGTTGGGCATCACAGAGTAAGGCCAAGTTGCGTTTGTCTGCGTATAAAGCATGGGCTTGCGGGTGTGGTGTGAGTAGCGTGGCTCGTTCAAGGTAGGCTTGGCGCAGTGTGGCATTGCCAACGGCCTCGAGGGAAAAGTCGGTTAAACGGTTGTAGACCATGTCGATGGCCAACTGTTCATGCCAAAGCTGTCCATCCCTCAGGCTCAGTTCAGAGGGGTCGACGATCACTGCTTCTATACCGTTGCGTTGGAACAACTGCTGGAACAGCAGGAACTCTGGGTACAGGTATTGTTGCTTGGGCGTCTCATCGACAATGGCAATACTGCGCAACGGTTTGTCCCGCCCATACTGTGACCACTCCTGACGAAACATTGCACTAATGCTGCTCTCAATTACCTCAGCTCTTCTTGATGGTGGCAGCAACTGCTCTATAGCCGGGCAGCAGGCGTGCTGCGCTCTTGATAACACTGCATTGAGCATCGCCCCACCCGCATTGGTGTTGATCTCGATCAGGCCGAAATTGTTCTGGGTGACATGGAAGTCATACCCAAAGAACACTCCCTTGGCCCCACCTGGGTCATGTCGTGCGATAGCAGGAGAGTGAGCCAGCACTTCCTCTCGGTAAGCCGGGAGTGCAACGACTGATTCGACCGCGCGCACGACCTGCGCCATTCGATCCAAGTGGGCTGGTGCGATAAAGACCGGATGGGCGGCAAATAGGTGGGGGCAGCGTTGCTGCACAAGCTCAAACAAGCCAGGCTGACCGAGAGTCGACTCCAGGGTCTCGCGCAGGGCGTCTTTATCCAGGCTGATGCAAAAACACTGATTGTTTAGGGTTTCGATAGGCACACCTGCAAGAGCCGCCGCAGCGGCGGCCGTCGAAAGAAACGCTGCGTCATTGTCGGGCAAGGGTATAACCAACTTAGGCATCGCTGTTTCCCCAAGGGCTGGTCAATGACACGCCCCACCTGTCGCGCTGATTGCAACCTTGGTATCCCAATACTTGTCGTCAGAGTGTACTCGCAAGCCATGCGCTGTACGCTCCACAAGCATTCAGCGCTCGGGTGGCAGAAGTAAAGCACACTGGAGCTGCCAGCGCTGCGGCGTGGAAAGAGGATCAGTGGTCGTACGGTCAATGCTCGCGGCTGCTATGCCTTCACAAGGGAGCAGTGTTTCAGTTCACTCAGGAGCCATGTACAAACGGTACAAACCGCAGCGTATCTGGGTTGTTATGCAGGCTCGGTGCGCGAACCGAAAAACAGGTGCCAATCCCTGGCAGGAGGTGGCCGATGTTGTTCATTGTCAGTTGGTCAATTTCGTCGGAACGTCGTAACGCGGCAATCGAGCGGTTTCTCAAGACGGGAGGCGCTCCACCCGCAGGTGTGACCCTGCTGGGGCGCTGGCATGCCATCGGGCGCATGACCGGTATGGGCATCGCAGAAGCCAGCGATGCCGCGTTGATGCAAAAGTGGGCACTTGAATGGACCGATCTCATGAGCATGGAGATTCACCCTGCACTGACCGATGAGCAGGCGGCGCCGTTACTCGCCGCAGTGATCGCCAACAAATAGCCCGTGACGGGCACGATGCCGCTGGCAAAGGTACCGTCGGGTCGCTGAAGCCCAGCGCTCCCTTTGCTGGCTGGCATGCAACCACAGTGCGGCCCCATCGTTCATGCTCACTGCTGCGACAGCGATTCCGGTACACAGACCCTTCCCTCGAACAACAGCCTGGCGGTACGGATCAGGCCGCAGCCGGCGATCTGGCCGTTGTGCAGGCGGATCTCGACGCTGAACTCGCCGGTTGGATGCTCCACCGATATTCGCTTTACCTCACCGCCCGGTAGGTGCGCGATGGAGTGTGCGACAGAACCTTCGATCAGGCAGGCGGTGGCCGCACTCACGGCCCCGAACACGCCGATAGCGGTATGGCAGCGGTGGGGGATGAACGAGCGGGTGCTGATGGCACCCCCCGACTGCGCCGGCGCGACCAGGCACATTTTCGGCACATTGCGCGCGCTGACGTCACCCAGGTTCATGCGCGGTCCTGCCTGCAGGCGGATCGACTCAAGGCGGGCCTTCAGCAGTGAGTTTGCCTCCAGTTGCTCGGGGCTTTCCTCACCACTGCAGCCCAGGTCTGCGGCGCGCACCAGCACGACCGGCATGCCGTTGTCGATGCAGGTCACTTCGACGCCGTCGAAGACATCCCGCGCATTGCCGGTTGGCAGCAGCGCGCCGCAACTGGAACCGGCGACATCCGCGAACTCGATGAGTATGGGCGCGGCCTGACCGGGTACGCCGTCGATCCGGGTTTCGCCGGCGTAGCAGATGGCGCCGTTCGGTGTCGGCACCTTCGCGACCGCGACTTGCCCGGTGTTTTCCATGAAGATCCGTACCGGGGTGATGGCTGCGTGAATCGCGACCAGCCCCTTTTCGATGGCGAACGGGCCGACACCCGCAAGAATGTTGCCGCAGTTCTGGCCGTAATCCACCCGTGGTTCATCCACCAGTACCTGAGCGAACAGGTAGTCAACGTCGGCATCGGGTCGGTCAGACGGCTTGATGATCGCGACCTTGCTGGTGAGCGGGTCGCTGCCTCCGATGCCATCGATCTGGCGTTTGTCCGGTGAGCCCATGACCGCGAGCAACAGGCGGTCGCGCTGTGTCGGTTGGCTGGGCAGGTCGCTGGCCAGGAAGTAGGCGCCCTTGGAGGTGCCACCGCGCATCAGCAGGCAAGGTATACGTACCTGGCTCATGCTCAGCCCTCCAGTTCATCCAGGCTATCGACGTAGCGCAGGCCCTTTTCGGCCAGGCGCTGGCGCATGTTGTAGAGGTCCAGACCGAGTTCGCCATTGGCCAGGCGTACACGCTTTTGTTCCTCCAGGTCGGCGCGTTTGCGCGTGGCCTCTACGACCTGATGCACCTCGTTGTGGCGTACGACCACGACGCCATCGTCGTCGCCCACTAGAACATCCCCGGGGTTGATCAATTGGCCGGCGCAGACCAGCGGCAGGTTGACCGAGCCCAGCACTTCTTTCACCGTGCCCTGGGCGTTGATGGCGCTGGACCAGACCGGGAAGCCCATCTGACGCAGTGTGTGGCTATCACGGATGCCGGCGTCGATCACCAGTGCGCGTACACCGCGTGCCTTGAGCGAGGTGGCGAGCAAGTCGCCGAAATAGCCGTCGGTGCAGGGTGAACTGGGTGCCACGACCAGGACATCGCCTGGCCGGCACTGTTCGACGGCGACATGAAACATCCAGTTGTCGCCCGGCGCCACCAGTACCGTGACGGCTGAGCCGCTGATCGACACCCCTTGCTGGATGGGCCGCAGCGACGCGCCGAGCAGCCCCTTGCGCCCTTGTGCTTCATGCACCGTGGCTACGCCGAAGCGCCCCAGTTCGTCGATCAGCGCGGCGTCGGCACGGGGGGCGTTGCGTACGACAATCCCGGTTTTTCCGATCAGTGCGCTCATGCCAGGTGCTCCGTAACCCGTGGAAAGAGGCTCTGGTAACCCTCGGCGTAGACAATGTTGCGACTAGAGGTGATGCCGACATTGCGTTTGGCCTGTACGCCCCGCTGCAGTGCCACGCGGGTGTAGTACTCCCAGAGGTGTTCCTGACCGGCCATGCACTGGATCGCAGCGTACTTCTTGTCCCAGACCTCCGTAATGTCGAGGAACACGTCCGGGCGCCACTCGCACTGCTCTGGTTGGTGCGGCTCGAAGCTGTAGACCGGCGGTGCCCCGAGGATTTTCTCGCCAGGGTTGTAGCCTTCGGCCTGGGCGATGATGCGCGCCTCCTGGGTCAGGTTCATGGCCAAGGGGTGGTCATAGTTGTAGGGGTCCTTCAGCGAATGGCTGAGGACAAAGGCCGGTTGCACGCGACGGAACACATCGGCCAGGCGAAACAGGGTGTCTGTATCGGCACGCATCGGGTAATCGCCGATGTCGAAAAACTCGACGCTGGCTCCCAACACCTCTGCTGCTGCCAGGGCTTCGTCATGGCGCACGGCCTTGACCCGCTCCTCGCTCATGTCGCCCTTGCGCCACAGCTTGGCGGACTCACCGCGTTCACCCATCGACAGGCAGACGATATGCACGGCATAGCCTTGTGCGGCATGCAGGGCGATGGCGCCGCCTGCGCGCCAGACGAAATCGGCGGAATGTGCGCTGACGACCAGTGCGGTTTTCTGTACATCGATCATGGCGAGGTGTCCTCCTGCTTTTTGAAAAGCATGTCACTCACCGCCACTGGCGAATAATGCGTTCAGTTGTTCGAGGTATGCGTTTTTCTTATTGATGTCCTCAAGGTGCAGGGGCATAGTTCCGCCAGCATGAGACTTCCAGAAGGTATGAGCACGAATGTTGGCTGATGAGCTTCCAAACCTGATGCAGGTGCGAGCGTTCGTTCGGGTGGCTGAACTGGGCAGCGTGTCGAAGGCCTCCGAGGCTGTTTACCGGGCACAGTCGGTGGTCACGCGGGCAATCGCCGAGCTGGAGGCGCGCCTGGAGGTGCCGCTGTTTGAGCGGCATGTCAACGGCATGCGCCTGACCGACTATGGCGCCCGGGTGCTGCCCCGAGCACGGCGTGTTCTGGCGGAGCTGGAGACGGTGCCACGGCTGCTGGAGGGGGCAGCGGGCAAAGCGGTCGAGCCGCTCTACCTGTTCCAGGCCCGGCGCTTGCAGGTGTTCGTCAAACTCTGCGAGACCTGCCACATGCAGACGGTGGCGCGCCATTTTGGCTTGAGCCAACCTGCCGTCAGTGCGGCGCTGAAGGTGCTGGAGGGTGGTTGTGGGCAATCGCTGTTCGAGCGAACACCACGGGGCTTGCAACCGACGCGGGCCAGCCACGAGATTGTCTTTCCGATCCGTCGTGCGCTGAACGAACTGCGGCATATTCAGGCCGATATCACCGCAATGCGCGGCACATTGCAGGGTGTGGTGCATGTCGGCGCGCTGCCGTTGGGGCGTACCCGCATACTGCCGGACGCCATCGTTCGGCTCACGGCCGCGCACCCCGGCATTCGCGTGATCACCAACGAGAGCCCGTTCGACCTGCTGGCTACCGAACTGCGGGCCGGCGATGTCGATTTCATTTTGGGGGCCTTGCGTTCGGCCGACTATGCCTCGGACCTGGTCGGCGAGGCTTTGCTGACGGAGGAAATGGTCATACTGGCGCGCCGTGACCACCCGCTGTGCAGCGTGCCGGTTGGGCGCGAAGCGCTCAGTGAGGCGCACTGGGTGTTGCCACGGGCCGGTTCGCCGGCGCGGCAATTACTGGACGCGTGGTTCACCGACTCGGGCCTGGCCGTGCCCTGGCCGGTGGTCGAAAGTGGCGACTTGGCGATCATTCGCGGGCTGTTGCTGCGCTCGGACATGCTGGCCATTGTGTCCGCCCACCAACTGGAGCAGGACATTGCCTCGGGGGCGCTGTGCATCCTGCCGGTGCAGCTGAAGCAGACCACCCGTGCCATTGGCCTGACTTACCGCAGTGGTTGCCTGCATTCGCCCGCCGCGCAGGTCATGATGACGATCATTCGCCAGGCGATTCGCGAGCAGGTGGATGGCTAACAGGCCGGCCGAACGTTCGGCCAGCCTGTTGCGGGTGGATCAGAGCAGGCTGAGCGGATAACTGATGATCAGACGGTTCTCGTCGAAGCTGTTGGTGCTGCCCCAGTCACGGCGGATGCTGGAGTTGCGCCATTTGACGTTGAGGGCCTTGAAGCTGCCACTTTGCACGGTGTAGGTCAGTTCGCTCTCGCGGCCCCATTCGGTGCCATCCGTGGTGCTGCTGTTATGCACGTCGGTGCCGTGAATGTAGCGGGTCATGAAGGTCAGGCCCGGTACGCCGAAACCGGCGAAATCGTGGTCGTAGCGCAGTTGCCAGGAGCGCTCCCTGGCGTTTTCGTAGCTGGAGTTGAAGCTGTCGTTGGCCAGCACGCCGCCACTGGTGCCGTTGACGCGGAACCACTCGTCTTTACCCATGACTTTCTGCAGCCCGACATAGAAGGTGCTGGCGCCGTACTTGGCGGAGAACAACCCGGAAGCGGTGCGGTTGTCCAGTTCGCCAGCCCGCGCGCTGCCGTCTTCCTTGCCCCAGAAATAGCCGAGGTTGGCGCCCAATACCCAGCGCCCCAGCGGTTGTGAGTGCTGCAGTTGCAAGTATTGTTGCTGGTAGATGTCCTTGAGTTCGGCGTTCCACAGGCCAATCAACGTGCGGTCCTGATTCAGCCGGTATTCGCCGCCTGCAAAGTTGAACCGGTCAGTGGTGTACGCGGTACGGGTGAACAGCGACAGGTCTTCCATGCTGGCATCGTTGCGCGGGCTGTTGCCGCGGATTTGCCCGCCGTAGAGGGTCAGGTGGTCGATTTCCCGCGAGCTGATCTGGGCGCCCTGGAAGGTCTGCGGCAGTGACCGTGCATCATCGGCGCGCAGGATCGGCAGCACAGGCATCCACTCGCCGACTTTCAGTTCGGTTTTCGATACGCGGGCCTTCGCCGCAAGGGCCAGGCGTCCATAGTCGTCAGCGGGTCGACCGTCGTCATGTACCGGCAGTAGCTGGGTGTTGGTGGTGCCTTTGCCGCCATCGAGCTTGAGGCTGTACAGGCCGAGTACATCCAGGCCAAAGCCGACGGTGCCTTGGGTGAAGCCAGACTTGGCGTCGAGAATGAAGCTCTGCGTCCATTCTTCGGCCTTGCCCTGTCTGGTCTGATCGACGAAGTTTCGATTCAGATAGAAATTTCGAAGAGTCAGTGTCGCACTGGCGTCATCGCTGAAACCTTCTGCGAACCCCTCCAGTGGCAGTGCAGATGCAATCGCCAGGGTGCAGAGCAAGCGAGGGGTGACGGTTGTTTTCATTGTTGTTGTTCTCCGTTTTTTGAGCAAAGCGTGGCCCGCCGCCCCGTTGCAGGGCAGGTCGAATGGGGCTGTTGCAGGGTGGCCTGGGCGGGCGCTGGTGCAGCGGGTGGGGGTAGGGGCCTTCGCCTTTTCGCGCGGGCCCCGCCCATGGATCAGCGTGCGGTTTTACCTGCTACCGAGTACAGCACTTGCTGGTTGCGGGTTTTCATGAAGTCTTCCAGGCTTTGCCCGCGCATGGCTGCATAGACGTGCAGGTTGGGGATGCCGAGGACGGCGGCGAGCTTCTCCAGGACGAAGAAGATCGCGCCGTAGTGAATCAATCCCCGCCAATCACGTCGGCGCAGCAGGTCGCGTTCTTCTTCGCTCAGCCCGGCTTCCTCGAACAGGGTTTCGGGTGCGTCCAGAAAGCGCTGGCGCCAGTTCGGTTCGATCATGCGGTGCAGGAACTTGTTCAGGCGATAACCCTTGGCACTGCGTTCCAGTGTGAACGGGTAGGTGCCTTCCAGCTTCTCGATACCGGCCAGTTGACGGCCCATGTGTTGCAGATGACGTGCGTTGAGTTCGGCCGGCACTGGGCGCGCCTGGTTTTCCAACAGCAGCGTGGCGATGCCGGTCATGGAGGGCAGGTAGTAGTCGTAGTGCAGTTGCTTCACCGTCGATGACAGCGCGCCGCGCATGATCAGCCAGGTGATCACTTCTGCACCCTCCATGCCGCCGAGTGTGGCGTATTCGGCCAGGGTCATTTCACTCAGGCGCACCGGGTCGTTGACGAACAGGTCAATGAACTGGGCATCCCACTGCGGGTTATTGAAGCCGCAGCGCTCACCATGCACCTGATGCGACACACCGCCGGTTGCCACGATCGCAACCTTGAGGTCTTGCGGGTAGCTCTCGATGGCGCGGCGCAGGGCCTGGCCCAGTTTGTAGCAACGCGCTGCGCTGGGAACCGGGAACTGCAGGACGCCGACCTGAAGGGGGACGATTTCCACTGGCCAGTCGGGTTCACAGGGTAGCAGGGCCGACATGGGCGAGAAGAAACCGTGATCCAGCGGTTTGTCGCGGAAAAAGCCCATGTCGAACTCGTCGCTCATCAGGCTTTCGCCGATGTGCCGTGACAGTGCCGCATGGCCCCTGATGGGCGGCAGCGCACGTGGGTTGCCACCTTCATCAGCCACGTCGTAGCGCTCGTCCACACCCAGGGTGAAGGCGCCGTAATGGTCAAAGAAGAACGATGTGACATGGTCGTTGAAGATGTAGAACAGCACATCGGGTTGCTGTTCCTTCAGCCAGGCCTTGATCGGCTCGAAGCCTTGGAAAATCGGCGCCCAGGCTGCCTCGTCCTGTTTATCGTGATCGACTGCGAAGCCGATGGTTGGGGTGTGCGAGACCGCAAGACCACCAATAATACGTGCCATGTGAGTTTCCTTTAAACGAAGCGGATCATTGCGCGATCAACGTCTGGTTGGCGCGGCGCCTTGCCTGACCGTTGGCCAGAATCGCCAGGGCCGCGATGAAGGCCGGCAAGCCAAGGAGGGTGAACAGGGTGGGCAGGCCCAGCCCCAAGCTTAGAATCACGCCACCGATCAGCGAGCCGAAAATCGCCCCGAAGCGACCGATGCCGAGCATCCAGCTGACGCCAGTGGCGCGAAAATCCGTTGGGTAGTAGTTGGGCGCAAAGGCATTCAGGCCAGTTTGCGCACCGCTCATGAAGAAGCCCGCGGCAATCACGCCCACGGCCAGCAAGTTCGACTCCAGGCTCAAGGCCCCAAGCAAGAGGATGAAGGTGCCTCCCAGGGCATAGGATGTGGCGATGACGCCGTTCGGGTTGCGGCGGTCCATGATCCAGCCGACGACGATGGCGCCGACGGTGCCGCCGATCTGGAACAGGCCGGTCAGGGTGGCTGCCCGCTCGATGCTCAGGCCGCTGTCACGCAGCAGTGTTGGCAGCCAGCCCATAGTCAGGTAGATCACCAGCAGGCCCATGAAGTAGGTCATCCAGAGTGCCAGGGTACCGAGGCGATAGCGCTCACTGAACAGCATGCGTACAGGTGCTTTATGCTGGGCCTTGGGTTCGGCAACGGTAAAGCAGGTGTTCGCATCGAAGGTGCCGCCCAGCCGGTTCAAGACCTTGGCGATCTGGCTCGCGGGTGCATTGCGCGCCGCCAGGAAACGCGCCGACTCAGGCAGCAGGAACCAAAGAGCGGGCAGGAGCAGCAAGGGCAGAATACCGCCGGCCATCAGTACCGATTGCCAGCCATGCAGAGGGATCAGCCAGGCGGCCAGCAGCCCACCGGCACCCGAGCCCAGGTTGAACCCGGTGAACATGAGGGTGATCAGCAGTGAACGATTGCGCTCGGGGAGGTATTCCGAGAGCAGGGTCGTGGTGTTTGGCAATGCCGCGCCCAGCGCGATACCGATCAGCAGGCGCAAGGCCGCCAGCTCATAAGGGTTGCGGGCAAATGCACAGCCCAGGCTGAGGAGGCTGAAGCCGGTCACGGCGAAAACCAGTACCCGCTTGCGCCCGAAGCGGTCGGCGTAGGGGCCGGCGGTCAGGGCACCTATTGCCAGGCCCACCATGCCGGCACTCATCACTGGGCCGAAGGCCGCACGGGACAACCCCCATTCCTGCATCAGCGAAGGGGCGATGAAGCCCATGACCGCGACGTCGAAGCCGTCGAACAGGACAATGAGGAAGCACAAACCGAGAATAAGCCACTGGTAGCCTGTCATGGGCCGGTTGTCGATCCACGCTTTCACATCGACAGTTTGATTGAGCATGCGCATTCACCTTTTGTTTTTGTAGTGGTGAAAATTCCGCCGGGCATTCGAAAACACTGATGACCGGCAGGAATCACCTGACCGCATCGCGGAGTGGGGTGAGTCTACGGCTGCAGGCCGTGGGGCGGCCTCTTGGAAATCTTTAAGCGGGTATCGCTTTTGTTTATCGCGGGGTTTTCTGCTTAGCAGCACGCGGATCCCTGGCGAACTGTTTGCCAGGCAACAGGCACCCAACACTTTGTTGCTTTTTACACTGCGTGGATTTCAGCGCTAACCATAAGTTACTGAAATATAAGGATAAAAATACTGGCATGGCTCCTGCACTGCCTCATCAAAAGGCCGCCGAAGGTGGTGGCCGACGATGAGTAAGCCGTGAGGAACCTATGCCGAACACCCTGACCAGCGCGCACTACCCACTTTCTGAACCGGATGCGCATGTCATCCGCAGCGATGCCGAAGCCATTGCCGTTGCGCACAAGGTTGCAGCTTTCCTGCTGGAGGGCGACGCTGAGCGTGATCGCCAGCGCCAGGTGCCCGCCGAGGTGGTGGATGTGTTCTCCAACAGCGGCCTGTGGGGTATTACCGTGCCCAAGGCCTTCGGTGGCGCTGAGGTGTCCTACGCCACCCTGGCCGAAGTGATTGCCATTATTTCCGCGGCCGATGCGTCGCTGGGGCAGATTCCACAAAACCACTATTGCTTGCTCGAAGACATCCGCCTGCAGGGCAGTGACGCACAAAAGCGCTTTTTCTTCGGCCTGGCGCTCAAGGGCAATCGTTTCGCCAACGCACTGTCCGAGACGGGCGGCAAGACGGTACAGGACATCCAGACGCGCTTTACCCACGATGGCGAGTCCATCGTCATCAATGGGCGCAAGGGTTACTGCACCGGTTCGCTCTACGCTCACTGGCTGGGCGTTTTGGCGCTGGATGCCGAGGGCAGGGCGCACCTGGCGTTTGTGCCACGCCACACCGATGGGCTGACCGTGGTCGATGATTGGGCCAGTATCGGGCAGCGCAATACCGCCAGCGGTACGGTACTGGCGCAGAACCTGCGGGTACCGGCGTTCAATGTGTTCCAGACTTATCGCTCTTACGAGAACCCGACCCTGGCCGGGCCGTTTGCACAGATCACCACCGCCGCCATCGATGCCGGTATTGCCCAGGCCGCGCTGCGCGACACCGTGCGCTTTGTGCGTGAGCATGCGCGGCCCTGGATCGACGCCGGGCTGGCCAAGGCCAGTGAAGACCCGCTGACTATCGTCCAGGTCGGCAACCTGAGCATCCGCCTGGAGGCTGCAGAAGCATTGCTGGAGCGCGCCGGCAAGGTCATGGACAGCGTGCGGGCGGCGCCGGACGAAGACGGGGTGGCACGGGCTTCGGTGGCCGTCGCCAAGGCCAAGGTGCTGACCACGGAAATCGCCCTGGAAGCCAGTAACCGCCTGTTCGAACTGGGCGGCACGCGTTCCTCGCTGGCCCTGCACAACCATGACCGGCATTGGCGCAACGCCCGCGTGCATACCCTGCACGACCCGGTGCGCTGGAAGTACCACGTGGTGGGCAACTGGTTGCTCAATGGGGTTAAACCGCCACGCCATGACTGGTCGTAGGGCGTACTGCACTGAGGAGTGAAGGGATGAACGAACTGTTCGCCAATCTCAATGGAGGGGAAATCGCTCAGGCCTGCCTCGATACCCTGACCATGCTCGGCGCTGCGCTGAGCTTTACCGTGCTGTTGGGCTTGCCGTTGGGGGTGTGGCTGTACCTCACCGGCAAACAGCAGTTGCACGAAACCCCGGGTGTGTACCGCGGCCTGTCGGTGCTGGTGAACACCCTGCGTTCGTTGCCGTTCATTATTCTGCTGATTGTTCTGGTACCGGTAACCACGCTGTTGACCGGTACTTCGCTGGGCGTGGCAGGCGCCATTCCGCCGCTGGTGGTGGGCTGCACGCCGTTCTTCGCCCGGCTGGTGGAAACCGCCCTGCGCGAGGTCGACCGTGGCCTGGTCGAGGCGACGCAATCCATGGGCGGCAGCACCTGGCAGATCATCTGGCACACCTTGCTGCCTGAAGCACGCACCGGGCTGATCGCTGCCGTGACCGTCACCGCCATTGTCCTGGTGGATTACACCGCGATGGCCGGGGTGATCGGTGGCGGTGGCTTGGGCGATCTGGCCATTCGCTTTGGTTATCAGCGTTTCCAGACCGATGTGATGGTGGTCACCGTGCTCTTGCTGATTGTTCTGGTGCAGGCCCTGCAGGTCAGCGGTGACCGGTTGGTGGTGCGTTACAGCCGACGCTGAAAAATATCCTCCCGAGTGGCAGCCGGGTAGTGCTGCCAACTGTGGCCCCACGTCCACCCCACGACGGCCAATCCTCTAGTGTTCAAGGAGTCACTGTAATGAAAAAGGCTATTGCCATTCTGGCTGCCGTGGTCGCGTTCAGCGTGCAGGCGGGTGAAAAACTGGTCGTGGGTGCTACCCCGGTTCCCCATGCGGAAATTCTCGAATTCGTGAAACCGGCACTGGCCAAGGAGGGCGTCGATCTGGACATCAAGGTGTTCTCCGACTTCATCCAGCCCAACCTGCAACTGGCAGAAAAGAACCTCGACGCCAACTACTACCAGTACCGGCCGTTCCTCGACGAGTTCAACAAGACCCGCCACACCAACCTGGTGCCGGTGGTCGGCGTGCATATCGAGCCCTTTGGCGCCTATTCAACCAAGATCAAGGACTTGTCGGAACTCAAGGACGGCGCCTCGGTGGCGATTCCCAACGACCCGGTCAACACGGGCCGGGCATTGGTACTGCTGCATGAAGCTGGCCTGATCAAACTGAAAGACCCAAGCAACACCTTGGCGACCCAGCGCGATATCGCCGAGAACCCGAAGAAACTGAAGATTCGTGAGCTGGAAGGCGCACTGTTGGCGCGCTCGGTAAGCCAGGTCGACCTGGCTTTCGTGTTTGCCAACTACGCCCTTGAAGCCGGTATCGACACCAGTAGTGCGCTGATTGTCGAGAAGGGCAAGGACCTCTACGTCGAGTACCTGGTCGCCCGTCCGGACAACCTGCAGAGCCCGGCCGTGCAGAAACTGGCCAAAGCGCTGAACTCGCCACAGGTGCGTGAATTCATCCTTGCCCGTTACAAAGGCCAGATTGCCCCGGGGTTCTAAGCCCTGTCGGCATCGTGGCTGCCAGGAAGCCCATTCAGATGACCCAGTACACTGCACTCAAGGTTGCACCTGATGATCTGGCGCCGGCGCCCTCCGCCCGTCGCGAGGCACAGGTGAGCACCCTGCATGAACCGGCGCATATCCGCCTGCAAGGGGTAGGCAAGCACTACCCGGGCAATCCCCAGCCAGCGTTGAGCAACCTGAACCTGGCAATTCGTCACGGTGAGGTATTTGGCATCATTGGCCGTAGCGGTGCTGGCAAGTCATCGCTGATTCGCACCCTCAATCGCCTTGAGCAGCCGAGCAGCGGTCGGGTGCTGATCGACGATCAGGATATCGGCCTGTACAACGCCGCGCAGCTGGTGCAGTTGCGGCGGCGAGTGGGCATGATTTTTCAGCACTTCAACCTGATGTCGGCGAAAACCGTCTGGGACAACGTGGCACTGCCCTTGCGCATGGCCGGGGTGGACAAGACGCAGATTGCCAGCAAGGTCAGCGAACTGCTGGCTCTGGTGGGGTTGCAGGACAAGCATCAGGCCTACCCGGCGCAACTGTCCGGAGGGCAGAAGCAGCGCGTCGGCATTGCCCGTGCCCTGGTGCACCAGCCGCAGATCCTGCTTTGTGACGAAGCTACCTCAGCCCTTGACCCGGAAAGTACTCAGGCAATCCTGGCCCTGCTGCGCGATATCAACCGCCGTCTGGGCCTGACCATTGTATTGATCACTCACGAAATGGAAGTCATCCGGGCGATCTGCGACCGGGTGGTCGTGCTGGAGCGCGGAGAGGTGGTGGAGCAGGGCGAGGTCTGGCAACTGTTCGGTGACCCACAGCATGAGGTCACCCGCACCCTGCTGGGCCATCAGCTCAGTGACGTACCTGCCGATCTGCAGCAGCGGTTGCACGCCGGGCCGGGGGCCGTGACGGATGAACGGTTGTTGAGCCTGCAGTTCAGCGGCCACCGGCACGAGGTGGACCTGCTAGCGATTGCCCGGGCTCTGGGGCCCCAGAGCCGTTTGCTGCACGGTGGTGTCGAGCGTATTCAGGGGCGCGCCCAAGGGCGCTTGCTGGTCGGCGTGCCGGTTCAGGGCGATGCCGAGGCGCTGATCGCAAAAGCGGCGACGTTGGCCGACCGGGTGCAGTTGCTGGGGTACCTCGCGCCACGCTGAAGGGGCTTGCACTGTTGAAGCTGAAAAGCCCGGGGCTATCGATGGGATAGCCCCGGGCTTCTTTGTATTGATCACGGGTGTTCAGATTGACAGGTTGAATGCCCGGGTACCGGTCTCGCGTGGTGCGGGTTGGCGTTTATTGACCACCAGCTCGCCGCTTTTGATCAGCATTGCCCGGGTGATGTTGCGGCTCAGGCCGAGCAGGTTGGCGGTATGCACCTGGTTGTAGTGGGAGAAACGGTAGGCGGCGCGCAGCAGCAGCGCCTCGACCCGTTCATGCAGGGCACCGCTTTCCTCTTCGAACAGTTTCTGGAAGGCCTGCTCCAGCAGGGCTTCGGCGCTGTCGTTGTGGTTGCTGCTCTCCTGGCGTTCTATGCGCAAATTGGACAGGTGCAGGTCATGTGCGCGTATCAGGTTGTCACGGCAGATCAGCAACGTGTGGTGAATGACGTTTTCCAGCTCGCGAATGTTGCCCGGCCAGGAATAGCTCACCAGTTTCTGCTGGGCCTCGGCATCCAGCACAATCTCGCCATAGCCCAGGCGTCGGCTGTACTCGGCAATGAAGTGGCGAATCAGCGGCAGGATATCGCCTGGTCGTTCACGCAGAGGGTTGAGTTCCAGGCTGACGACGTTCAGGCGGTAGTAGAGGTCCTCGCGGAAATGCCCGGCATTGATCGCCTTTTCCAGTTGCACGTTGGTGGCGGCCAGCACCCGTACATTGATCGGGATGCTCTTGCGTGAGCCCAGGCGCACCACTTCCCGCTCCTGCAGTACGCGCAACAGTTTGACCTGGATCGGCATTGGCAAATCGCCGATCTCGTCAAGGAACAGCGTGCCGCCGTTGGCCTCTTCAAACCAGCCGGCCTTGGCGCTCAGGGCGCCGGTGAAGGCGCCTTTCTCGTGACCGAACAACTCGGCCTCCACCAGCGTTTCAGAGAAGGCGCCGCAGTTCACCGCGATAAACGGCTTGTTGCGCCGGGCACTGAGGTTGTGCAAGTGACGCGCCACCAACTCCTTGCCGGTACCGGTTTCACCAATGATCAACACGCTGGCGTCACTGGGAGCGATCTGTTGCAGGTGCGCCAGCAGCGCTTGCGATTTAGGGTCTTCGAAAACCTGCGCAGTGGCGCGGATCGACGTGGCCAGTGCGGGTGAGGGCGGCAGCGTGAGTAGTTGCATGGTCGGGCCTATGAGTAAAAAGACGGTGTTTGTAGCGCCCCGTTTGGCGCCCAGCCGTTCAGTCGTAGACGGGCTGTTGGGCTGGCAACACTGCTGAGCTGCGTAAGGCACAACAGTATCGGTGTGTGCGGTGTTGAATGTAATTGATCTAACAACCTTTAAATAAAGACATTTTAGTTATTAGCTTAAGGCGTTGCCGTGACGTGCCGGGGGGCTCTGGATCGCGGCCTGTGGATTTTTCTGCGGGTTCCCGGTGCAGGTGTTTTCCTGGCAACAGCCAATCAACAGTGTTGTTGGCTGGGCAATAGTTGCCACGCCGTCAGCGGGCTATGGGCGCTGGTCGCCCTGCTGGTTTTCTCTGGCCCGAGAGGCTTTGAGCCAGGCCTGGCAGCAACTGGTACAGCTCTTGCTCACCGCTGTCCCATACAGCCACGTTGCTGCTCAGCGCGCCGCAGAGCGCGCGCAACATACCGACGGCACGGATGCCGCGCGCCTTGCGCCAGAACGGGTTGCCCTGTCAGCCGCGCATTTATTATTGAGGCCTGTACCTATGAGCTTGGAGATTTTCTGGTTTCTACCCACCTCTGGTGACACCCGCTACCTGGGCAAGTCGTCGTCCGGTCGCCCGGCGACCAACGCCTACATGCGCCAGATTGCAGTGACCGCTGAAAGCCTGGGCTACGACGGTTTGTTGATTCCAACCGGCAGCAGTTGCCTGGACCCGTGGGTCACCGCTGCGAGCCTGGTGCCGGTGACCCAGCGGATCAAACTGCTGGTCGCATTGCGCACCTCGGTGAGCGGCCCGACGGTGGCGGCGCGGCAAGCCGCCACCCTCGACCAGGCGCTGAACGGCCGCCTGCTGCTCAATGTCGTACCCGGTGGCGATGCCACTGAGCTGGCGGCAGAGGGCGTCTACCTCGATCACGACCAGCGCTACGAAGCAGCAGACGAATTCCTCACCGTGTGGCGCCAACTGCTGGCCGGCAAGACCCTGGATTTCCAAGGCAAACACGTCAACGTCAAACAGGCTTCGAACGTCTTCCCGCCAGTACAGACACCCTATCCACCGTTGTACTTCGGTGGCTCCTCGGCAGCCGCCCATGAGCTGGCGGCCAAGCACGTGGATGCTTACCTGACCTGGGGCGAGCCGCCGGCTGCGGTGGCCGAAAAAATTGCTGATGTGCGTGAACGTGCGGCGAAATACGGGCGTACAGTGCGTTTTGGCGTGCGTCTGCATGTGATCGTGCGCGAGACCACCGAACAAGCCTGGGCTGCCGCCGAACGGCTGATCAGCCACCTGGACGACGACACCATTGCCAGCGCCCAGGCCAACTACGCCCGCATGGACTCCGAAGGCCAGCGACGCATGGCCGCCTTGCACGGCGGGCGGCGCGACAAACTGGAAGTCAGCCCGAACCTGTGGGCCGGGGTCGGCTTGGTGCGTGGCGGCGCGGGTACGGCATTGGTCGGCGACCCACAAACGGTTGCGGCGCGCTTGCAGGAGTACGCCGAACTGGGTGTCGACAGTTTCGTACTGTCGGGTTACCCGCATTTGGAAGAGTCGATTCGCTTTGCCGAGCTGGTGTTCCCGCTGTTGCCTGGGAAAAAGCCGGTGACGCTAGCAGACCAAGTACTGACGGGTGGCGCTTTCGACGCCCGTGCGACGGTAAAACCCGCGGTGAACGAGCCTGAGGTCCTGGCGTAATCCCAAACATGACGAGGGCCAAGGCGCAGGAGGCGGGCGGGGCGATCGACTATGCTCTGGTTGCATCCGCGGCGGGTGTGTTCCCGCCGGCCAAGGTCATCGTCAGGGGGCTACTCGATGAACAGGGGGGCCGATCGTTCGCTTCCACGTATCCCGCGAACGGTCTGGACGCTGGGTTTTGTCAGCCTGTTCATGGACCTGTCGTCCGAGCTGGTGCATAGCCTGTTACCACTGTATCTGGTAGGAGAGCTCGGCATCAGCATCCTGGCGGTAGGTATCATCGAAGGGGTGGCAGAAGCCACCGCCCTGATCGTGAAAGTGTTTTCCGGGGCGTTCAGCGACTTCATCGGGCGGCGCAAGGAATTGTTGTTGCTTGGCTATGGCCTCGCGGCCCTGACCAAGCCACTGTTCCCGCTGGCCAGTTCGGCAGGTGTGGTATTTACCGCACGTATTCTGGACCGGATCGGCAAAGGTATACGGGGGGCGCCACGCGACGCACTGGTCGCCGATGTGGCGCCCGCCGCCATTCGCGGTGCCTGCTTTGGCTTGCGCCAGGCGATGGACACCGTGGGTGCTTTTCTCGGGCCGCTGCTGGCCATTCTGCTGATGACCGTCTTTGCCGGTGCGATTTCGTCGGTACTGTGGTTTGCCGTGATTCCTGCAGCACTGGCCGTTGGGTTGTTACTGGTGGGGATCCGCGAGCCTGTCCATGAGGCGGGCGAGCGGCACTTCCGTGCGCCGTTGCGAATGGCCTCGTTGAAGCAGTTTTCCGCTGAGTACTGGTGGGTCGTAGCCATTGGTGCGGCGTTTTCACTGGCACGTTTCAGTGAGGCGTTTCTGATCCTGCGTGCGCAGCAGGCAGGTTTCGCGGCCACCTGGGTGCCTGTGGTCATGGTGGTGATGGCGGGTTTCTACATGGTGTCGGCATACCCGGTCGGTAAGTGGTCGGACCGAATGAGCCGCACGTCGCTGTTGTCCATGAGCCTGGTGTTGCTGATACTGGCGGACGTTGTTCTGGCGTACGCCCAAAGCGCCTGGGCGATGATGGTCGGCGTTGCGCTGTGGGGGCTGCACATGGGCTTTAGCCAGGGCACGCTGGCCACACTGGTCGCCGATACCACGCCCGCCGCTCTGAAAGGCACGGCATTCGGGGTGTTCAACCTGGTCAGTGGGCTGGCCTTGCTGCTGGCGAGTGTGATTGCCGGCTGGCTTTGGCAAGCCTATGGTGCGGCGATGGCGTTCTACGCCGGTGCCGTGTTTTCGGCGCTGTCATTGCTCCTGCTGTTGGGTAAAACGCGCGCTGACTGACCTGGCCCGTACCCGCGCTGTTGGTGCACAAGCACCTTAAGGAACCCTTAAGCACCGCTGAAAGCCTGTTCAGCTTCCATTAAGTAATGGCCGTTATCGTGAAGCCATCTTTTCCTCTGCCTGAGGGCTTCTCGATGAAAAAGGCTGTCTTTTCCCTTGCACTCGCGGGTGTCGCCGCTGCCCCAGCATTTGCTCACGCTCGGGAAGTCACCCTCACCAGCACCCTGCAATCCTATCGGGGCAACGGTGCCTATGTTGCCATTTACCTGACCGATGCCCAGGGCAAGTACGAACGGACCCTGTGGGTGGCCGGCAAGAAGGCCAAGTACTACAAGCACCTGCGTGACTGGGCCCGTGGTAGCGGCCTGAATGCTGCCGAATTCGACGGCGTCAGTGGCGCCAGCGTCGGCAGTGGTGAAACGCTGAAAGTGTCGGTGGACATTGCTGATGCATTGATCGACGCCGGCTATCAAATCCGCATCGATACCGCGGTGGAAGACAAGCGCGAAAACAGCGCCGAAGTCCAGGTGCCGCTGACCCGCGAAGGTTCAGGCAAGGCCACGTCGGGCAACGGTTACGTCGATAGCTTCCGTTACGATCTCTGATACCGGTGAGGTACAGGCTAATGCTGCGCAAACTTCATTCATGGCCAGGTGTGGCGCTGAGTGTGCTGGTCATGGTCGTCGCCCTGAGTGGTGTGACCCTGGCACTGCAACCGACACTCACGCGTCTGGATGTCGGCAGCCCGCTGCAGGGGGTCAGCGCCGCCGTCGTCGCCTCGCGGATCACCCAGCAGGTTGCCGGTGTCGAACTGATCGAGCGCGCGCCGTCAGGCGAAGTTCGGGTGACCGTCGATTCGAAGCACGGCGGCGACACCTTGCGTGTCGATCCGCGCACAGGAGCAGCGCTTGGCTCCTATGAGCCGGGTGCCTTCATGGCCTGGATGCGGGACTTGCACCGTTCGTTTTTCTCGGGCGATGTGGGGCGCGGCGTCAGTGGTGTCGTCGCCCTGGCGATGGCGCTGCTGTCACTGTCTGGTGTGGTGCTGTTGGCCCGAAAAATGGGCGGATGGCGCATGCTGCTGTCCCGATCAACGGGCGACCGTTCTCAGCGCTGGCACTCGGCCGCTGGCCGCCTGAGCCTGCCGGGGCTGATACTGCTGTCGGTGACAGGCCTGTACATGTCCGGTGTCACCTTTGGCCTGATCGACGATGGCATGGCGCTTGAGCCGGCCTATCCCAGCCAGGTTGCACAAGGCCCGCATGCGGCCGTTGCTGACCTCAAGGCACTCAAGGCGGTTGATATCGCTGACCTGCGTGAGCTGGAGTTTCCCAAGCCCAATGACAGCAACGGGGTCATCACCCTGAGAACTGCGTCTGGCGATGGCTACGTCGACCCGGCATCAGGCGAACTGCTGAATTATCGGGCCCACACGCTGACGCGTCAGGTGTATGAGACGGTCTATCAATTGCACACCGGCGAAGGCTACTGGTGGTTGAGCCTGCTGTGTGGTCTGTGTGTGTCGGCAGTGCCGTTGTTGGCCATTACCGGCACACTGATCTGGTGGCAACGGCGCAGGCTGACGCCGACACTGCGTGCCAACGTCGGCGCGCAACAGGCGGATACCGTGGTGTTGGTCGGCAGTCAGTCGGCGACCACCTGGGCATTCGCCAGTGCCGTGCATGATGCGCTGACGAACGCTGGCCATGCCGTGCATACCGCCACCATGAACAGCTTGCAACCGCGCTATCGCCAGGCCAAGCGCCTGCTGGTACTGACCTCGACCTACGGCGACGGCCACGCCCCGGACTCCGCCAGTGCGTTCATGGCGCGTCTGCAACAGGCACAGTTGGGCCCGGACCTGAGCGTTGCGGTGCTGGGCTTTGGTGACTCGCGTTTCAAACAGTTCTGCGCCTATGCCCACCGGGTACAGGATGCCTTGCAGGGCGCGGGTTGCTCGATGTTGCTGCCCTTGGCAACGGTTGACCGTGGCGATGCCGAGGCCTTCAGCCAGTGGGGCAGTGCCCTTGCCGAACAATTGGGGGTCGAATTGCTGCTGAAACCGGCACGCGTCTCGGTGCCGACACGCAGCCTCGAATTGATCGAGCGGGTGGTCTATGGCGAAACCGAGGCAACCAGTACCGCCGTCTTGCGTTTTGCACCGGTACCCGGCAGCGGTCGTAACCTGCTGTCCCGATTACTGGGCAAAGACCGCTTGCCAGCGTTCGAGCCCGGTGACTTGCTGGGTGTGGTACCGAGCCGCGGGGAAGAGGCGAGGTTCTACTCGATTGCCACCAGCCGTAGCGATGGGGTGGTGGAGATCTGTGTGCGCCGGCATGCGCAGGGGCTGTGCTCGGGATACCTGCATACGCTGCCGCTTGGCGGTCGCATCGAAGCGTTTGTTCAGCAACACCCGCATTTCCGCCCCAGTGCCGGGCAGGCTCCGGTCATTCTGGTGGGTGCGGGTACCGGGATCGGGCCTTTGGTAGGGTTTATCCGCAAGAACCACCGGGCGCGCCCGATCAACCTGTACTGGGGTGGGCGGTCGGCCACAACGGAGTTCCTCTATGAGGATGAACTGGGTACCTACCTGGAGGATGGACGGCTCCACCACTTGAGCACGGCGTTTTCTCGCGGTGCGGAGCGCGCTTATGTTCAAGACCGTATTCGCGCCGATGCGCTGAAGTTGCAGGCGCTCATCCAGAGCGGTGCGCAGGTGCTGGTCTGCGGTGGGCGTGAAATGGCAGAAAGCGTCAGGCAGGTGTTTGATGGGCTGTTGGCACCCCTTTGCCTGAACGTCGAAACCCTTAACGTACAGGGGCGATACCGTGAAGATGTGTTCTGAAGCGGCGGCGCTTGAGCGCTACAGCCTGAATGGCGAAACCATGGGAACTCGCTACAGCGCCGTCTTCTATGCGCCAGCGGGCCAGGACTTGGCGGTGTTGGGTGCGCAGTTGTTTCAGGCGGTCGATGCCGTGGACCAGCAGATGTCCACCTGGAAGCCCGACTCCGCTTTGATGCAGTTCAACGCCTTGCCGGTGGGGGCGTGGAGGGTGATTCCCGACGCCTTGCTGTGGGTCTTGTCGACTGCGCTGCGTATCGAGCATGAGTCACAGGGGGCCTTCGATATCGGCGTGGGCGACCTGGTCAACGCCTGGGGGTTTGGTGCGGGCGGCCAATCCGCCGAACTGCCGCTGGTGAAGGGTAGCCAGAAGCGAAACCGCGCCTCTGCGGCCCTTGAACTCGACTTCAGCGCTCAGCGTGTACGTAAACGCTTGCCCATTACCCTGGACTTGAACGGCATCGCCAAAGGCTTTGCTGTCGACCAACTGGCTCACTGCCTGGAACAGGCTGGCATCAGGCATTACCTGGTCGGCATCGATGGCGAGATGCGTGCCGCCGGGCACAAGCCCTCGGGCGAACCCTGGAACATCGCGATTGAAAAGCCGCTGCGTGGCCGTCGAGAGGTGCTGGGGGTCATGGAGCTCAGCGATGCCTCCATCGCCACCTCCGGTGACTACCGGCATTGGGTCGAGCGCGACGGCGTAGTGTATTCACACACCATGGACCCGGCCCGTGGCCGCGCACTCAGCTCGCCGCTGGCGGCGGTTTCGGTGGTTGCCACCAGCTGCATGTACGCGGATGCCTGGGCCACCGCGTTGATGGTGCTGGGCCCGGATAAAGGCGTTGCCTTGGCGCAGCAGCGGGGTATGGATGCGGTGTTTTTGCTGCGTGACGGCGATGGATTCAAGCAGATCGCTGTATTGGATGGCCAACTGCAATAGTTGGCACCTTGGTATTTACCCCCGCCAATACCGTCGTAGGCAAGTCACTTCACAGGGGGCTTGCCTGCGATATCCCGCGCCAAGACGCCCGCGCTTGGCGCTCTGAGTGAGCTTCAGAAATTTCCTACTCGGTTTGCTGAAACGGATGAGCGCGTATTGGCTTACTGTTGAATGAATAGGAAAAAGTACTGCGGCCTGTCCGACACGTTAACTGGATACCCCACTCACTGTCCTCTCACGGAGCGAGAAATGATTGTTCGACTGATTACAGGCGACCTCTGCGGATTCACGACAAAGCCTGGGACAGGCGTTGCGCCTGCGCGTTTGTCCTCTAAACGTCCTATGGCTCTGTAGGAAACATCTATGGCCACCTTCATTCTTCTTCCCGACCTGCTCTCGCGGTCGAACACGGTCGTCAGCTTTTCCGGTACAGCAGGTAAGCACTATGAGTAGCGTTCATGACCAGGCCATGCAGTATGTCTATCGACAAGTCCTTCAGCGGCTGATGGAGCGCTTTTCCCCGGCTCAGCGCGCTTCATTGCAACTGTTGATCCAGCGCGTGATCGTCGCCGCGGGCGGCTATGAGCGGGTCGGTAGCTTCAAAGTGATGTATGCCCATGGGGGTGGCAAAGACAGTGTTCATGCCCTGGCATTTCTGCGGGCTGCGCAATTGAGCATTGCGGCTCGCGCTCACGCGACCTTCAACCTGCGAATTGCCACCGCCCGGCATGCGGGCATAACCGCTGACGTCATTGCGAACATCGAGCGTGGTTACTCGGCACTGTTTGTCCAGGATGATCCGCGTGTTGAAGTGCTGGTGCTCGATGATGGTGTCATGCAGCCGTTCGACAGTGCTCAGCTCTCGTCGCCGAACCAGCGTCAGGCAGACCGCAACGATCTGTTGTTGGCCGGGCATCTGGCGTGCGGGGTGGCTTGCCCCCCATTCTGTGGGTGCTGTTACGCGGGCCTGGCCGACCTGTACCGGCATGCAATGGCATGGGACGGCGGTGTGGATGCGGTCATCAGCGCCGACCCCTTGCCTGAGCGCAAGCGCTACCTGGCCTGGGGGCGGCGCAAGCTGAGGCGAGCGGGTGTTGGCCTCAGTGCCCAGGTTGCGACATTTCCCCGGGCGATGATCGACGCGCTGAGCGCGGTGCGGCGTCAACACCTGCAACGGTTGCTGGGCCTGCCGCTGCAAACCCAGTACTTCTCCGGCAATCAACGTCCTTTGCGGTTCATTGCGATCGATGATCTGGTTCACCAGCCGTTTGACGCGGAGTGTGAGGTGTTAAGCGCGTTTCTTGGTTTCCAGTGCAGTGAGCATTCGTGCGTGCTCAGCGAGTCGGATTGCGTCACGCCACTGCTGAGCGCGCACCTGTGGGGCCTTCGACGCGAGCATGTGCACGGGCAGTGCTACGCGGACGGCGTGAGCGATTACCTCAAGCGAGCCGGTATTCGGATGCAGCGCAAGCAGATGTCGCCGCTCCTGCAGCGCGAGGTCCTGGCTGCGTGGCAGGGCGCCGATCAGTTGGCACAGCGTCGCCAGCAGGCCGCTGATCTTGCCACTCAGGCCTATGGCTTGAGTGAGGCTCAGTTGATCTGTCTGCTGTTTGCGCCCTTTATCGAAGGCGGCAAGCGGCTGGAGGCGTTTTTGCGCCAGTGTCACCCGGGTATGCTGGTTGCGTTGCCCTACATGCACAAGGCGCTGCGTGAGCAGCGGGCACCGGAGCCGGTTGTTCAGTGGCTGGTGAATATCAGTGGCTTGCCGCTGTCGACCTTGCAGACGTTGTACTGGCTTGAAGCCGAGACGTTGAGTAAAACGCTCTGTCACCCGGTAAGCGATCTGTCGCCTGGCAGGGCCATGGCAAGCCGCTGATCACGGGAAGTTGCCAAGAGAGCTGATCTGTATGTATAACCAGTGCCTGGACATTCTGGTTGCCTGCCTGCTGTGATCGCTCACCCTGTTTCTGATCCGTTTTACTACCTCCACAACTTCCAGCAGGTACTGGACTGGTTGCTGCTGCGTTATGCCGATCTGCTCTCGGAGCAGGAGCATGATTTCATTCACCAGTTCGGCCAACAACCGCAGGCCGCCCGGGCGATGCTGGTGCGCATGGTGATGCGCAAGGGGCAGTTGTTCCGCGAAAGCAAGTTGGAATACGCCGAAATCGGCCCGTCAGCCGAGGCCCTGGCGCCGTTGATGGCCCTGGCGTGGGTCGACGATGATGCCGTGCTGAGCCTGGAACAGCTTTTCCAGATGCTGCGCAAGGATGAAATCGTTGACTGTTTCGCCACGGCATTGACGCGCCCGCGTGCGGCCAAACCCGAGCTTTTTGAACAACTGGCACCTCTGTACCCAGAGCCACGTCGTTTGTCCGAGTGGTATCCGGGGTTTGCCGAGGTTGTCTACGCGTGGCGCTTGCAAGCCCTGTGCGACCGCTTGCGCCTGCTGTTCTTTGGCAATCTGCACCAGGACTGGTCCGAATTCGTATTGGCTGACCTTGGCGTACTGCGCTACGAGCAAGTGGCGTTCAGTGCCGATTCCCGGGCGATGCGTGAGCGCAACGATGTCGAGGTCGCCTTGGCCCTGCACGAGTGTGCCGAGCAACTGGCTGCGGGGGTTGCTGTCGAGCAGGTACTGGCGCGTGCCGAGTGCCTGCACAGCCTTAACCCCTGGCTGGAACGCCGTCGCGCTCGTTTGCTGTTCCACCTGGGCCAGCAGTGTGAGCGCGACGGTAACTGGGCGCTGGCCCAGCAGATCTATCCGCTCAGTGCGCACCCGCAGGCGCCATTGCGCCACATACGGGTGTTGGAGCGCGACGAACAGTGGGCGGCCGCGCTGAATCTGGCCGAGGCGGTCAGTGAGCAGCCGCTCAATGCACTGCAAGCGCAGGCGTTGAACCGCGTACTGCCGCGCCTGCGGCGCAAGTTGGGTGGGCCCGCGCAGCCGAGGCGCAGCGCACCTGACGTACACCGGGTCGACCTCTGCCTGCCTCGCGAGCATTCGACGCTGGGTGTCGAGCGGGCAGTCCAGCAGCACCTGGAGGAAGAGGGCGGTCAGGTGTTCTACGTCGAGAACTGCCTGTTCAATGGCCTGTTCGGCCTGCTTTGCTGGGACGCGATTTTCGCGCCGCTGCCGGGTGCGTTCTTCCACCCTTTCCAACGTGGCCCTCAGGACCTTCATGATCCCGGTTTCCACGCACGTCGTGAGGCGCTGTTTGGCGATTGCCTGGCGCAGTTGGAAGACGGTCGCTATCACCAGACGATTCGCGCCAACCATGCGGCGAAGCGCGGCTTGCAGTCGCCTTTCGTGGTGTGGGAGGTGCTTGACGAAACGCTGTTGGAGCAGGCCTTGGCGTGCCTTCCCGCTGAGCATCTGTCCGCGTGTTTCCGGCGCTTGCTGGAAGATATCAAACATAACCGCGCCGGCATGCCAGACCTGATTCAACTGTGGCCCGAGGCGCGGCGTTACCGAATGATCGAGGTCAAGGGGCCTGGCGACCGTCTGCAGGACAACCAGCTGCGCTGGATAGCGTTCTGCAGTGAGCATGGCCTGCCGGTCGAGGTCTGCCATGTGCAATGGACGCCGCAGGCGTCATGAGCTACGTAGTCGCGGTGCGTGCCCTCTGCGAATTCACCGCAAAACAGGGCGATCTTGACCTGCGCTTCACCCCGTCGCCCACGGCGCAGGAAGGGATGGCCGGGCATCGCCGGGTGGTTGCTCGGCGCGGGCCCGACTATGAAGCAGAAGTCACCCTGGAGGGCTGTTACGAGCAACTGCGCGTGCGCGGCCGCGCCGACGGTTACGCGCCATCAGCCAACCGCCTGGAGGAAATCAAGACCTACCGAGGCGACCTTGCCAGCCAACCGCATAACCACCGCGAGCTGCACTGGGCGCAGGCGCGCATTTATGGCTGGCTGCTGTGCAGCGCGCGGCAACTGACCGACATTCACCTGGCGCTGGTCTACCTTGATGTCGACAGTGACCGCGAGACGCGTATCGAGCAGCACTACCAGGCCGAGGCATTGGAGCAGTACTTCAAGCAGCAATGTGCGGTGTTTCTGGGTTGGGCGATCCCGCAGATGCAGCGCCTGAGCGAGCGTAACAGCGGGTTGCAGGCATTGAGCTTTCCCTATGCGCAGATGCGTAGCGGCCAGCGCGATCTGGCCGAAACGGTGTACAAGGCGGTCAGCACCGGTCGTTGTCTGATGGCCCAGGCCACAACGGGTATCGGCAAGACCCTGGGCACGTTGTTCCCGATGCTCAAGGCTGTCGTGCCGCAACAGCTGGACAAAGTGCTGTTCCTGACCGCCAAGACGCCGGGCCGGGCTTTGGCGCTGGAGGCGGTGCGCCAGGTCATGACCAGTGCCCCGACGTTGGCGCTGCGCAGCCTTGAGCTGGTGGCCAGGGACAAGGCCTGCGAGTATCCGCAGAACGCCTGCCATGGCGAATCCTGCCCGTTGGCCAAGGGCTTTTATGACCGATTGCCGGCGGCTCGCCAGGCGGCCCGGGAAGTCGCCTTGCTGGATAAAGCCGCGTTGCGCGAGGTGGCGCTGACGCATCAGGTCTGTCCCTACTACTTGAGCCAGGAGATGGCGCGCTGGGTCGATGTGGTGGTCGCCGATTACAACTATTACTTTGATCAGAGCGCCTTGTTGTACGGCCTGGCCCAGGTCAACCAATGGCGGGTGGCGGTGTTGGTGGACGAGGCGCACAACCTGGTCGAGCGCGCCCGTCAGATGTACAGCGCGAGCCTCGATCAGTGGTTGTTGCAGAGCCTGCGTCGCAGCAAGCCTGTCGGCATGAGCAGTGCCCTGCAGCAACTCAATCGTCAATGGAATGCCCTGCACAATGACCAGGTTGCGCCCTACAGGGCCAGTGCCGAGTTACCGACGGCCTTTCTCAAGGCCTTGCAGCGCTGTCTGACGCTGATTCAGGAACTGATGAATCAGGCCCCGTCGGGGCTGGACCCCGCATTGATGGACTTCTATTTCCGTGCGCTGCAGTTCAGCCGCTTGAGCGAGGTCTTTGATGGGAACTTCCTGTTCGACATCAGTAAGCGCGAGGCACAGGGGCGGCGCAGCCTGTCCACCCTGTGCCTGCGCAACGTGCTGCCGGCAGCATTGATCGCGCCGAAAATGGCGGCGGCGCGCAGCGTTGTGCTGTTTTCCGCCACCCTCGGCCCCCGGCAGTTCTATGCCGACCTGCTGGGGATGCCAGGCGACACTGCCTGGCTGGAAGTGGCATCGCCCTTTGTCGCAGAGCAGTTGCAGGTGCGCGTGGTGAGCAATGTGTCGACGCGCTACCAGCACCGTCAGGCGTCTATTGCGCCTATCAGCGAGCTGATTGCCGAGCAGTACGTCCGGCAACCAGGCAACTACCTGGCGTTTTTCAGCAGCTTCGAGTACCTGCAGCAGGTGGCTGAAATGCTGGCAACGCGGTACCCGGCCATTCCCCAATGGCGTCAGTCACAAGGGATGGCGGAGGAGGCACGCCAGGCGTTTCTCGAACGCTTTGTCGAAGGTGGGCAAGGGGTTGGTTTCGCGGTGTTGGGCGGGGCGTTCGCCGAAGGGGTCGATCTACCGGGAACCCGCCTGATCGGCGCATTCGTCGCCACCTTGGGCCTGCCACAAGTCAACCCGGTCAACGAGCAGATCAAGCAGCGCATGGCCGAGCGGTTTGGCGCGGGCTTCGATTACACCTACCTGTACCCAGGCGTGCGCAAGGTTATCCAGGCCGCAGGGCGCGTCATTCGTGGCCCGCAGGACCGTGGGGTGGTCATGCTGATTGATGATCGATTCGCCGAGCAGAAGGTACAGCAGATGTTTCCAGGCTGGTGGGCACCGCAAAAAAAATAGTCGTCAGGGCAGGGAGCTTCCTCGTCGCCTTAAGGTCAAACTGCCAGTAAACTGTGTCCTTTCATTACCCTGAACACCCATTCTTGAGGTTTTGCATGAAGCTCAGTCCCCTGGCGGGCAAACCGGCACCTGCGTCGATCCTGGTCGATATCCCTCGACTGCTGACCGCCTATTACTCTGGCCGGCCGGACGCCGGCATCGCCACCCAACGCGTGGCGTTTGGTACCTCCGGGCATCGCGGCAGTTCGCTGGAGTTGAGTTTCAACGAAGACCACGTACTGGCTATCAGCCAGGCCATCTGCCTGTATCGCAAGGTCAAAGGCATCGATGGTCCGCTGTTCGTCGGCATCGACACCCATGCACTGTCCACCCCGGCAGCGGCTACCGCACTGCAGGTACTGGCGGCCAATGGCGTCGAAGTGATGCTGGCCAAGGACGATGAGTACACGCCAACGCCAGCAGTGTCCCACGCGATTCTCTGTTACAACCGTGGTCGCAGCCGCGGGCTGGCCGATGGTGTGGTCATCACGCCGTCGCACAACCCACCACAGAGTGGCGGTTTCAAGTACAACCCGCCCAATGGCGGCCCGGCTGACAGCGACGTCACCAAGTGGATCGAGGCCAAGGCCAACGAACTGCTGGCCGATGGCCTGAAAGACGTGAAACGCATGGACTACGAGCAGGCGCTCAAGGCCAGCACGACCCATCGCCATGACTACCTGGGCAACTACGTCAGCGATCTGATCAATGTGATTGATTTCGATGCTATTCGTGGTGCCAACCTGCGCCTGGGCGTTGACCCGCTGGGCGGTGCCGGTGTGCGCTACTGGTCGGCCATTGCCGATCACTATCGCCTGAACCTGGAGGTGGTCAACACTGAGGTCGACCCGACCTTCCGTTTCATGAGCGTGGACTGGGACGGCCAGATCCGCATGGACCCGTCCTCGCCTTATGCCATGCAGGGCCTGATCGGTCTGCGTGAGCGTTTTGACGTTGCCTTTGCCTGCGATCCCGACCATGACCGCCACGGCATCGTCACGCCGAACGGCCTGCTGGCACCGAACAACTACCTGGCGGTTGCCATTGACTACCTGTTCCAGAACCGTCCGCAGTGGCGCGCCGATGCAGCCGTCGGCAAGACGGTGGTCAGCAGCGGCCTGATTGACCGGGTGACGGCACGTTTGGGGCGTCGCCTCTACGAAGTACCGGTGGGTTTCAAGTTCTTCGCCGAAGGGTTGTTCGACGGTTCACTCGGTTTTGGTGGCGAAGAGAGTGCAGGCGCTTCGTTCCTGCGCAAGGATGGCAGTGTCTGGGCCACCGACAAGGACGGCCTGATCCCGGCGTTGCTGGCGGCGGAAATCACTGCACGTACCGGGCGTAACCCGAGTCAGGCCTATGCGGCACTGACTGCCGAGCTGGGTGAGCCATTCGCAACGCGTGTCGAGGCCAAGGCCAACCCGCAACAGAAAGCCTTGTTGAGCAAACTGGCGCCGGAGCAGGTGAAGTCCACTGAGCTGGCCGGTGAGCCGATTCAGCAGATCCTCAGCCATGCCCCAGGCAATGGCCAGGCCATTGGCGGTTTGAAAGTGATGACCGCCAACGGCTGGTTTGCGGCGCGTCCGTCGGGTACCGAGGACATCTACAAGATCTACGCCGAAAGCTTTATCGATGATGCGCATTTGCAGCGCCTGGTAAGCGAAGCCCAGGAATTGGTCGACAACGCCATTTCTTGATCATCGGTCGCGCACAAGCCCCGCGCCTACAGCTTGCGCGGGCCCTGTTGGAGCAGGCTTGCCTGCGATAGCGTCGGTGCGGTATCCGTGAGTTCGCGGCGCCTGTATCGCGGGCAAGACCCGCTCCTACAGGTTACGCGGGCTCTGTTGGAGCTGGCTTGCCTGCGATGGCGTCGGTGGGGT
>NZ_JAZBQR010000015.1:0-120982 GCF_036348395.1 Pseudomonas sp. AL 58
GCCTAAGCTCTGCCGGACTGGCTTCCTGATTCATGTTGCATCCTTGTCTAATTCGATTGCCAGGCAGTGGTCATCCACGAAGGGCGTGCCAACAGTGGCCTTGTTGACTGCAGTGGCAATGAGCGGGGTGCTCGCGCATAGCGGAACACCTCGAATGGCAAAGGACTGGAACGCTAGCAGATGCACTTCTGGAGGGATGTAGGACGCTTCCGAAAGTTGTTACAAGGCCGGTGTCGGCAGCTTCGCCTCACATTGCAGTGTGAGGACGGGAAGGGGGCAAAGGTCGAGGTTACCGTCTGGGCAATGATTGAATGCGCGGCTCAAGCTGTTGCCGGGGGATGATCTGGTAACCGGTCCGGTTGCTACCGGTATCCACTGAGGATGGATTCTGCCGGTCATTGGCGCTGTCATCGTTTCCATAGTCATGGCAGGACGACCCGCCCAGTGCGATGGCGACGGCAATCATGACGAGCGGTAACGTTGGCCTGAGCATGGACATTCTCCTGCGCGATGAGGTCAGGGGCTGAGTCGCGGGTGCGCAGCATCGCCGGTACGCCATTGTCACTGCGCATGAACGCACCTGCAGGAGCTCATCCCTGCAGGTTAGCGTATCCAGAGCGGTGTATCGGGAGTGGAAGACGAACTGTCAGGGCACTCAGGCCGCTTGTGCAGCACTAGAGTGGCTCTACGAGCCACTCGTTGGCCTTGCGGATATCGGCTTGTGCCAAGCGTCCGCTCCAGCGGTGCAGCACCAGCATGCTGGTGATGAAGCGGTACTGCGCCTGGTAGAGGTCACGGCGGGCGCGGAACTCTTCCTTGATGCTGTAGAGCACATCGACTGCATTCTTGACCCCGTAGCCAAAGGCTTTTTCCGTCGAGATGCGTGACTTCGTTGCTGATTCCAGCGCGCGGCGGGTGGCCTTGATACGTCCGAGTTCGGCGCTCATGCCGATGTAGGCTGTACGGGTTTCCTTGATGATCTCGCGGCGCAAGGCTTCCATTTCTTGCTGGGCAGCGTCCTTGTCGCCTTCCGAGCTGACCACGCGGGCGCTGGTGGAGCCGCCGCTGTACAGCGGTACTTGCAGGTCGAGGGACGCGACATAGTTTTCCGAGCGCGGTGTCAGGGTGCCCTCATAGCCGATGTCGCTGCGCAGTGCGGTCAGGTTCAGCCCAAGACGGGGCAGGTGCCCGGCCTTGGCTTCGGCGATTGCCGCATCGGCGGCATTGACGCTTTGTTGGCGGGCCAGCAGTGCCGGATTGCTGCTCAGGGCCGCTTCTACCCAGTAATCCTGGGCTTGAGCCGGCAGGCTGAAACTCGGGTTGTCGCCCAGCCGTTTGAGCGGTTCCTGAACGTCACGCCCTACCAGTTCGGAGATGGCCTCGCGGCTGTTCGCGACCTTGTTGCCTGCCTCGATCTCATCGGCCAGCAGCGTGTCGACCCGTGCCTCAAGATCGTTTACGTCGGTGATCATCGCCATTTGCCGGGCGAACATGGCTTTCACTTGCTTGAGGTTGCGCTCGGTCGCGCTGCGTTCGCTACGCACCAGGGAAAGCTCGTCCTCGGCGGCGAGCACGGCAAAGTAACGTTCGGACAAGTCGATGCTGGCTTGTACCTGAGTGTCGTCCGACTCGTACTCACGCTGCTTGGTCAGTTGCGTGTACTTCTGGTAGCTGCGCCAGACCTGCGGGTCATAGATCACCTGATTCAGGCTCAGGGTAGCGCGCCGACCGGTGTACTCGGTTCGGCTCAGGTCGTCATCACGCCGGCTACGGTTGACGCTGGCACCGGCGCTGAGCTGCGGCAGGAGTTGGCCAAACGCTTCGCGCTGGCGGCCTTCGCCACTGCGAATCAAGGCGTTCGCACGCAGTATGCGTGGGTCGGCGCTGCTGGCCTCCTGCTGCAGTTGCCAGAGGTCGACGGCGTGGCCTGCGGCGCTGCTTTCAACTGGGCTGTTGGCCAGTGCTGCCAGTGGCACGGTTAAGCACATCGCGATCAGGTACTTCATGTCAGTCCTCGATCAGCGAGCGGGCGAAGGCATTGCTGGCAGGTTGTATCAGGTACTGCAGCAGGGTACGGGCGCCGGTGTTGATCAGGACTTCGGCAGGCATACCCGGTACCAGCGCCAGGTTGCCGAGGGTTTTTCGACCCGTTTCGGTCAGCGCTACACGGGCCAGGTAATACGCCGTCCCGGTCTCCTTGTTGGTCAGGCGGTCGGCGGAGACCTGCAGCAATTGCCCCTCGATGACCGGGGTTGCGCTGCTTTTGAAGGCGCTGAAGCGAATGTCCACCAACTGGCCGACCACGATACGGTCGATATCGGTGGGCGACAGCTGTGCTTCGACAATCAGTTCTTCGTTGGCCGGAACAATGTCCATCAGCGGCGTGCCCGGGTTCACCACTCCGCCCAAGGTATGCACGGTCATGCCCATGACCATGCCCGACTCTGGTGCCAGCACTTCCGTGCGCTTGTCGCGGTCTTGTACGGTGGCCAGTCGCTCGCGCAGGTCGTAGATCTTGGTGCGGGTTTCACCCAGTTGCCCGGCAACTTCGGTGGCGAAGGTCTTTTTCAACTGGAGAATCTTCAGCTCGGCCTCACCGATTTGTACCTGGGCGCGGGCGCTGGCTGATTGATGCTCGACCACTTCGGCCTGCAGGCGTGCGAGGCTGCGTTCCTGTTCGCGCAGGCGCTGTTTATCAACGTAGCCTTCGGCCAACAAGGCGCGCAGGTCGACGATTTCTTCCTGGTAGGAGGTGGCCAGGGTCTGTTTGCTGGCGATGATCGCCCGGAAGCCGCGAATCTGTTCCTCGATCTGACGGATCGCTTTTTCCTGTATGCCGATCTCGCCCAGCAGCCCGCTGCGGCGGGTCTGGAAGATACGCGCTTCACTGTCGCGGGCTTCACGTACTCGCGGATCAGTGGCGTCGAGGTCGGGCACGGCGGCAGGCTCTGCCAATCCGTCGCGTTCGGCGACCAGTCGTGCTTCCAGTTCGCGTGCGGCGATCAGTTGGCTGCGCATCATCTCTGTCTCGGAGCGGGCCTGGGTGTTGTCCAGGACCAGCAAGACGTCGCCTGCCGTTACTCGGTCGCCGTCGTGTACCCGCAGTTCGCGGACGATGCCGCCTTCCAGGTGTTGCACGGTCTTGCGGTAACTTTTAACGGTGACGACACCGGGCGCCAGTGCAGCGCTTTCCAGGGGGGCAAAGACCGCCCAGCCGCCGAACAGGCCAAAGGTCACCATCACAATAAGGAAACCGACACGACGGGTTGGCCGGTCATCGACAGGCAACTGCGCCGTAGTGACGGAGGCGTGCATAGAGTCTTGCATGGCGTTGATCATCTGCTTGTTCGTTAGGCCTGAGCGGTTTGCGCGTGCGCGGTTATATTGCTGTGCAGGTGCGCCCAGACCTTGTCGCGTGGCCCGTACAGGCTCAGTTCGCCTTGGCTCAACACCAGCAATTTATCCACGTTTGCCAGCACGCCCGAGCGGTGTGTGATGACAAATACCGTGGCACCGCTTTGCTTGAGTTTGCGCAAGGCTTCAGCGAGCATCTGTTCACCGGTGTCATCGAGATTCGAGTTGGGTTCGTCCAATACCACCAGCCGCGGTGCCCGATACAGGGCGCGGGCCAGGCCGATGCGTTGGCGCTGGCCACCGGAAAGCCCGCCGCCATTGGCGCCGATAAGAGTGTCGTAGCCCTGTGGCAATTGCAGAATCAACTCATGCACCCCGGCCATGCGGGCCGCAGCGACAACGGCAGCAGCGTCGACTTCACCGAAGCGGGAAATGTTTTCGCTGATGGTGCCTTCGAACAACTCGATGTCTTGTGGCAGGTAGCCAATGTAGCGGCCCAGTTCGTCGCGTCGCCATTGGCTGATGTCGGCACCGTCCAGGCGTACCGTGCCGGCCAGGCTTGGCCAGATCCCGAGTAGGGCGCGGGCCAGTGTCGACTTGCCGGCACCACTGGGGCCGATGATACCCACGGCTTCCCCTGCAGCCACGCGAAAGCTCAGGTTACGCACCAATGGCGTGCGGTTGCCTGGCGAGCTGACGGCGAGGTTCTCGACCGTGATGGCGCCGTGTGGTGCCGGCAGTGACATACGCACTGGTTCAGCGGCAACTTTCTGCAGGAGTTCATGCAGCCGGGCGTACTGCGCACGCGCACCAACGAAGCCTTTCCAGATACCGATCAACTGGTCGATCGGGGCCAGGGCGCGCCCCAGCAGAATGGAGCCTGCGATCATCAGACCGGAAGAAATCTCATGCTTGATGGTCAGGTAGGCGCCCAGGCCCAGTACCAGTGACTGGACAATCTGGCGGAAGGTCTTGGAGACCGCTGCAATGGCGCCAGCGCGATCACTGGCGCAGCTTTGTAGCATCAGGACCTTGTTGATGCGCTCGCTCCAGCGCTGGCGCAGGTCTGCAAGCATGCCCATCGATTCGACGACTTCGGCATTGCGCAGGCTTTTCTGGGTGAAGGTAGTGGCCGCCATCTGCTCGCGGTTGGCCGCTTGCAGGGGGGGCTGGGTGAGTTTTTCGTTGAGGTAGGCCAGCGCACCCAGCAGCAGGGCGCTGATCACGCCCATCCAGCCATACCAGGGGTGGAAGATAAACATGACCGCCAGGTAGATCGGTATCCAGGGTGTGTCGAAAAAGGCGAACAGGCCATTGCCGGTCAGAAACTGGCGCAGGCTACTGAGGTCGTTGAGGGGTTGGGCCGACGCATTCATGCCGCCGCTGTTCAGCGCCTGCTTGAAGCTGGCATCGAACAGCCGCTGGTTCAGCAGCGTGTCCAGGCGGGTGCTGATGCGCACCATGACTCGCGAACGCACCCATTCCAGGGCGCCGAGGGTGACCATCAACAGCAGCATGATCAGCGTCAACATCAGCAGTGTCGAGAGGCTGCCGCTGCCTACGGCGCGGTCATACACCTGGAGCATGTAGAAGGAGGGCACCAGCATCAGCAGGTTGACGAAAAAACTGAAGAAGCCGACCGAAAGAAAACTCTCCCTGCATGCTGCGAGGGCGCTTTCCAGTTCAGTTCTGGGTTGCGTTGACATGGTCCCTTACCTGAGGCCCGCGAGGGGGTGTCTCAAAAATCATTGTCTGTAGAGTGAACAAATGCCCACCCCTGACGGCCACACATCTGTGTTGGCCGTCAGGGGTGGGCATTAGTGTGTGCTGTCTCTGTGACCATCAAGGCCACAGAGACAGCTATCACTGATGCTTAGAGCACCAGGTCTGCAGCAGCCAGGGCAGTGACACCCACCAGCTTGATCGAGAAATCAGCGTTGTGGTCAGCGTTCGAGGTACCGTACAGCGTCACGGAAGAGCCATCCGTCACGTAGCGCAGTTCCTTGGCCGCCCCGCTGAAGTCGGCCGCTTCACCGATGAACGTGTAGCCCTTGAGCGCGGAGAAGTCGAGCTTGTCGCCTTTGCCTGGGCTCACTGCATTGGTGGTGAAGCCATGGACGACGTCCTGCTTGTTGTTCAGGCCCAGTTCCTTCAACGCATTGAACTTGATGGTATCGACACCGCTGCCGGCATAGAGCGTGTCGGCACCGGTGCCGCCGATCAGCACGTTGTTGCCACCATCGCCGGCATACAGGGTGTCGTTGCCCACGCCGCCATTGAGGGTGTTGTTGCCGGTGTTGCCCCACAGGGTGTTGTCTGCAGCATTGCCGGTCAGGGTGATGCCCAGTTTACCGGTCGCGCGTGCGTCGAGGTTTTCCAGGTTGGCGCCCAGCGTGATGGTTGCTTTGCCCTGGAAGGCGTTGACGGAAGCGTCGCTCATGCGCAGTGCCAGGGTGTCTAGGCCCTGTTTGGCACTCTCGATGACGGTGTCTTCGAGCACCACGGTCGCCTTGCCACCAGCGCCCTTGGCCAGCAGGTCGACGATGTAGGTGTCATTGCCAGCGCCGCCGACCAGCTTGTCAACGCCCGCACCGCCGTCCAGCGTGTTGTTCGCCGTGTTGCCGATGAGGGTGTTTTTCAGGGCGTTGCCGGTACCGTTGAGGGCACCATCAAGCAAGGTCAGGTTTTCAATGTTGGCCCCCAGTACGTAGTCGATGGAGGCGTTGACAGTGTCCGCACCTTGGTTGACGTTCTCGATCACACTATCGCCAGCGTTGTCGACGACGTAGGTGTCATTGCCCTTGCCGCCGATCAGGGTATCGACACCAAGGCCGCCGTTGAGGGTGTTGGCTACGTCGTTACCGGTCAGGGTGTTGCTCAGTGCGTTACCGGTCAGGCTGATCGCAGCCTTGGAGTCGACGATGGCGTTTTCAACGTTCGCGGCCAAGGTGTAGCTGTTCTTGAGGTAAGACACGACCCGCACGGTGTCGGTACCTTCGCTGGCGTTCTCGATGACCACATCCTTGTTGCTGTAGACGTAGTAGGTGTCATTGCCCGTGCCGCCCTTGAGGGTGTCGACACCTTTTTTACCGTCAAGCACGTCATCCCCGGCACCACCGCTGAGGGTGTTGTTGCCCATGTTGCCGATCAGGATATTGTTCTGCGCATTACCCGTCAGGTTAAACAGGCCTGCACCGGCCACGGTGACGTTCTCGAAGTTCAGCAGATTGTTTTGGTTCAAGTCGATGGTCAGTGCCTTGCCCTTGTTGACGTAGCCAACTTTCAGGGTATCGGTGCCCTCGTTCGCGTTTTCTTGAACCAGCGCCAGTTCGCCAACGTTGTCGAGCAGGTAGGTATCGTTGCCCTTGCCGCCGATCAGGGTGTCGATGCCGGCCTTGCCGTCAAGCAGGTTGTCGCCATCACTGCCGACGATCCGGTTAACCAGGGCGTTACCCGTCAGGCCAATGTTGAGCTTGCCGGTAGCGGAGGCATCGAGGTTTTCCAGGTTCGCACCCAGGGTCAGTGCGGCTTTACCGGCAAAATTCTGGGCCAGGTTGGTGTCCATGCGCAGCTTCAGGGTGTCGGAGCCCTTATTGGCAGTCTCGAGGACCGTGTCTTCCAGTACCACGGTTGCCTTGCTGCCTGCACCTTTGCTCCGCAGGTCAACGAGGTAGGTGTCGTCGCCGGCACCACCACTCAGCTTGTCGACACCGGCACCACCGTCCAGGGTATCGTTGCCTGCAGCACCGGTCAGGGTGTTCTTGGCGCTGTCGCCGATGATGACGTTGTTCAGTGTGTCGACGGTCGTGTCGACACCCAGCAGCTCGCCCGTGCTGCTGATGTTTTGCAGGTAGATTGCGGTAGGGCTGTCGTTTGTCTGGGTACCGGTTTCCCAACTGATGGAAATCGTGCCATCGTCCCGGACGGTCACTGCCGGGGTGTCCCAGAGGATTTCATCGACACCTGCGGTTGCGACCTTGATCGGTGTTGCATCGCTGGCCGTGCCGTCTGCGGCGAAGCGCTGGACATAGACATTGGCTTCGCCCATGGCGTATTCGTTCCAGGCCAGCAGGTAACCGCCATTCGGCAGTGAGGTGATGCTGGCGCCATTGACCGAATAGGCGCTCTCGACTTCCGATGGCGTGCCGACTGGATTGAACTGGCTGTCGTAGCGTTGGGTATGAATGACCCGGTTCATGCCGGAGGCGCTTTGGTCAACCCAACTGACCACATAGCCACCGGTGACGTCGACAACGTTGAAATAGGCAGCATTGCCATAGTTGCTGGTGACAGTGTCGAGGGTTTTTGCCGTGCCTGTGACCACCTTGCCATCGGCACCGATCTGGCTGATCAGGTACTTGGAGGTGTACTGATAGGTCGGCGGTGTGGTGGCGTCAATCACCTCGCCGCGTTCAACACTGTACGCCAGCCAGTAGCTACCGTTGCCGGTGGGCAGCACGGTCATGTCGTCCGCTTCGCCGTCGGCCGGATTGGCGGTGGCGAGGGTCTGCACAGTGCCTGCCACGTTGTTGGTGTACACCACGGCCTTGAGGTCGGAGGTGTCTTCGCGCTCGTCACCCGAAGGGCTTTCATGGGTCTCGCCCCAGGTGACGATGTATTGGGTGGCGCTCAGTACGGTGACTTTGGCGTCTTCAAGCTCAAGCGGGGAGGTGGTAACGACCACCGGGCTGCCGCTTTTATTGCCATTGGCATCGAACCGCTGGGTGTAAACGGTAGAGGTGTGGGTCGCATCATTTTCCGAGCTCCAGGCCAGAATGAACTGGCCATTGGGCAAGGCGGTGACCGATGGATCGTCGACATCGTTGGAGCGGATCTGGGTACTTTTCAGCAAGTCACCATTGGCCGCGTAGCGATTGACCACCATTCCCTCGAAGTCGGCGTTGTCCACCGACCAGGCAACTACATAGCCGTTGTCGGTAAGCCCCGTGAGGTTTGGGCTTTCTACGTTGCCGGAGGCGATGATGGCGCTGGTGTCCGTTTGATTTCCGTTAAATGTAACCGAGGTGCTCATATTCCATTTCCTTGCATGACCAGGTACGGCGCTGGTGCCGTGACGATCGGGTATTGGGATAAACAGTCGTGATTGGGCGTCAGTTCCGAGAACGGTTGTGTTTAGTGGTTATTCAAAGCGCAGCTTTTACCACCAGCAGGCCTTTGATGGTGGCATTCTGGCATTAACTAGCGTTATGTAAAGCGCTTGGACGAGCTGCTCTGGTCGTCGCCTCGACAGGGAATTGCAACCTGTATCGGCCCATTCCAGGCAATCTTTAAGGCGAAATGGTTGCGCGCAGGCGTGCATTTTTCGGCAGACGTTTCAGGCGGGAGGTATACGGCGAGTGTCTATCGGGGGGATGGCCCGATGGTGGGAATGTCCTGGCGCACGCGTTACACGTACGGCGCCAGGACCCGATCAAACATTACTTCAGGCGAACCTGCTCCGGCAGCATGCGCTGGAGGGTGTTGTCGCGGTTGACGTAGTGGTGGAACAAACCAGCCACGGCATGCAAGCCGATCAGCCAGTAACCCGCCGAGCCGGCCAGTTCGTGCCACTCCTTGATTTCACCTGCCAGCTCAGGGTTCTTGCCAATCAGTGGGGGTAATTCCAGGCCGAAGAACGGGATGGGTTTACCGGCAGCGCTCAACACCAGCCAGCCGGCCAGCGGTGCGCCGATCATCAATGCATACAAGGCCAAGTGCATGAGATGGGACAGTGCCGTCTGCCATTGCGGTGGTGTCGGGGTGATTTTCGGCGTGGGGGCAATCAGGCGGCTGAGCAGGCGTATCCACACCAGAGTGAAAATGCCCAGGCCCAGCATGAAGTGCCATTGCTTGAGCAGTTCACGAGGCTCGCTGCCCTTGGGGAAATTACCTTTGAGTTCTATGCAGGCGTACACGCCAACCATCAACACCAGCATCAGCCAGTGCAGGGCAATGGTGAGGCGACCATAGCGCTGTTCATTGTTGTTCCGCGTCATAACGATTCCCTAGTTTTGCGCGATTGTGGGTGGGTTCGCCGCAGACGGTAATCGGGGGAGCTTAAGCATAGCTTAAGGCCATGAGTTGTCGGGCAACGGCGCCTCAGCTTCGGCCTCAGCGTGGCATGTAGCGCAGTTGCCAGCGTCGAGGGATCTTCAACGAGATCAGGCCGAGGCTGAGTGTCATGAGCGCGCTGAACAACATGGCGCCCAGGCCAAAGGTTGTTTCCAGCAGGGCGCCGATGACGGCACCTACGAACATGCCGGTCCAGGGCACCAACTGCACACGCCAGCCGTGCCGACGCTCACCGAGCAACGTGCGGCCCAGGCCGCGGCCGAAGCGCGACAATGCCCCTGTGACGTAGGTCAGGCCGATGGGCAGGCCGTTCACTTCCTCCACCACGGTGTTCACCAGGCCCATGGCAACCACTGCGGTGACCAGTGCCAGCAGTTGCAGTGATGCGGGCAGGAGGGCGGTGATGCAGAGCAGAGTGGCAATTGTCAGCAGCAATGGCCATGGCCGACGACCGCTAAGGCGGGCGGCGATGACACCCAAGGCATTCCCCAGCACAAAGGCTGCGATCAGCAACACGATACGCAGGGCCGGGCCAAACTGCTGTTCGCCCAGTGAAACGGCGAGGCGGGTAGTGTTGCCACTCATGAAGGAGACGAAGTCGCCGGTGGCCATGAAGCCGATGGCGTCGGTCATCCCCGCGAGTACCGACAGGCCGGCAACAAAGTACAGGCCCACACGGCCGCGTAACTTCGCGGAATGAACGGTACGGACGCTGGTATGGGTTGAATCGGGCAGCATTGGTCCCCCTGAGTGAGCCTTGTAAATGAGCTGGAACCCTACACGCTCATTACGCCGTACCTGTATTTCTACCACAGCCGGGCAGCCCGGCAGTAATACCTTGGTCTATTGATCCGGCTCGCCGAGCCGGTGCGTCCCCCGTGCAGGCCGCTCCATGGAACTTAAGCGGCAAATGATGATCGATTGGCTGGCTGATCATCTGCACGCGGGGAACACATGTTCAAGAAAATAGCGGCTTCCCTACTGGTGGCCGGTTCCGTCTTGCTGGCGGGCTGTGGCAAAAGCATCGAGTTTCGCAATACCGAAATCGTCAACGGCGCCGTCTACGAAAAGGGTGCCAACCAGCCGTTGACCGGTGAAGTCACCAACTTTCCTGAGCGCTTGCTGGCCTTTCAGGTCGGGCATAACGACTTGCTCGACACACTGAACCGGCTGTTGAACCTGATCGGGAATACCTCCGATGGTTTGCTCGGGCAGAACCTGCTGTGCACCATCACGGTCGACGAAGGTCGGCTCGACGGGCCGGTGACCTGTTTTACCCCACGATCCACACTGGTGCGTTATCAGGCCCGCTATGCCGGCGGCACCTTCGAGGGTGAGACCACCGTCTTCAGCCATGACGGTAAGCGCACGCTTGCCAAAGGCCATCTGAAGGGCGGCCTGCTCGACGGTGAACTGGAAGTGCTCCATCCCGAGACCGGCAAGCCGCTGTACCGCGCCGAGTACAAGGATAACCAGACCCAGGGCACGATTGAGAGTTTCAGTGCCAAGACCGGCAAGCGGGTCCTGTCTGCTGGTGCGGTTGCAGGGAAGTACAACGGTCAGATGCAGCGCTTTACCGAGCAGGGCCAATTGATTTATCGCGGCACCTATGCCGACGGGGCAAAGGTCGGCTTGCATGAAGAGTTCTACCCCGACAGCGGCAAGCCATCGGTTTCAGCCGAATGGGCCAACGGTCAGCTCAATGGCGCGGTCAAGCAGTGGAATGCCCAAGGCACGCTGGTGGAAGAGTCCACTTACAAGGACGGCGTCAAAGTCGTCGCGCGGCCGACCGCTCGTGCCGCTGGCAGTGATGATTGCGTCAGCAAAATGGCGGCCGAGTACCGTAAGGAAGCGGGGGCGGCGGCAGTGGTGCGGGCCGGTATGCTGGATGAGTGGGCCGCCATGTGCCGTCAGCTTTGAGGCCTGAAAACACCCCCTTCGACGCTGACGTCGCAGGGGGTATTGGCCAGGCAGGTAGCGCTTAGCCAGGAAACAGGAAAGGATTCAGCGCACTGCGTCCGAACCCTTCGCGTTCCAGTTCCGCATCCAGCGCCAGTGAGGCCAGGTCATCGGCTACCAGCTCCAGGTCACGGTCACGCTCTGGATAGAACACCTTGAGATAGCTCTGGCAGTCGTCACAGCTCTCGGCCTTGATCGGTGCCTCTTTATTCTCCAGCGACCAGTAGTCGAGCGCGCCGGTGGCTTCGCAGTTGCTGCATTTCAGGCGCACCATGTGCCAACGGCTTTCACACAGGCCGCACTGCAGGTAGCGCAGCCCGGCCTGGGCGCCGGTCATGATCACACTGGCGACCGGCGCGCTGGCGCACACCGGGCAATGCTGGCGCGCCTCACCCGGCAGGGCCTTGGCAGAGGCGGGCAGGTGCGCCGCCAACTGGGTGAAGTACAGCGACAAGGCTGCCCAGAGGAATACTGCCTGGCCGCTGTCGACTGCCGTGTAGTCGCCTGCGAGCAGGGCGCTGGCTTGCTGCTCACGTTGTGCAGGTGTTTGCGAGCGCAGCGCGTCCAGGGCGGCACTTACGGTGGGCGTTGCCGCGGCAGTCAGTTGATTGAGCAACTGCTCCAGCACGTCTTGCCAGTAAGGCGCACGCGGGTACTCGTGATAGGCCAGTGGTGGTTGTGCGCGGCCCAAGCGTTCGGCCAAACCGTCGACGCAGGCCGCCGGTAATGGCCGCGTGTCGAGCAGGTGTTGCTGTGCTGCAACGATGTTGGCGGCGAAGTTCAGGTAATCGGCCATCACATGCTCTTCAGCCAACTGACGCAGCCGCGCGGCACGCGGTGCATAGCGTTGCTTGAGGCTTGGCAGCAGGACGGCGGGGATCTCGGTGATACCCGGCGAGCGCGGCTCGACCGGGGTCAGTTGAATGCTGCTCATTGCTTGCGACCGCTCCCTGGTTGCTTGTTGCTGATCTGCCGGTACCAGCGATCATGGTGGGTCTTGGCCCAGCGATGCGAGACATAACCGGTGACCATGCCACGGATCGAGCCTTTTACCCAGAACGCCAGGTAGGCGTGGCCGATGATCAGCAGGATCAGGCTGATGCCGGCCAGGGCATGGACGAACAGGCCGATGCGAATAATCGGGATCGAGAACAGCGGCGCGAAGTACGGTCGCCAGATCACCACGCCACTGATCAACAGTAGGGTGATCAGGGCCATGATGCCCCAGAACAGCACTTTCTGGCCGGCGTTGTACTTGCCGATCTGCAGCGCCGGTTCATGCTTGCCGGCCAGTACCTGCTTGATGTTCTTGAACCAGGTCAGGTCCTCGCGCTCCGGCAGGTTGTATTTGACGAAGCGGATGAACAGGAACATCAGCAGCAAGAACACCACCACCCCGAAGAACGGGTGCAGGATGCGCGCCAGTTGCGGCGTGCCAAACACCGCGTTCAGGCCATTGAGCGACGGGAAGAACCACGACAGCCCCGACAGCGCTACGGCAAAGAAGCAGATGACCATGAACCAGTGGCTGGCACGCTCGATGAAACGGGTGCGCAGGATCAGTTTGTCCTTGTTCATGCGTGGGTGTCCTCTTCGTGCGTTTCGTCCTGTTCATCCACTTCGTTCGGCCCGACGCCAACGTAGTGGAAGAGGGTGCCGGCCAGGGTGGCGAAGAACGCCACTGCGGCAGCAGGCTTGAGCCAGCCCTTCCAGCCATGAACGGCGCTGCTGATACGCGGGTCGGTCGGCAGCTTGTGGTACAGGTGCGGTTTGTCGGCATGTTGCAGCACATACATCACATGGGTGCCGCCGACGCCTTGCGGGTCATAGATGCCTGCCCCGGCGAAGCCGCGCCCCTGCAACTCGACCACCCGCTCGCTGGCCAGGTGCTGCATGTCCTGCTTGCTGCCGAAGTTGATCGCGCCCGTCGGGCAGGTCTTGACGCAGGCCGGCTCCTGGCCGACCGAAACACGGTCGACGCACAGCGTGCACTTGTAGGCTTTGTTGTCCTTCTGGCTGATGCGCGGCACATCGAATGGGCAGCCAGCGATGCAATAGCCGCAGCCGATACAGTGCTCGGATTGGAAGTCGACGATGCCGTTGGCGTACTGGATGATTGCCCCCGGCTGCGGGCAGGCCTTCAGGCAGCCCGGGTCGGCGCAGTGCATGCAGCCGTCCTTGCGGATCAGCCACTCCAGCTTGCCGCTCTCGTCTTCTACTTCGTCGAAGCGCATCAGCGTCCAGGTTTCAGCCGAGAGGTCGGCCGGGTTGTCGTAGACGCCGACGTTGTGACCCACCTCGTCACGCAGGTCGTTCCATTCGTTGCACGCGACCTGGCAGGCCTTGCAGCCGATGCAGATACTGACGTCGATCAGCTTGGCCACTTCGGCCTGGTGATCGCGGGTATGTGGCGCCGGGGTCAAGGCATTGGTGGCGGAGCGCCTGACGATGTCTTGGGATTGCATGGACATGGGTTCGCTCCGTTACACCTTTTCAATATTCACGAGAAACGCCTTGTATTCCGGCGTATGGGTATTCGACTCGCCGACACCCGGGGTCAGGGTGTTGGCCAGGAATCCCTTGCGTGTGCTGCCTTCGTAGCCCCAGTGGCAGGGGATGCCGATGGTGTCGACGTCCTGGCCGTCGATGGTCAGGCGGCGGATACGCTTGGTCACCACGGCCTTGGCCTTGATGTAGCCGCGCTTGGTGCTGACCTTGACTGTGTCGCCTTGAACGATGCCCTTGTCACTGGCCAGTTTTTCACCGATCTCGATGAACTGCTCGGGCTGGACGATGGCATTCAGCCGTGAGTGCTTGGTCCAGTGACGGAACAGCTCGGTGATCGAGTAGGTGGTCGCCACATACGGGAACTCCTCACGGGTGCCCATGCGCAGGCGGTCGCTTTCGTACAGCCGTGCCGTCGGGCTATAGGTGACGTTGGGGTGCAGCGGGTTCTTCGCCAGCGGGCTTTCGGTTGGCTCGTAGTGTTCCGGGAATGGCCCGTCGTTCATGGCACCGACCGAGAACAGCCGGCCAAGGCCTTCTGGCAGCATGATGAAGGGGTTGGTATTGCTGCCCGGTGCGGCGGTGACGGCAAAGTCCGGTACGTCGACACCGCTCCAGCGCGTGCCGTCCCAACCGATCAGTTTGCGCTTGGCATCCCAAGGGTTGCCCTGCGGGTCGGCCGAAGCACGGTTATAGAGGATGCGGCGGTTCTGCGGCCACGCCCAGGCCCAGCCCGGCGTGCAGCCCAGGCCACTGTCGGCATTGTCGCGCCGTGCCATCTGGTTGCCTTGCTCGGTCCATGAACCGGCGAAGATCCAGTTGAAGCAACTGGTGCTGCCGTCGTCGCGTAGTTGCGAGAAGTCGTTGAGCAGCTGGCCCTTGCGCAGGATCAGATTGCCCTGGTCATCGTGCAGGTCGGCCAGGGCGCGACCGTTGGACTCCTTCGCCACTTCTTCAGGTTTCGGGTCCAGCGGGTCGGCATAATCCCAGGCCATGTTAAGGATCGGCGCCGGGTTGGCGCCGCCTTCCTTCTCGTACAGCTCGCGGATCTTGAGGAACAGGTGGCCGAGGATCTTGCCGTCGTGCCAGGCTTCCCCGGGCGGTGCGGCACCCGCCCAGTGCCATTGCAGCCAGCGCCCGGAGTTGACGATGGAGCCGTCTTCTTCGGCGAAGCAGGACGAGGGCAGGCGGAACACCTCGGTCTGGATCGAGGCGGTATCGACGTCATGCTGTTCGCCGTGGTTCTGCCAGAAGCTTGAGGTTTCAGTGGCCAGCGGGTCGATGATCACCAGGAACTTGAGCTTGGCCAGGGCAGCCTGGGCCTTGTTCTTGTCCGGGAACGCCGCGACCGGGTTGAAGCCTTGGGCGATGTAGCCGTTGACCTTGCCTTCATACATGCGGTTGCTGAAGTTGAGCACGTCATAGCTGTCGTCCCACTTCGGCAACCAGTCAAAGCCCCAGCTGTTCTCCCGGGTCGCCTTGTCACCCCAAAGGCTTTTCATCAGGCTGACGAAGAACTTCGGGGTGTGCTTGTAGTAGTTGACCTGATCAGGCAGCAGCGCCGTTGGGGTGATCTGCTTGAGGTAGGTTTCAAGGTCGGTTTGCGCGTCGGACGGCAGGTTCATGTAACCCGGCAAGCGCAGCGAAAGCAGGCCCAGGTCGGTGTAGCCCTGGATGTTGGAGTGCCCGCGCAAGGCGTTGACCCCGCCACCGGCCATGCCGATGTTGCCCAGCAGCAACTGGATCATGCCCGAGCCACGGATCATCTGCGCGCCGTTGGTGTGGTGGGTCCAGCCCAGGGCGTAGAGGAAGGTCGCGGTCTTGTCCGGGGCGCTGGTTTCACCCAGGATCGCGCAGATCTTCAGGAAATCGTCTTTGGGTGTGCCGCAAACCGTGGTGACCATCTCCGGGGTGTAGCGGCTGACATGGGCCTTGAGCAGGTTCCACACGCACCGTGGATGGCTCAGGGTCAGGTCGCGCTTGGCATAGCCTTGCGCGTCCAGTTCGTAGGTCCATGAACTGCGGTCGTAGGCTCGCTTCTGCGCGTCGTAACCACTGAACAGGCCATCGTCGAAGTGGTAGTCCTCGCGGACGATCAGGCTGGCGTTGGTGTAGGCACGTACGTATTCATGCTGGATCTTGTCGTGGCTGATCAGGTAGTTGACCACGCCCATCAGGAAGGTCACGTCGGAGCCCGCGCGGATCGGCGAGTAGATGTCCGCTACCGAGGCACTGCGGTTGAACCGTGGGTCGACCACGATGACCTTAGCGCCATTGCGGATCTTCGCCTCTATCACCCACTTGAAGCCTACCGGGTGCGCTTCGGCAGGGTTGCCACCCATGATCATCACCACGTTGGCGTTCTTGATGTCGACCCAGTTGTTGGTCATCGCGCCACGGCCAAAGGTCGGCGCCAGGGCTGACACGGTCGGGGCGTGGCAGACCCGCGCCTGGCTGTCGGTACCGAGGATGCCCAGGGCGCGTGTGAAGCGTTGATCGAGTGAGCCGGTCTCGCTGCTGGCGGCCGAGGAGCAGAGCATGCCGGTACTCAGCCAGCGGTTGACCGTGGTGCCCTTGGCATTTTTCTCGATGAAGTTGGCGTCGCGGTCGTCCTTCATCAAGCGGGCGATGCGCTCGATGGCGTGTTCCCAGCTGATGCGCTGCCATTTGTCCGAGCCCGGCGCCCGGTACTCTGGGTAGAGCAGGCGTTGTTCGCTGTGGATGTAGTCCACCAGCCCGGCCCCTTTCGGGCACAACGAGCCACGGCTGACCGGATGGTCCGGGTCGCCTTCAATGTGGAAAATGCGGGCCTTGGCGTTCTTCGCGCCGTCGCCCAGGCTGTACATGAGGATGCCGCAACCCACCGAGCAGTAGGTGCAGTTGTTGCGGGTTTCCTTGGCGCGCAGCAGCTTGTACTGCCGCGACTGGGTCGCTTGTGCTACGCCGGGAGCGAAGCCGAGGGTGGCACAAGTGGCGGTGGCAGCGCCGACGGTACAGAGCTTGAAGAACTGTCTTCTGCCAAGACCCATGGTTATCTCCTTATACAGACGACGTCAGGCATTGCGCGTCGGGGCCAGGCCCGACAGCAACATGTCGATGGTGGTCTTCGGTTTACAGGCTGGAAATCAGAGGGTGCGCCGGTGCCCATTCTGCGCAGGGCTGAGTGCGCGCTTGCGCCGCAGTCTATTGCCTTACTAAATGTAAGACTAATTGACCTTGTCGATGGCGCCATCGACACGCTCTATCGGTGACGCATGTACAGGCCCGGCTGGAGGTTTTCACGGGCAGGCACGCTCATCAGCCCCGCGCAGTGATACAGTCGCGTTTTCTCAAAGAGGATGGACCATGCGGGTAGTCATCGCGGTTGTTGCCGCAGCGTTGTTGGCGGGCTGTGCGTCCTCGACGATGGATGAAGCACGAAGCAAGACACCGGGCAAAACGTTTTCATCGGCCAAGTCGGCGGACGTCGTTGCCCAGTGCATTCAGTTTTCCTGGCAGGACGAAGCCGTGTTCGGTGTCGATGCCAGTGGTTACCTGGAACCCGGCAAGCAGGGCGGCTTTACTGTCTACACTCGCGGTGCGGAGTCGTTTGCAGACATCCAGAGCCAAGGGGCGGCCTCGCGCGTCAACTACTACGCGGTGAAGCCTGACGCGGTTGCCCAGCGTCGCATGGCCGCCTTGGCCACCTGCCTCTGAACGGGGTCAGTGTGTTGCCGCCAACTGGGCTTCCAGGTCGGCAATGCGTGCCTGCAGGCGCGCCTGCTCTTCGCGCTGGGCACTGATGTCCTCGTACACACTGATCAGTTGTTCCGGCTCACCGTTCTGGCAGCGTTGCAGGGCGGTACGCGCCCGTACCCAGACATAATGCCCGTCTTGATGGCGCACGCGCTTTTCCACGACATAGCGGTCGATCTCGCCGGCCAACAGACGCTGCAGCAGTGTCAGGTTGGTCGCCAGGTCGTCAGGGTGGGTGAGTTGCTGGAAGGTCATGCCATAGAGTGCTTCGGCGCGGTAGCCCAACAGCTCGCAGAAACTGCTGTTGACCCGCTTCCAGGTGCCGTCCAGATCAATGTAGGCGAGGGCGCCCCAGGCCAGCTCGAAGATCGCCCGAAAGCGTTCTTCACTGTTGCGCAATGCTTCTTCAGCCACCTTGCGATCCGTGGTGTCCATGCTGATGCCGACCATCCTGATCGAACGCCCGGCGCTGTCGCGGACCACCGTGGCACGCGAAGAGATCCAACGCAGTTCGCCGTCGGGTTGGTAGATGCGGAAGTCACACTCGCAGCCAGTGCCTTCAGCCACGGCCTGGGCGTACATGGCCTGCATGTTGAGGACATCCTCTTCGGGCAGGTGAACCCAGAAGTCCTCGTTACGGTTGACTTGCCAGCCGTAGACCGCTTCGACGTTAGGTGAATAGGTGACTTCGTCGCTGATCAGGTTCCATTCCCAGGTCACGATGCGGGCGCCTTCCTGGGCCAGCTTCATGCGGGTTTCGCTTTCCATGATCTCGGCGGTATAGCGGCGACGCAGATCGGTCATCGGCAGTTCGACCACCTGGGTAGTCTGCACATCCTGCAGCGCGTCTTCGCCATAACGCAGCCAGATCCAGTTGACCTTGAGGAAGGCTGCCAGCTTGCGCAGGTTGTCGTAATCGATTTCGCCGCCACGGGTCCATTTGTGTACCGCCGTACGCGAAATGCCCAATGCCGTACCCACCGCCTGCAAGGTGAGTTTGTGGTGTTCAAGCAATTCTTTCAGGCGAAACGCGAAGCTGTTTTCCATCATGCGCAGGGGTGTCCTGGTCAGGTACAGAGCCTGCAGTATACCTAAGCTGTCAACTTGAGGTTGACGGTGTGCGCCAGTGTCAGTCGTCAGGGGGGCTTGCTGCGCCGACAAGCCAGCACCCCTTTACCACAGGATCACAGGACCACAGGGTTGGGGCTGGCTTGTCGGTGAGGCGGTGTTACAGGTCCAGCACCAGGCGTGCCGATTTGGCCCGCGACACACAGACCATCAGGCTCTGCTGGGCGGCTTTTTCTTCATCGCTCAGGTATTGGTCGAAATGTTCGGCCTCGCCGTCGATGATCCGCGTTTCGCAGGTACCGCATACGCCTTCCCGGCACAGGCACTCGACGTTGGCGGCCTTGGACTTCTGGATGGCCTGCAGGATGGTCATGCCTTCTTCCACCAGCAGCTCCTGGCCGGAACGGGCCAGCACCACGGTGAATGCCGCGCCGGTGGCCGGCGTGGCGGCAAATTGCTCCCAATGTACGCGTCGCTCGGCGATGCCGGCCTTGGCGGCAGTGGCGATCACCGCATCGATCAGTGGCTTGGGCCCGCAGACATAGAGGTGGGCATCGTCCGTCAGGCCTGCGCAGAGTGCGGCCAGGTCGAGCTTGCGCCCCAGGCTGTCGATATAGAACCGGGTACGCCCGGCATGGGGGCCGCTCGAGAGGTCATCCTGGAAGGCGCCGTGCTCCGGGCTGCGGAAGGCGTAGTGCAATTCGTAGTCGGTGTCGCCACCTTCCAGTTCATGCAGTTGCGCCAGGAACGGCGTGATGCCGATACCGCCGGCGATCATCACGTGGCGTCCGGCGGTCGGGTCCAGGGCGAACAGGTTGTTCGGGCTGGAGATGGTCAAGGTACTGCCGACCTCGACCTGTTGATGCATGAACGCCGATCCACCCTTGGACTGCTCTTCCAGGCGTACGCCGATCTGGTAGCTGCGGGTGTCGCGTGGGTCGCTCATCAGCGAGTAGGCATTGCTGAACTGGCTGCCGTCGGCACCCTGCATTTGTACGATGATGTGGCTACCACCGGTAAAGGCTGGCATCGCTGCGCCATCGTCGCGCGCCAGGGTGAAGCGCTTGATCAGGGGTGTTGCTTGCTCTACTGCGGTTACCCGCACGTTGAACATTTCATAGGGGTTGGCCATGGTTCACCTCGACTGCAGCAACGCGCGGCAGGCCCTGCCGCGCGCTGTAACTCAATGCCTGTTCAAACGGCCAGGCACAGGTACTTGATTTCCAGATAATCCTCGATGCCGTACTTCGAGCCTTCGCGGCCCAGGCCGGATTGCTTGACCCCGCCAAAGGGGGCGACTTCGTTGGAGATCAGCCCGGTATTGACCCCGACCATGCCGTACTCCAGGCGCTCGGCCACCTTGAAGACCCGTGCCAGGTCACGGCTGTAGAAGTACGCAGCCAGGCCATAGAGGGTGTCGTTGGCCAGGGTGATCACCTCTTCATCACTGGAGAAACGCACCAGTGCCGCCACTGGGCCGAAGATTTCCTCGTCCAGCAGTTCCATGCCTGGGCCAATGTTGGCCAGCACGGTCGGTTCGAAGAAATTTCCGCCCAAGGCATGGGCCTTGCCACCGAGTACGACTTCGGCGCCTTTGCTCACCGCGTCGTCGATCAGGCTCTGGACCTTGGCCACGGCCTTGTCGCTGATCAGCGGTCCGACCTGCGTGCCGTCGCTTTGGCCATGGCCGACGCCGAGGGCGCGTACGCGCTCGACGAAGCGCTCGGTGAACTGTGCATACACGCGGTCATGCACATAGAAGCGGTTCACGCAGACGCAGGTTTGCCCGGCGTTGCGGTACTTGGCTATCAGGGCACCTTCCACGGCGGCGTCGATGTCGGCGTCTTCAAACACAATGAACGGCGCGTTGCCGCCCAGCTCGAGTGACACCTTCTTGATGGTTTCGGCGCATTGGCCCATCAGCATGCGGCCAACCGGGGTCGAACCCGTGAAGCTCAGTTTGCGCACGGCCGGGTGACGGGTCAGTTGCGCACCAATGGCCGGCGCATCACCGGTGACCACGCTGAACACGCCCGCCGGTACGCCAGCGCGCTCGGCCAGTTCGGCCAGGGCCAGGGCCGAGAAGGGGGTTTCGTTGGCCGGCTTGACCACGATGGTGCAACCGGCGGCCAGTGCCGGGGCGACTTTGCGCGTGATCATCGCCGCCGGGAAGTTCCACGGGGTGATGGCGGCACAGACACCGATGCCTTGCTTGATCACCAGCAGACGCTTGTCGCTGGCCGGGCTTGGGATGACATCGCCATAGACACGTTTGCCTTCTTCGGCGAACCACTCGACAAACGAGGCGGCGTAGCGAATTTCACCCAGGGCTTCGTGCAGCGGCTTGCCCTGTTCCAGGGTCATCAACTGGGCCAGGTCTTGTTCGTGTTCCAGCAGCAGCTCGAACCAGCGGCGCAGTACCTGCGCGCGGTCCTTGGCGGTGCGCCCGCGCCAGCCGTCCAGTGCGGCTTCAGCGGCTTCGATGGCCCGCACCGCTTCGGCGCCGCCCATCAGCGGTACGTTGCCGAGCACGTTGCCATTGGCCGGATCGGTCACGGCCAGGTGGCGACCGTCATCGGCCTCGCACCAGGCGCCAGCAATATAGGCTTGCTGGCGGAACAGTTTGGAATCGTTAAGTTTCACGCAAGGCACTCCGTATACCGCCGCCGACCCGTAGGTCGGCGGCTGGCAGGGTCAGTCGTTGATATGGGCGACGGCGATCAGGTTGTGGAAGTGGGCAATGCCGTGCTCGCTCATGCCGCTGCGCTGACGGTCGGCCATGATCCGGCCCTGACCACGGTAGCCACGCGACTTCAGGCCCTTCTGCACGCTTTCCACCAGGCGCAGGTCTTCAGGACGGAACACTTCGCGGTACCAGTCGATCAGCTTCTGCTGCTCTTCGGTGATGTCCTTGTTCAGGAAGTAGATGTCGTAATGCTGGAGTGTGGTTTCAGCATCGACCGGGAACTCATAGATCACGGTCATGAAGTTCGCACCTGGCGGTACGTTGAACATGGTGCATGGCCAGGTCCAGAAACCGGCGAAGGATGGGTCTTTCACCGAATCGTCGAACTTGAACGACTGCTCCGACGGTTTGGCCAGACCGTATTGCAGGGTCCAGTTACCGAAGGTGGTGTGGGTGTACTGGCCAACGTCTACCGAGTCGGCGAAGCCTGGGTGGGCCGGCGCGCAGTGGTAGCACTCCAGGTAGTTGTCGACGATCGACTTCCAGTTGGCCGGGGTGTCGCTGACGAAGCGGGCAGCCAGGTGCAGGTCATCAATGACCGCACAGGCTTGACGCATGCGCGCCTCCAGGCCAGGCAGCTGTTCTTCAACGGTGCCGGCTTCCATGTCCATGTTGATGAAGATGAAACCGGCGTACTCCTCGACGCGCAACTGCACCAGGGTGGAGTTTTCCTTGTCGAAGTTCACCACGTTTTCGCAGTTACGGGCATGGGCCAGCTCGCCATCGAGCTTGAAGGTCCAGGCGTGGTAAGGGCAGGTGATGACGTTCTTGGCCTTGCCGCTGCCGCTGAGCAGCTGGTGACCACGGTGTGGGCAGACGTTGTAGAAAGCGCGCAGCACGCTGTCACGACCACGAACAACGATGATGCTTTCGCCGATCACTTCACGGGTGATGTAGGCGTTGTTTTCGGCGACTTCGCTGCGGTGGCCCACACAGATCCAGCTATGGGCGAAGATCGTTTCTTTCTCGTGCTCAAACACCGATTGCTGGGTGTAGAAGTTCGCCGGAATGGTAAAGGCTTCATCGGCGTTGCTGCAGAAGTCGGCGGGCAGACGTTTGAAATCGTTCATGGTGGTTTCCTCTTACAGGCACTGACGCGTTAGCGTCGTACTTTTTACTTGTTGGTTAACGAGTATCTATTGGTTAACAAGCAGGGCAAAAAAAATAGCCTGCCGCCTCGGTCCCTGAGGGCGAGCAGACCGTCGCCGTGGTTACGGCGTTGCGACAACCGCAGGGGCCGGGGCTTTTTCTTCAGGGGATTCACCTGCCAGCCGCGCCGCTTCTTCTTCGATGCGGTATGCCGGCACATGGCTGTAGTCCTGAAGCATCCATTTGAAGAAGCCGTAGATCTTCACCAGCAGGATCAGCATGAACGGGATCGCAGTGAGCACGACAGCGGTTTTCATGGTCGACAGCGAAGCCTTGGCGAACAGCATGGCCAGTGGCACCAGGGTCAACACCAGGCACCAGAACAGGCGGTGGGTTGGCGTTGGGTCTTCACCTTCGCGCAGGTTCGGGGTGCTGGTGGCTGCGACCGCATAGGCAGCAGCGTCCATGTGCGAGGCGCAGAAAACGGCCATGATGAACAGGTACACGGCGAGGAACACCTTGCCCAGCGGCAGGGCGGTCAGCAGCGCACTCACGGCGCTTTCGCCACCTTGTTCCGTCAGGATTTTCGGCACGTCGATGGCACCCGTGATGAACTGGTGCATGCTGTAGCTTTCCAGTGCGCCGAAGAAGAACCAGCACCCGAAGCTGCCACCCAGCAGCAGGGCGAAGACCACTTCCTTGATCTGCCGGCCACGGGAAACGCGGGTCACGAACATGGCCACGCCCGGTGCGTAGGACACCCACCACAGCCAGTAGAACACCGTCCAGTTACGGGTAAATGCACCGTCACCGGCAGGGTCGGTGAACAGGCTCATGTGCACGTAGTTCTGGATCATGATGCCGACGGCGTTGGCCGTGTTGTTGATGGTGAACTGCGTTGGGCCGACCAGCAGTACCACACCGGCAAACACCAGCGCGCCGATACAGACCATCTTGCTCAGACGCTGCAGGCCGCCATCGATGCCGATGTAGGAACTGAGCGAGAACAGCACTGCCACGGCACCGATCACCATCAGTTGCACGGTAAAGGTGTTGGGCGTGCCGGCCAGGTCAGCCAGGCCTCGGGTCAGGGTCGAGGCGGTCAGGGCCAGGGATACCGTCAGTGCGCCCATCATGGTCAGCAGGAAGATCAGGTCCACGGTGCGACCGACCGGGCCGGTGGCCTTGAAGCCGGTTACCGCTTCAACGATCGAGGCCAGGTTCAGGCCGCTCTTCTTGCGGACATGGAAGTGGTAGGCCATGGCCAGGGATGCCAGCGCGTAGATCGACCAGGCGCTGATGCCCCAGTGGAAGAACGAGTAACTGACACTGTATTCCAGTGCCTGGCGCGACTGCGGAACAATGTTCAGGCCCGGCGTCTGGTAGTAGTAGGCCCATTCCATGACGCCCCAGTAGAGGGTCGAGGAGCCCATGCCGGCGCAGATGAACATGAATACCCACGTGGTCGTGGAGTATTCCGGTTTACCACTGCCGAAGCGGATGTTGCCGTACTTGCTGAAGGCCAGGTACAGCACCGCCAGGGAGCTGATGAACACCAGCAACTGCACGCTGGTACCGAAGGTGCGGGTGGAAAACTCGAACAACAGGTTGGCCGTGGTTTCGGCCTGGGTGGGGAACAAGGCTAACCCGATGACAGTGAGCAGCACGGCAATCAGGCTCACGGTAATCAGAAACACATCAATCTTTTTATTTTTGTGGGACATCATCGTCTCCTGGACGTTGGCGTACGTAGTGCTTGGCCCGGAGCAAGTCCGGGGTACTGCGGTACCTCTACCTCCTTGTCGTTAACCAAAAGTTAACGTGAATCTTTCGGTTAACAGTTTGCATAGAATCGTCGAGGACTGCAAGCACGCGAAGGCCGGTTGTCGGACAATCCTGACAACCGGCCCTGGGTGATCAGGCCCCGATCAGTTCGGCGATCGCCTTGCCGACCTGCTGGGTGGACGCGTTGCCGCCCATGTCGCGGGTGGTGTCACCGTCGGCGATGACCTGTTCAATGGCCTTGAGGATGTCGTCGTGGGCGGCGCGGTAGCGTGGGTCGGCACCGTCATTGCCAAGGAATTCAAGCATCAGTGCACCGGACCAGATCATGGCAATCGGGTTGGCGATGTTCTGCCCGAAGATGTCCGGCGCCGAGCCGTGTACCGGCTCGAACAGCGACGGGAATTTGCGTTCCGGGTTGAGGTTGGCCGACGGCGCGATGCCAATGGTGCCGGCGCAGGCCGGGCCCAGGTCGGAGAGAATGTCACCGAACAGGTTGGAGGCCACCACCACGTCGAAGCGCTCTGGCTGCAGGACGAAACGTGCGCAGAGGATGTCGATGTGCTGCTTGTCCCAACTGACGTCAGGGTAGTGCGCAGCCATGGCGGCGGTACGCTCATCCCAGTACGGCATGCTGACCGCCATGCCATTGGATTTGGTCGCTGAAGTCAGGTGCTTGCGTTCGCGGGTCTGGGCCAGGTCGAAGGCGTACTTGAGGATGCGGTCGACACCACGGCGGGTGAACACCGACTCCTGCAGGACGAACTCATTCTCGGTGCCTTCAAACATCCGCCCGCCCAGCGACGAGTATTCGCCTTCGGTGTTTTCGCGGATCACCACGAAGTCGATATCGCCAGGTTTGCGCCCGGCCAGTGGGCACGGCACGCCAGGGAACAGGCGAACCGGGCGAATGTTCACGTACTGGTCGAAGTCGCGACGGAACTTGAGCAGCGAACCCCACAGGGAAATATGGTCCGGTACTTTGTCCGGCCAGCCGACTGCGCCGAAGTACAGCGCATCGAAACCTTTGAGCTGCTCGAACCAGTCGTCCGGCATCATCTTGCCGTGCGCCAGGTAGTAGTCGCAGCTGGCCCACTCAAAGAATTCGAACTCAAGGTTCAGGCCGTGCTTGCGCGCAGCCGCTTCGACCACGCGGATACCTTCTGGGAGAACTTCGTTGCCGATGCCATCGCCAGGGATTGCGGCGATCCGGAATGTCTTGCTCATGGGGGACACACTCGTTGTCTAGGGAACAGGTGCGGACCATGCTATAAGGGCTTCGCTTAGAGATAATCTCGTCAATCATGGATTCTTAGTGCACGTATCGTGAACAATATGCCCAGCCTTGAAGACCTGACCATTTTTGTTCAGGTCGCCAAACGTGCCAGCTTTGCGGCAGTTGCCGATGAGCTTGGAATGTCTGCCGCGTTCATCAGCAAGCGCATTCGCGTGCTTGAAGACAACCTGGGGGTTCGGTTGCTGCACCGCACCACCCGGCGTGTGTCGGTGAGTGAAGAGGGCGAGCGCGTCTACCGCTGGGCGCTGCATATCTTTGATGCGGTGCAGCGCATGGGTGACGACATCAGTGCCCAGCACCGCGAGCCGGTAGGGCAACTGCGCATTGCCAGCAGCCTGGGGCTGGGCAGGCGTTTCGTTGCCCCGGCCTTGTCGGAGCTGGCCGAACGTTACCCGAAGCTGGATATCCGGCTGGACGTGCATGACCGCCTGGTTGACTTGATCGACGAAGGGGTCGACCTGGATATCCGCGTGGGCAACACCATCGCCCCGAACCTGATCGCCAAGCCACTGGCGAAGAACCGCCGTGTGCTCTGTGCCTCCCCAGACTACCTCGAACGTTGTGGCACGCCGCGAACCCTGGCGGAACTGGCCAGCCATGACTGCCTGGTGATCAAGGAACGTGACCACCCGTTCGGGATCTGGCAACTGGAAGGCCAGCAGGGTGAGGAGAGCGTGCGAGTGACTGGCACATTGTCGACCAACCATGGCGAAGTGGCCCACCAGTGGTGCCTGGATGGTCGCGGGATACTGCTGCGCTCCTGGTGGGACCTGCACGACAGCCTGGCGGCAGGGCGGTTGGTGCAGGTGCTCAGCGAGTACCACCAGCCGGCGGATATCTGGGCGGTGTACGCTTCGCCGCTGGCCAGTTCGGCGAAGGTTCGCGTTGCGGTGGAGTTTTTCCGTCAGTACTTTGCCGAACGCTACACCCTGCCTGGGTAGTCATTGTGTTCTCACGCCCTGTGCGCGGCTTCTGGATCGCCAGCAAAGCTGGCTTACCTATCGGCGCCGTAGCAGGGCGATGAAGAACACCCCGCCAATCGCTGCCGTGGCGATGCCGATGGGCAAGTCTTGCGGGGCGATCAGGGTGCGGGCGGCAACGTCCACCCAGACCAGAAACAAACCGCCGAGCAAGGCGCTGACCGGCAGCAGTCGCCGGTGTTCGGCGCCCACCAGGCGCCGGGCCAGGTGCGGCAGCATCAACCCGACAAAACCAATCGCCCCGGACAACGCCACCAGCACCCCGGTCAGCAATGCCGTGCAGACGAATACCTGCACGCGTACCGCCTGGACATTGAACCCCAGGCTCACGGCTGTGTGTTCTCCGCTCATCAATGCATTCAAGCCACGGGCCAGGGCCAGCAAGGCGAGCAGGCCGAGCAGCAAGCACAGTGCCGGCAGCCAGAGCATCTCCCAACGTGCCAGGCCAAGCCCGCCGAGCATCCAGAACATCACCGAATTGCTGGCGTGTTGGTCGCCGGTGTACAGCAGCAGGTTGACCAGTGCCATCAGCACGAACGACACCGCCACCCCAGCCAGCAACAACCGTTCGCTGCTCATTCGGCCTTGTTGATTGGCTACCGCCAGCACTAGGGCCATGCTGCCCAAGGCGCCGATGAAGGCGGCCAGCGGCAGGCTGAACACCCCGGCAAAATCGCCGAGGAACAGCACCACCAGTACTGCGCCCAGCGCCGCGCCGGAGCTGACCCCCAGCAGGTGCGGGTCGGCCAGCGGGTTGCGAGTCACGGCTTGCAGGGCGGTACCGACCAGGGCCAGGCCGGCGCCAACCAGTGCGCCCAGCACCACCCGTGGTGCACGAATCAGCCAGACGATGCGTGACTGGCCCTGCGTCCAGTCACCGCCACCGCTTAGCCCCAACTGCTCGCCAACAATCCCCCAGACGTACGCCAACGGTACGCTCGCCGAGCCAAAGGCCAGCGCCGTCAGGCACGACACCAGCAGCACGCCCAGTAACCCAAACACCAACAGGCGGTACGCCGCCACGCTACGTATCGGCATCACTGACCTGCCCGCGCCACGGTCTGCGGATGCAGGGCGTTGGCGATGGTTTCGATGGCCTCGGCGTTGTCCACGGACGGCGTCACCGCCACATAGGGCAGCACGATAAAGCGTTGCGTGCGGATTGCACTCACGCCCTGCAGGGCCGGGTGCTGCAGCAGGAAATCACGCTTCTGTTGCCAGGTGCGTGGGCCATAGTCGACGATCAGGATGACCTCGGGGTCTCGTTCGACCACACTTTCCCAGTTGACCTGGGTCCAGCTGGCGGCGATGTCGTCCATCACGTTTTGGCCACCTGCCGTCGTCAATAGCGCCTGTGGAATACCCAGGCGCCCAGAGGTCATGGGGCGGTCTTCGCCGCTGTCATAGAGGAATACGCGCGGCGTTTCGTTCGTTGCCGTCAGCCGCGCCTGAACCCGGGCGATACGTTGGCGCAGCTCGTTGATCAACGCCTCGGCGCGGGCTTCGACCGAGAAGATTCGCCCGAGATTGCCCAGGTCACGGTACAGGTCGTCAAGGCTGGCCTCGCGTTGCGGCATGATCCGCGAGCAGGACTCGCTCAGTTCATAGACCTTGATCCCCAGCGGTTCAAGGCTGGCCGGGGTGAGCGGGCCGCCAATCCGCATGCCATAGCCCCAACCGGCGAAAAAGAAGTCGGCACCCGCGTCCAGCAGGTTCTCTTCGCTGGCGTAGTGGCTGGCGAGTTCCGGCACACCCTCGAGGGCCGTGCTGAGCCTCGGGTCGAGGGTTTTCCAGCCGCTGACGCCGGTGTAGCCGACCATGCGTTCGCGCAGGCCGAGGGCCAGTAACATCCCGGTCAGGTTGATGTCATGGCTGACCACGTGCTGCGGCGCCTGCTTGAACGTGACCTGGCGGTTGCAGCTCTGCACACTCAGCGGGTAATGGCTGGCCTGGGTCGAGAGGGCCGGCAGCAGCGCAAGCCAGGCGAGGTAGGGAAGCGCTCGTTTCATGGTTCGGTGATCCAGGTAATGCGCGGGTAGCCGGCCAGTGGATGGGTGTCGACCAGTGCATGCACACCGAATACCTGGTGCAGGCGTTCGGCCGTCAGTACCTCGGCCGGTGTGCCGCTGGCGACAATGCAGCCGTTGTCGATGACGTAAAGGCGGTCGCAGAATGCCGCAGCCAGGTTCAGGTCGTGGAAACTGGCCAGGGTGCTCAAGCCCAGGCGGCGCAAGTGGCCCAGCAGTTCCAGTTGGTAGCGTGGGTCGAGGTGGTTGGTCGGCTCGTCGAGTATCAGCAGTTGCGGTTGCTGCACCAGTGCACGGGCCAGCAGCACGCGCTGTTTTTCGCCACCGGAAAGGGTGGCGAAATCGTGTTGATCAAGGTTGCCCAGGCCAACCGCGTCGAGGGTCTGTGCGATCAGCTGGCGGTCTGCCTGGTTGTCGCCGGCAAACATCCCCTGGTGGGGCGTGCGGCCCATGGCCACGACGTCAGCCACGGTAAGGCCGAACGCCTGGGGAAACTCCTGCAGCACGACGGCGATGCGTTGCGCGCTCCAGCGCGGGCGCTGCTGCCAGAGGTCAGTGCCGTCCATGCTGACATGCCCGGCCAAGGGCAGGTTGAAGCGGTAGGCGCAGCGCAACAGGCTGGTCTTGCCACTGCCATTGGGGCCGATCAGACCGACGAACTCACCGGCCGCCACGTGCAGGTCGATACCGTGCAGCAACCAGTGCTGACGACGCTCGAGTGCTGCCGGCGTCCAGCGCAGTTGGTGGATATTCAATGCGGTCATGAGCGGCGGTTCCTTGTGCCTTAGAAACGGTAATCGAGGGTGGCGAAGTACGAGCGCGGCGCCCCCATCAGCCATTGCTCAGTGCTATGGGCCGTGACGGCATAGCGGCGGTCGAGCAGGTTATTCAGTTGCAGGCCCAAACGCACCTCCGGCAGCAGTTGCCAGCCGAGATTCCCATCGATCACGGTGTAGCCCGGTACCGTTGCGGTGTTGGCGGTATCGGCATAGCGCGCATCAACGTAACGCAGGCCCAGCCCGGCATCGAGGTTGTTGCGCAAGGCCTTGCTGAGCCAGAGGTTGGCGGTGCGCCGTGGTACACCGATCGGGCGGTTGCCCGAGCGGGACACGATATTACCGGCCACCACCTCGTCGAAGTCATCATACGCGGCACGCACCAGCGAGGCGTTTGCCGAGACGTGCCACTGCTGCGCAAGGGCCAGCTCCAGGGTCGCCTCCAGGCCTTCGGAAGACTGCTGGCCGACTTGCTGGGTGAGTCGCGTGTGGCTGTCGGTGACCACCGGCAGCTTCTTTTTCACGATCTGATAAGCCGCCAGCGTCCACTCGCCGCGGCCGTTCCAGAACTGCTGCTTGAGGCCGAGTTCGGTTTGCTTCGACTCGGTCAGGTCCATCTGCTGTGCAGCCGGGCTGAGGCTGATCAGGTCGCCAACCCCGTCTTCACTGGTGGAGTACTGGCCGTACAGCGACAGCTGCTCGGTGACTGCATACACCAGCCCGGCACGCCAGTTGCCACCGTCGAGGCTGCGGTCGCTGCGCGTGCCGTCGACCCGGTTGTCGCGGTCGATATGGTTCTGGTCGCGGCGAATTCCGGTGACCAACGACCAGCGCTCTGACAATTGCGTGCGGTTTTCCGCGAACAGGGCAAAGGTCTGGGTGGTGCTGTGAGTTTGTGGGCGGGTGGGGTCCTGGCTGCTGAAGTATCCCGGGGCCGGCTGCCACGGGTCGATGTAGTCGCCGCCGTTGTCGGTGTACGGCGAATTGCTGTCGACGTCGAAACGAATCCGGTTGTATTCGGCACCGACCACGGTCTTGCTCGTCAGGCCGAACAACGTATGGTCGAGGGAAAAGCTCTGGCGATCGCCGATTTGCTCCTGATCATGCTTGATGTGCAGATAGCTCTGGCGCAGCAGTTGGTCGCGGCTGCTGTCCCAGCTGTAGTCCTCGGCATTGCGCCAGTGCCGGCGGCTCTTGATGTAATAGAGCTGGTTGCTGGCCGTCAGGCTCTCGTTGATCGACCAGTCGCTGTTCAGTCGCGTCCATTCATCGTGGTAACGCTGTACCGCGTCGTGGAGGTTGTAGTTCTTTTTGCGCAGGCTGTCGCGGTAGTGGCCGTCGATCAGCGGAGTACCGAAGTCGTTCATCGGCTCACTGTCGCCACGCTCATGGGCCAGGGTGAAGCTCAGGTCATCACTGGCATCCCAACGCAGCGCGGCACTGACGGCGAGGTTTTCCGAGTCGCCGCGATCAATCCAGCCGTTGCTCTGCTCACGGTTGAGGGTGAGCCGGTAGCTCAGGCGCTCGTTTAACGAACCACCGCTGTCCAGGCCCAATTGCTGGCGGTCATACGAGCCATAGCCCAGGCGCAGGTGGTTACGGATCTCGCCGGTGAAGGGCTTCTTCGGGATCACATTGATCACGGCCCCGGTTGCCCCTTCGCCATACAGCACTGAGGCCGGGCCACGAATGATGTCGATGCGTTCGACCATCCACGGGTCTACCGGGAAGCTCTGGGTGCCTGCGCCGGTGTACAAGCGCGAGCCGTCGAACAGGGTCATCACCGAGCTGTGACCGCTGAAGCCTCGGGCAGAAAGGGCTGTGTTGCCGTTGCCCGGGGTGCCCACAGAGGTGATGCCCGGCGAGCGACTGACCGCGTCCTGCACACTGCGGTTGTTGCGCCCGTCGATGGCCTCGGCATCGAGACTGCTGGTACTGGCAGGCGTCTCCAGCGCACTGAGGTTCAGTCGGGAGCCGGTCGGCAGTGGTGTTGCCAGAGTGATGGCTTCGCGTTCGCTATCACGATCGCCCGTGATGGCTGTCGAGGGCAGGGCGAGGATGCGCTCGGTATCATCAGTGGCCAGTGTCGGCAGCGAAAGCGAGAGGCAAGCAGAGGACACAAGGGTGTGAAACAGGTAATTGCGGGACATGTCGTTCCAGGCTGAAACAGGAATGAATGAATCCCGGGGGAATAACGCATAGAGGCATGGCGAGCACGCAGGCGCCCGCCCACCGGCCTGCGCCCGCCCACCGCGGGGTTGCCAAACAAGGTTTCAGGCCGGTCTCCGGGCTTGCGAGGGTCATGAGGCCTTCACCTTCCCATGCCGTGGCACAGTGGTCTGTCGAAGGCCTCGCTCGCTTACCGTTGCGGGGGCAGCGCCGGACTGGTCAAAGAGACGCACCGGCTTCCCGTTTCACCCTGCGCACGGCGGCGCAGGACACCTGAAACTGGCGCGCATCTGAACATCGAACGCCAGCTCAGTCAATCACTTAGCCGCGTTGCGCGGCAGCAGTGGCAGGTGTTGTCGTGCTCGATTTGCGCACCAGGCTGATCATCAGGACGATGCCGGCGACCGCTGCGGTCATCAGGGTTTCATAGCGATATGCAGCGCTGAACAACATGTAGCCGAGCACGCTGCAGATCAAGGCGATGACGAACCAGGTCAGCCATGGGAACAGCCACATCCGAAACACCGGGGTCTGGCCTTTCTGCTCCAGCTGTTTACGCATGCGCAGTTGTGACACCGCGATCACCAGGTATACCAGCAGGGCGATGGCGCCGGTGGTCGAGAGCAGGAAGCCAAAGACCTTGCCCGGCAACAGGTAGTTGATCAGGCAGCCGACGAAGCCTGCCAGGGTGGACATCAGCACGGCCACGGTCGGCACGCCGCTGCGCGAAATGTAGCGGGTTGCAGTCGGTGCTTCGCCGCGTGCGCCCAGCGAGTAAAGCATGCGCGATGCGGTGTACAGGCCCGAGTTCATGCAACTGGTCACGGCGACGAACACCACCAGGTCAACGATCAGTTTCGCGCCTGGCACATTGAGCACTTCCAGTGCGCGCTGGAACGAGCCGACCTCCAGCAGCCGTGGGTCGTTCCAGGCAACCAGCGAGACGATGAAGAAAATCGAGAAAATGTAGAAGATCGCAATGCGGTAGATCACCAGGTTGGTGGCGCGGCGGATCTTCTCTTTGGGGTTCTCGGTTTCGTCGGCGGCGATGGTGACGATCTCGGCGCCGAAGAACGAGAAGATGGTCACCAGAATGCCGCCCAGTACCGCACCAAAGCCATTCGGCATGAAGCCGCCATTGCTCAGCAGTTGGCTGACCCCCGAGACTTCAGCCAGCGGCCAGTAGCCCAGTACGGCCGCGCTGCACACGCCGATGAAGGCCAGAATGGCGATGATCTTGATCAGGGCGAACCAGTACTCGAAGGTGCCGAAATTGCGCACGCTGATCAGGTTGGTGGCCGACAGGGTGATCATGATCAGGAAGGTGAAGGCCCAGGACGGGATGGCGGGGTACCAGGCATGCAGGATGTCGGCACCGGCGATGGCTTCGACCGGGATGATCAACACCCAGAACCACCAGTACAGCCAGCCGATGGTGAAGCCGGCCCAAGGGCCGATGGCCTCGCCGGCGTAGGTGGAAAACGAACCGCTGTTCGGGTTTGCAACGGCCATTTCGCCGAGCATGCGCATGACCAACAGCACCAGCAAGCCGGTCAGTGCGTAGGAGATCAGGATGGCCGGGCCTGCGGTGGCGATGGCGTTGGAGGAGCCGATGAATAGACCCGCACCGATAATGCCTGCGATGGAGATCATCGAGACCTGGCGTGTGGTCAGGCCATGCTTGAGCGAGCGTTGCCCGCGGTTGTTATTGTTTGAACTCATGCATCAACCCTCGGTTCAGCAGCCCCCTGGCTCACAGGTCCGTTCGGGGTGAGCCGGCGCTGAACAATCGTTAGTAAGGAAACCTTCCGTGTCGGTACTGCGTCCTGGTCCTGGTAATTGATCCAGATCAGTATTGGTCGACGAACGGGGCTTCAACAAACGAGCAATACTCAGAACATCATTCCTTGGAGGAATTCAAGGTGTGCCTGGGACGACCGTGCGAGGTCTTAAGGAAAACATTCTTGCTAAGTGCTTTGTGACCGATGACGCCAAATTCGATACTTTTAGGAATGACAGTAGAATTTTTATTCGCTTGTGCCAGGCCACCGTCACTCGCTTAGATAGCCGCCATACACGACCCTCAAGCCACGGGAGCGGCGCTTGTCATGCCTGCGCAAACCATCAGCAATTCCATCGCAATAGTTCACCCGATCGAACTCGATCATGGCTGCAATGCCGAGGTCTGGGATGTCGATGGCAAGCGTTACATCGACTTTGTCGGCGGTATCGGCGTGCTCAACCTGGGCCATTGCAACCCGGCGGTGGTGGCGGCGATTCAGGCGCAAGCGGCACGCTTGACCCACTCGGCGTTCAACGCTGTGCCGCACACGCCTTACCTTCAGTTGATGGAGCGGCTTGTGGCGTTCATCGGCCTGAGCTACCCAGCCAGTGGCATGCTCACCAACAGTGGTGCCGAAGCAGCCGAAAATGCCCTGAAAATTGCCCGGGGCGTTACCCGGCGCACTGCAGTGGTGGCGTTCGACGGCGGTTTTCATGGCCGCACCCTGGCCACCCTGAACCTCAATGGCAAGGTCGCCCCGTACAAACAAGGCATTGGTGTGTTGCCGGGGCCGGTCTATCACTTGCCATACCCTAGCCCGGACAACGACGTCAGTGTCGATCAGGCGCTGAAGGCCATGGAGCGCCTGTTCAGTGTCGAAATCGACGTCAACGAGGTGGCCTGTTTTATCCTGGAGCCGATTCAGGGCGAGGGTGGTTTCCTGGCGCTGGAGCCAGCGTTTGCCCGGCACCTGCGTCAGTTCTGCGATGAGCGCGGGATTCTGCTGATTGTCGATGAGATTCAGTCTGGCTTCGGTCGCACCGGGCAGCGTTTTGGCTTCGGTCGCCTGGGTATTGAGCCGGACCTGCTGCTGCTGGGCAAGAGTATTGCTGGCGGGGTGCCGCTGGGCGCGGTGGTGGGCCGTCGGCAATTGATGGACACGCTGCAGCGCGGCGCATTGGGCGGTACCTATTCAGGCAACCCAATAGCCTGTGCGGCGGCGTTGGCCAGCCTGGAGCAAATGAGCGACAGCAACCTCGCCACCTGGGGCGAGCGGCAAGAGAAGGCGATTGTCGAGCGTTATCAGCGCTGGAAAGCATCCGGTTTGTCCGCTTACCTGGGGCGCCTGACCGGCACAGGCGCCATGCGCGGCATCGAGTTGGTAAATGCCGACGGCTCGCCAGCACCTCAGGCGCTGGCCACGTTGTTGCAAACCACCCGCGAGGCGGGGCTGTTGATCATGCCGAGTGGCAAATACCGGCATATCGTGCGCCTGCTGGCGCCGCTGACCATCGAACCCGAGGTGTTCGAGGAAGGTCTGGATATTCTCGAACGCTGCCTGGCTGGACTCAGCGTCTGACATCATTGCCCGCCGTACTGCTCACAGCGGCCCTCGGGCCGCTGTACCACGACGTCCTGAAGACGCTGACCCGGCTGGCGACCTTGCCACCTCGGTAAAAAATACCCTTCACCCCATGAACCTTGTGCAGCGGCTCCAGTCTTAGGCCCTGCCTTGGCATGTCTTGCCTTGGCTGCGTTACTGCCTTTTCTGTCGTCACCTCTTCAGAGCTGTCTGCCTCATGCGCCAAGCCGTCCACTGTTCCCGCATTGTTTCGCTCTGCCTCGTCCCGCTGTTGCCGCTGCTTTCCAGCCCCGCCCATGCGCGCGGGGAACAGCAGCTGGCGGAGGCGATCAACGACTACCGTGCTCATCCCCAGCGTTGCAGCAGAAGTGCGGGCCGCGCCTTGCCCCCACTGGCGCTGAAGTCGAGCCTGGCGTTGCCGATTCGCTATCGCGGTGAAATGCGCGAGGCGTTGAAGGATTCCGGCTATCGGGCCGTTTCAGTACGGAGTATCCGCTTGGTGGGCGCCTACGACGCTGATGAGGCGTTCGACCAGCTAGAGCGTGATTACTGCGCAGCCTTGCTCGATAACCAGTACGCGGATATCGGCATCCGTCGCGACGACAGTGAGTGGCGAGTCGTGTTGGCGCGCCCCTTGCTCGAGGGTCATCTGGAGGATCGGCGAGCAGCGGGCTCTACCTTGCTGGCACAGGTCAATGCGGCGCGGGCAAAGCCGCGCCTCTGTGGTCGTAAACGGTTTGCCGCCGCCCGGCCGCTTACCTGGAGTAGTGCCCTTGGGGCCGCAGCGCAAGGGCATAGCCAGTCGATGGCCAGCGGCAGCTACCTGGCCCATCGGGACCTTGATGGTGACATGCCCGCAGACCGGGCATGGGCGGCTGGCTACCGTGGCCGGCAGATTGGCGAGAACATCGCCGCCGGGCAAGGTTCAGCAAGCAAGGCTATGGCGGGCTGGCTGGCCAGCCCTGGCCACTGCGCCAACCTGATGAACCCGATGTTTACCCAGGTTGGCGCGGCCTATGCGACCAACTCGCGTAGCGATGCGGGGGTCTACTGGACGATGGTGTTCGGTGCGCCCTGAGTAAAGCCCTTGTGCCGCAGGGGGTGATTTCGCGCATTATTAGCACCATCAGAAAAAGGGAGAGTTACATGCGCGTCCTATCATCCGCTTTGCGTTTTGCCGCGTTGTCTGCAGGGTTGGTGTTAGCCGCCACGGCAGCCGCGACCGAGGAGACGCAACTGGTCCAGTCGATCAATGCCTACCGCAGCCAGGTGCAGCGTTGTGCGGGGCAGGCCTCGCAAGAGTTGCCGCCACTTGCAGCCGATCCGCGTCTGGTGCTGTCTGCCAGTGGTGTCGGTGACCTGCAGCAAGCACTGGCGCGAGCCTCGTACCCGATGGTCAATGTGCAGGCGATCAGCTTGTCCGGGCCGCGTGATGCGCAGGCGGCGATGAAGGCGGTGCAGGAGAGTTTCTGCCAGATTGTGCTCGACCCGCAGTTCGTCGATATCGGCGTCAGCCGCGAAGACCGTGCCTGGCGCATCGTGCTGGCCCGGCCGCTGCTGGCGGGGCGACTGGGCGACTGGCAAGCCGAGGGCCAGAAGCTCCTCGAACAGATCAACAGCGCACGTGCGCAGGCCCGCCAGTGCGGCACCCAGCCCTTTGGCGCGACAACACCGTTGGTTTGGAATGCGACACTGGCAACGGCGGCTGAAGGCCATACCCGATCCATGGCCAACAACAATTTCTTCGATCACAAGGACCGCGACGGCCGTACACCGGGTGACCGGGCTGAACTGGCAGGCTACAGCGGCCAACTGATTGGCGAGAACATTGCCGCAGGGCAGGACACCGTACGCAAGGTGGTCGACGGCTGGCTGGCGAGCCCTGGCCATTGTGCCAACCTGATGAACCCACGGTTCCGCGAACTGGGCGCAGCCTACGCAGTCGACCCCAAGAGTGACGCGGGGATCTACTGGACCGCGATGTTCGGTACGCCGTGAGCGCCGGGGTATCAGTACGTGCGCGGCGCCTGCATCGTTGGCAAGCCAACTCCCACAGGGAGCACTGCGCTTTCGGTATTTGGCTTAGGGGCGTTTCTTTTGCAGGCTTTTCAGGCGCTGGGTTGCGCGTTGTACGGCGGCCATCTTTTCCGGCCGCTTCATGCGCTTCCATTTCTTGATGTCTTCCTTGCTGCGACCACAGCTCAGGCACAGGTCGCCGCTTAGCTGGCAGACGGCGATACACGGGTTCTCGATATCCTTGGCCATGCTTCAACCCCGTGCCAAACGCTGTTGCCAGTTTCCCGCATGGGTGCGCTGGCATTGTTCTTCGGTGTCGTAGTGCACATGTGTCGACACGGGGTCGAGGGCAATCCCGGCTTCAACCAGCGCCGCTGCCGTCAGTTCAACCATGCGCGCGCCTTGCCCGCTGGCCAGGGCCTGTTGCTTGTTGGTCAGGGTATCGAAGACCCAGGTCACCTTCAGGCTGGAGGGGAACGCCCGGTAATCCACCGTGTGGGTTAGCCAGCAGAACCCGACGATTTCTGCCTTGGCCGTCTCGCAGGCCTCGGTCAGGGTTGCCACCAGGCGGCGCTCGATGTTCGCCTGATCGCGTTTGTTGAAAAACATGGGTTGATCCTTGCCTGTGTGTCGACGTGCAGTCTCTGGGGTGAAACGTTTTTTGCGCGAAGGGGTGACTTGTTCCGCTTGGCCGTCATCTCTGCTTGCATCATAAGCGATGTGCTGATGCCTCAAGCACAGAATGCTGAGTTGCTGATCGATATCGACTACTTCAGCAATCGCGCTGATTCGGGCTGCGGACCAGGCGTTGTACAGCGCGAAAGCCGCAGGCCGCAACCGTGTGGCTGTTCATGCGGCGCTACAGCAGGAGCAGCAACCCCCCGGCTGCCAGGCCTAGCAGGAAGCACAGGCTTTCCACGCCCGCTTTGCGGGAGGCCAGGGTGAAGGCATAGATCCCCTTGACCAGGTTGTTGCTGGCCGCTGCAACGATGATGGCGGAGGCTGCGACCGACAGTGGGGTGCTGCTCACGGCAGACTGCGTCATGCCGAGAATGAACGGGTCTACATCGGTGACGCCCATCACCGAGGCCAGTGAGTAGATGCCCACGGACCCCAAGTATTCGATTGCCAGGTGTGTTGCCACCAGCATGCCGACAAACAGAAATGCAAACAGCAGCGCGGCACTGATTTCCAGCGGGTTCTTGGGTTCAAGTGGCTTTATCGTCGTCGCCCCGGCGTATCCTTTTCGCGACCATAGCCAACCGATGAGTATCGCCATACTGCCCAGGACGATGAACGGAAGTGCCAGGCGGCTCATCAGGTCGCGGTTGAACAGGGCCAGGAGTGCCGCCAGGCGCAAGTACATGGCGCCCGATGCAATCAGGATGGCGCCAGAATAAAGGTGCGCCTGTTCTTCCTGCTGCGAGCGCCTGGCAAGCACCACCGTGGTCACAGTCGATGAATAGGCGCCCCCCACGAGTGCCGACATCAACACGCTGCTCTGGTTTTTTGTCACGCGCTGCAACACATAGCTGCCATACGACAATGCGCTCACAGCAACCACAACAAGCCAGGTGGTGAAGGGGTTGATCTGAAACGGGGTGAGTGGTGTGTTCGGCAACAGTGGCAGGATGACTGCGGACAGCAGGAGAAATTTTGCGAAGGTCAGGATGTCCGTGGTTTCAATGCGCTTAGCCAGGTTTTCCAGCTGTGTCTTCAGCTCCAGGAGGATGATGCTCGACACGGTCAGCGCGGTGGCCAGCCAGAACATCTCGTGATAGATCAGGGCGCCCACCAGGTAGGTGGTCAGCCCGGACATTTCCGAGGTGATGCCGGGTGATCCGGTAGAGGAGAGTCGGTGCCAGTAGGCCAGTAACAGGAAGGCGGCCACAACGGCAAAGCCCAACGCTTGCGGCAGCAGTTCGCCACTGTTCAACACTGCAATCGAGTAACCGATCAGGCCTATCAGTGGATAGGTACGGACGCCGCCAAACGCATACTGGTCATTGTTGGTCTTGTGCTCTTCGCGTTCCAGCCCGATGAGGAAAGACAGGAACAGCACAAAGAACAGGTGGATTGCGTCTGTGGGTAGCCAGTCAAAGCTGTTCATCGAATCTCATCAAGGCAGGTGGCAAGAAACTTTCACACTATAGACTCATCCGGTCGGAATGCTTGCCGGTTACCGGTGTTCGCATCCATTCACTGCCGGGTTAGCCGTGTTTGAGGGGCAGGCGGAACCCATTGCGCTTCAGTGTCTCACTCGGAAGCTCCTTGAACAGTGCCTGGTAACTGCTGGAAAACCGCCCCAGGTGCCAGAACGACCAGCGCATTGCCACTTCCGCCACGGTCACATCGCGGGCCTTGAGCAGTTCGCGTCGTGCGCCGTTGAGGCGACGCAGGCGTAGCCAGTGGGTCGGGGTCATGCCGGTATAGGCTTTGAAGGCGCTCTGCAGTTGGCGCAACGATCCCCCCGCAATGTGCGAGAGCTCCAGCAAGTTGACGGTTTCCTCGGGTGAGTCCGCCGCCCACTCGCATACCCTGCGCATGATGTTGCGCTCTTCGGTGCGCCGCCACAGCTCGTTCTGCCCAAGGCGGGCACAGGCGTTGTCGAGGATGAACAAACAGTCTTCCAGCAACTGCTCGGCCAGTGCGCCCTCGTCGGGTGAGTCGAGGCTTTGCGAGAGTCGGGTGAGGGTGCTGCTCAGCCAGCTGCTGAACAAGGCATTCTGCTGGGAGTTGAGCGGCGCCATGAACAGGCCTTCCATCGCGGCGACATCCAGCCCGTGCCCACGAACGAACTCCGGGCCAAACACCACGGCCACTTCCTGGTAGTTCTCCGGAGTGATCCAGATATTGCGGCTCTCGCCGTTCAACACGTAAAGGCTGTTGTCGCTGCGGTCGAAACAGAACGCCAGTGAGCCACTGGGCGCGCTGAAGCTCTGTTCTACACGAGTGTTCATGCGTTCTTCGTAGACGTCCACGCCCTGTAGGTCCAGGCAGCGCACCAGCCCCGCGAAATGCCCAGGGGACATCTGCTGATAGTGCTGTGCCCAGCCAGGGGTCGCACGCACCTGTTCGGCAACATCGGCGGTGGTAAAAGCCTGGACACGCAAGGGGTTCAGCGATGTCATGGAAACCTTCAATGCACTACATTGGTGCATTTTGTTGTGTTCAAAGTGGATAGATCGAAGCCCGATCGCTCGCCCAAGATAGTCCTCAACGCGATGCAGGGGAAGCCATGCACCCCGCGATGCGTAGAAGGCGCCATGTCGGGTGCCACCCCAAAACAACAACGAGGTTTTTATGAATACCCCTTTCGATCAGCTGTCCGCCTGGCTGAAAGAACACAAGATTACTGAAGTGGAGTGCGTGGTCAGCGATTTGACCGGGATTGCCCGTGGCAAGATCGCGCCCACCAACAAGTTCCTGCATGAACGGGGCATGCGCCTGCCGGAAAGTGTGCTGCTGCAGACGGTGACCGGCGATTTCGTCGACGACGAAATCTACTACGACCTGCTCGACCCAGCCGATATCGACATGATCTGTCGGCCAGACTCAAACGCGATCTATGCCGTGCCGTGGGCCATCGAGCCGACCGCCATTGTGATTCACGACACCTTCGACAAGCTCGGCAACCCGATCGAACTGTCGCCGCGCAACGTCCTGAAGAACGTCTTGAAGCTGTATGCCGACAAAGGCTGGCAGCCCATCGTCGCGCCCGAGATGGAGTTCTACCTGACCCAGCGCTGCGACGATCCGGACCTGCCGCTACAAGCCCCGCTGGGCCGCTCGGGCCGTGCCGAAAGTGGTCGGCAGTCGTTTTCAATCGACGCGGCCAACGAATTCGACCCGCTGTTTGAAGACGTCTATGACTGGTGCGAAGCCCAAGGCCTGGACCTCGACACACTGATCCACGAAGACGGCCCGGCGCAGATGGAAATCAACTTCCGTCATGGCGATGCGCTGGACCTGGCCGACCAGATCACCGTGTTCAAGCGCACGATGCGCGAGGCTGCGCTCAAACACAACGTCACCGCCACCTTCATGGCCAAGCCGATAGGGGATGAGCCAGGCAGTGCCATGCACCTGCACCAGAGCGTTGTGGACATCGCCAGCGGAAAACCGATCTTTGTCGATGCCGACGGGAAGATGAGCGAACTGTTCCTCCACCACATCGGCGGCCTGCAGAAGTACATCCCGAAAGTACTGCCGATGTTCGCGCCCAACGTCAACTCGTTCCGCCGCTTCCTGCCGGACACCTCGGCGCCGGTGAACGTAGAGTGGGGCGAAGAAAACCGCACGGTGGGCCTGCGTGTACCGACCTCCAGCCCTGAAGCCATGCGCGTGGAAAACCGCCTGCCAGGGGCGGATGCCAACCCCTACCTGGCGATTGCCGCCAGCTTGCTCTGTGGCTATCTGGGCATGGTCGAGCAGATCAACCCGAGTGCCGCCGTGCAGGGCCGAGCCTATGAGCGCCGCAACCTGCGCCTGCCGATCACCATCGAGGATGCGCTGGCGCACATGGAAGACTGCCCGACCATCGAGCGCTACCTGGGCAGTAAGTTCGTGCGCGGTTACGTCGCGGTGAAACGTGCCGAACACGAGAACTTCAAGCGGGTCATCAGCTCATGGGAGCGTGAGTTCCTGTTGCTCAGCGTCTGATTTCGGCCACGTCATAACCATCGATAAAACAATATGAAAGGTGTCGATATGCGTCTTATGAAAACCGTTGTTCCGGCGGGCTTTGCCTTGCTGTTCGGTACGCTTGCCCAGGCTCAGCCAAGTGTCAGTGTGTACAACTGGACCGACTATATCGGTGAGACCACGCTCGCTGACTTTCAGGGCAAAACCGGGATCAAGGTGATCTACGACGTATTCGACTCCAATGAAACCCTGGAGGGCAAACTGTTGGCAGGGCGGACCGGGTACGACGTCGTGGTGCCGTCCAACCACTTTCTGGCACGCCAGATCAATGCTGGCGCGTTCCTGAAACTGGACCGCGCCGAGCTGCCCAACTGGAAGAACCTCGATCCGGCGCTGCTCAAGCTGTTGGAAAAGAACGATATCGGTAACGCGCACTCGGTGCCCTATCTGTGGGGCACCAACGGCATCGGCTACAACGTCGACAAGGTCAAGCAGGTGCTGGGTGTAGACCACATCGACTCCTGGGCCGTGCTGTTCGAGCCCGAGAACCTGAAAAAACTCAGCCAGTGCGGCGTGGCGATGATGGACTCGGCCGATGAGCTGTTTCCGGCGGTACTCAACTACATGGGCATGGACCCGAACAGTACCCGCCCTGAAGACTACAAGAAGGCCGAAGCCAAGCTGATGACCTTGCGGCCGTACATCACCTATTTTCATTCCTCCAAGTACGTGACGGACCTGGCCAACGGCGATATCTGTGTGGCGATGGGTTACTCAGGTGACGTGTTCCAGGCCGCCAACCGTGCCAAGGATGCAAAAAACGGTGTTCACATCGCCTACGCCATTCCCAAGGAAGGCAGCAACCTGTGGTTTGACCTGCTGGCGATTCCCGCCGATGCCAAAAACACCACACAAGCCCATGCCTTCATCAACTACCTGCTTGAGCCAAAAGTGATCGCCAGCGTGAGCAGCACCGTTGGTTATGCCAACCCGAACCCGGCGTCCAAGGCGTACATGGAGGCCGAGCTTGCCAGCAACCCGGAGGTCTACCCGCCGCAAGCCGTGCTGGACAAGCTGTACATCTCGCAAACGCTGCCGCCTGCGATCATGCGCTTGATGACCCGCGCCTGGAGCAAAGTGAAATCCAACCAATGAGTCGAGCACGTACCATGGCAACGTCGTCGGAACATGCCCGTTCGTACTACTACGCAACGGCGAAACACATGGCTGCCTATCCCGCGCTCGCATCAGATGTTATCGCCGATGTCTGTGTGATCGGCGGCGGCTTTACCGGGGTCAACACCGCGATTGAGCTGGCCCAGCGTGGGCTCTCGGTGGTGCTGCTCGAAGGCAGGCGAGTCGGCTGGGGTGCCAGTGGGCGCAACGGCGGCCAATTGATTCGCGGCATCGGTCATGATGTTTCAGGCTTTGTCCGTCATGTCGGCCAGGAGGGCGTGCGCTATCTGCAGCGCGCGGGTATTGAGTCGGTCGAGGTGGTCGGCACGCGGATTCGTGAACACGCGATCGACTGCGACCTGCGCTGGGGGTTCTGTGAGCTGGCCAATACGCCTGCGCAGTTCGCTGCCTTCAGCGAGGAGCAGGAAAGCCTCGCAGCCTTGGGTTACCGTCATGAAACCCGACTGATCAGGCCAGAGCACATGCGCCAGGTCGTGGCGTCCGATGCCTATGCCGGTGGCTTACTGGACATGGGCTCGGGCCACCTTCATCCCCTTGATCTGGTCTTGGCTGAAGCGCGTCTGGCCGAATCACTGGGCGTATGTATCTACGAGCAAAGCCCGGTGCTGGAACTGATCCACGGTGACACGGTACAGGTGCGTTGTGCCAAGGGTACGGTCAAGGCGGGAAGCCTGGTGCTGGCGTGCAACGCGCACCTGGACGACCTGGAACCGCGCCTGAGCGGCAAGGTGCTGCCTGCTGGCAGCTACATCATCACCACCGAGCCGCTGGCGCCTGCCGTGGCCAACGCGCTGATCCCGCAGAACCTGGCCCTGTGTGACCAGAAAGTCGGCCTGGATTATTACCGCCTGACCGCTGACCGGCGCTTACTGTTCGGTGGCGCGTGTCACTATTCCGGGCGCGACCCGGCGGATATCGCCGGCTACATGCGACCGAAAATGCTCAAGGTGTTCCCGCAGCTGGCCGACGTGCGCATCGACTTCCAATGGGGCGGCAAGATCGGCATTACGGCCAACCGTTTTCCCCAGGTCGGGCGTTTGCAGCAGCACCCGAACGTGTTCTATGCCCAGGGCTACTCAGGCCATGGCCTGAACGTCACCCACTGGACCGCGAAACTGCTGGCTGAAGCGATTCATGCCGGGCACAGCCATGGCCTGGACATCTTCAGCAAAGTGCCGCACATGACCTTCCCCGGTGGCCCGGCCTTGCGCTCGCCGCTGCTGGCGCTGGGAATGTTGTGGTATCGAATGCGGGAGTTGTTGGGGTAGCGCCAGTATTCTCGTTAAAAGGACGAGGAGGTTACTCGGCCGCAACCACCTGATTGCGGCCGAGGGCCTTGGCGCGATACATGGCTTTGTCGGCATTGTTCAACAGGTCGTGCAGGTCCATATCCTCGGCACTCGCCGAGGCTACCCCGAGGCTGGCGGTAAGGCGTTGTGTTCGTGTTTTTTCGAGCATCAAGGGCATCTCGGCAATCGATTTTCCGAGCTGTTCGGCAATGCGTAGCGCTGCCTCCAGGGTGGTATCTGCCAGCAGTACCGCGAACTCCTCACCGCCAAGCCTGCCGTAGACGTCCGATTCGCGAAAGGACGCCCGGATCACTGCACCTATTTGGCGCAGAACCTCATCACCGGCCTGGTGGCCGTGTGTGTCGTTGATCTGCTTGAAGTGGTCGATGTCCAGCACCAGGGCGCAAAGAGGGCGCTGATTGCGCTTGCAGTAGCTATAGAGTTGTTGGGCGTGCTCGAAAAATGCGCGGCGATTGTTCAGGCCGGTGAGTTCGTCGGTCTGTGCGGCATAGCTGGCAATGCGGTGTGCATGCTCCATTTCATGGGTTAAACGAAAGGCTTTCTCCAGCGCCTCGGAGAGCTCGCGCGTCGCCCGCACGATGGATGCCGAGAACAGCAGGGCGGCGATGGCCATGCCGACCTGCATCGCCGAGGGTTGAAGCAGTAGCCAGAGCGTGCACGGCAGCAAGACCAGCCCCATGGCCGACAAGGTCATGGATCGGTACGCCGAGTAGCAGGACACGGCGCTGCCGGCCATGCCGACGGTAAACAGCAGTACGATCGCCTGCGCCAGGAGGTCATCACTTGGCATTATCGCCAGCGCGCCGAGCCCCCAGAGGCCGGCAGAGAGCACCAGGGTGATCCAGTACTTGCCTTCCCAGCGGTCAGGAATGCGTTCGCGCTCATGGCTGCGAAAGTAGGCCAGGAACAAGCCGATGCGCAGCAGTGTTGCGCCACCGAGCAGTGAGATCCATAACAGAATGACGGATTGATCCGCACGTTCCCAGCACAGCCAGCAGAGCATACAGGCGGCAATGAAGCTGCCGACCACCGCCGTTACGGACTGACGGAACAGCAGATGCAAGCGGTCGGTACGAACTTGCTCGGCAATGAGCACATTCTGGTCATGCTGTAGTGCAAAAGGGTTCATTCGCGCCGCCCAATCATGACACTGCTCCATCAGCGCAGTTGGGGGATGGTTGACTGTCATCGACCCAGGCGCGCGAGTGCTAAAACCTTACGAATATAAAGGATAACTCAGCGACGTATCTATGCAATCCAGAGGCCACCCGGAAAATACCGGAAAATAGCCAACCTGCGTCATGTACAAGCCCCTAAAACCCACTTCACTTTCATCAGTACTCTGGGAAGTCACCCAGGTAGCACACAGGCGAGCTTGCGCCTGCCGATCGATCAAGTGCCTCTTCCAGCCAGTCGGCGAGGACCACGGCATTGTTTGCCTGCGGATCCCTGGCTGCGAACACAAGGGTAAGCGTACCCTTTTCGGCATGGGGCAAAAGCGTTTGCCAATACTCCGGATGTGCGGCCAGCTCTTGCCGATAGGCCGCGGTGAACTGGGCAAAATCCAGTTCACCGGACTTGAAGGCCTTGCGTAAGTGCGTAGAGGGTGCAACGTCTTGCAGCCACGCGTTCAGCAACAGCTGGTCTTTCCGACAATTTCGCGGCCACAGCCGATCAACCAGAACGCGGTATCCGTCTTCCGCGGCTGCTGGGGTGTAGGCGCGTTTGCACTGAATCATGGGGGGATCGGGTTACTGCCGATCGACCGAGAACTTGCCTGCGCCTGTCACGCTGAGCAGCAACAAGCCTCCCATGATGCTGATGTTCTTGTAGAACTGGATCATGTTGGCGGCCTTGTCGGGCTCAGGCATGCTCCAGAAGGGATGGCCAATGAGTGCCGTCCCCAGCACGAACAACGCCATCAATGCCGCCAGTGGCCGGGTAAAAAAACCGACTATAAGGGCAATGCCGACGAAGAACTCCATCAGTATTGCGATCCCTGCTGCCACGGGCGGCATCGGTGCGCCAAGCGACGCAAGATAGCCTGCAGTACCTTCGAAGTTGGTCAGCTTGCTCCAGCCAGACATGACAAAAATAGTCATCAGCAAAAGGCGTGCGATGAGGATGATCAAGTCTTTCTGCTGTTCAAACAGGGTGTAACGCATGGTCTTTACCCGATGCTGAATGTAATGCCATGAGTCTAGTCATTGCATCGCCGAGTGCCAGTACGCGCAAAGGCTGAGGTGAGTACCTGCAGCCAGCCCATCACCGCGTCTCTAAGCTGTTCGCTGTGTTGAACAGGCGTTGCATCTGGTCGGCCGGTCGTGGCTGGCTAAACCAGTAACCCTGGCCATAGTGGCAGCCTTCATTGAGCACAAAATCGAGTTGTGCCGGGGTTTCGATGCCCTCGGCGACGACTTCCAGGCCGAGGTTCCGGCCAAGGCCGATGATCGCCTGGCTGATCGTGCCTTGTTTGCTATTGAACGGGATACCGCCGATGAAGCTCTTGTCCAGTTTGAGAATGTGCAGTGGAAAGCGCGTGAGATAGCCGAGTGAGGAGTATCCGGTGCCAAAGTCGTCCAACGCCAACAATACGCCCAGGCTGGCCAGTTCATTCAGGCAGGCCAAGGTGTTCGAGTCCTCATTGATCAACTGGCTTTCGGTAATTTCCAGGATCAGGCTGGCAGGGGGCAGGCCGCTTTCCTGCAGGATGTCGATCAGCCTGGGGGTGAAGTCGGTTTGTTGCAGTTGCAGGCTGGAAATGTTCACCGAACAGCGGATGTGCTCATGTCCTTCCATCTGCCAGGTGCGGGTCTGCTGGCAGGCCTGGCGCAGTACCCATTCGCCGACGTGGATGATTTCTCCTGATTCCTCCAGCGCTGGAATGAACTCCAGGGGTGAAATCAGGCGTTCATCCTGGCGCCAGCGCAGTAGCGCTTCCACCCCGCACACCTGTGGTACCCCTTGGTCCAGGCGATAGATCGGTTGGTAGTGCAGTTCGAATTCATCGTGCTGGAGTGCCTGGCCCAGCGCGGATTCCAGTTCCAGATGGTGCTGTGCATCGTCCTGCAAGGCTTCACTGTAGTGGGCAAAGCGTGCCTTGCCAGCAGATTTGGCGCTGTAGAGGGCAAGGTCGGCGGCCTGCACGACATCCAGCGCCTTGCCATGTTCGTGCATGGGGGCGATGCCAATACTGGCACTGACCACAAGGGTATGGCCGTCGATATGCAGCGGCTGATGCAGGTTGTCCAGAATGCGCTGGGAGATGTGTTCGGCGTCGAGGCTGCAACTGAGGTCGCTAAGCAGGACGATGAATTCGTCGCCGCCGAAGCGAAACAGTTGATCACTGGGACGCAGCGCGTTTCTCAGGCGCTGGGCCACTTCGACCAGCACGCGATCACCGACACTGTGGCCCAGGCTATCGTTGATCAGCTTGAAGCGGTCGAGGTCGATGAACAGCAGTGCTTCGTAGTCGCCGCCCCTGCGTTCTTTCATGATGGTCTTTTGCATTTGCTCATCAAGGCGTATGCGGTTGGCCAGACCGGTCAGCGGATCATGGTGAGCGGCATGCATCAGGCGTTGCTCGACGTCTTTGCGGGCACTGATATCGGACTGCGAGCCGGCCATGCGTAACTGGCCCGGTGTGGTGACTTCGGCGACCCCGCGTACCAGTACCCAGGTATAGTCACCGTTGCTTTGGCGGATACGGTACTCATGGTGCACGAAGGCGGTCTGCCCTTGCAGGTGAGCATCGATGGCTTGACGAAAATCCGGCAAGTCGTCCGGGTGAACGCGGTTGAACCAACTGGCACTGCTCTCGCCCATGCTGTCGCGGCTGAGGCCGAGCATGCTGGCCCAGCGCTCGGATACATACAGTCGATCCTGGTCGATGTGCCAGTCCCAGATGCCGTCGTTGGCACCGCGCAGTGCACGGGCAAAGCGTGCTTCGCTGTCTTCCAGCGCCTTGTGCTGCGCTGCGCTGTAAGTGTCGATGGCCAGGGTCATGTCGAAGAACACGGCCTTCAACAGGCTGGAGTAAAGCGTGGCCTGATCGCTGTCACCGAATACGCTGGCAAGCATATCGTCAAGGTACAGACGGTAGGTGCCCAGGTACCATTTCAACTCCAGGCCGACCTGTTGGTGGATCACGCCAATGCGCAGGCGGCTGTTGATGTAGGCATCATCGTAGAGACCGGCCCACAAGCGCTGGTAGTACTCCGCCTGGCTGTGCTTCAGGCGGGTAGTGACCTCGGGCGTGCGCAGCAGTGCAGAGGGTGTGGCAAACTGCTCCAGGTGACTGTACAGCCGATTGATGAACGTCGGCTGAGCAGGGGCCATGTGCGCTGCTGCTGCGCTGAGACGCTCGGCATCTGCTGCGCTCCAGTCTAGAAAGCGAAAGCGCTCGGCGATTTCCTCCTGGTCGAGGCGAATACGTTTAAGCAACTCCGTCAGATCTGCTGTCACCTTCATTCACATGTCCCTGTACTTGTACAGATACGTTTTCTGCTGAAAAAAAAGCGCCGTGACCCTGCATTCTGCTCAAGAACGCATGGTCACGGCGCTTCGTCTTTCAGGCCCGATGTCCTGCTCGGCAAAGCCGGTTCCCGCTTCTAGCGGAACCTTCTGATGGCATAATTACATCATTCTGGATTGTCTGACAACTTCTCCAGCAACCCGACCAGACGCCGCCGTAACATCCCCAGTTCGCGGGATTTGAAGGCATGACGCGTCTGCTCCAAAACCTCGGTCGTTTCGACCAAGGCTGCGTGTACTCGCCCTGTCGACCCGAGGTGCGCGTCACCTAGCCAGCGACAAAGGGGGGCGGCACTGCAATCACTCGGTACAACCAGCACCTCGCAGTCTGGCGCGATGTTAGCCAGCAGCGGGCGTAGCTGGTCGGCTAGCACTTCATTGCTGCAGATGATTCGGGCTGCCTGGTTGGACTCGTACATGGCACTGCATCCCTACGAAGGTGGACGGGCTATGTACAGCAACGCCTGTTGCAGTTCACTGACATGAATCAACGTTCAAGCCGACCGTGCTCAGTTGCTGCTGTTTGATATGTGCGCCTGCCTCATGGTTGATAACAGTATTGAATACTTGGATGATGGCTGATTGATGTCAATGCTGCGTCAGTGTGACGCGTTTAAAGTTCCTCGATACGATCAAGGTGCACCGACTTCAGGCCCGCGTTTTGATTACTGACACCATGACGTTTGGCACACGGGTGCTAAGGAGCGGTTGCGATGTTTAGTGGTAAATGGCGAACGCGAGTTGCCGAGCAGGACGATGAGCTGGTCGCGTTGCGCCGAGAAAACGAAGCCTTGCGCCAGGAAAACCGGCAATTGGCCGATCTGGTTGCCCAGACCCAGGCCGAACAGGCTGCGCTCAATGGTTACAGCCGCTACCAGAGTGAGCTGCATGACAAGCTGGGCATGTTCGATGAGTCCATGAAGCAGACCCGTGATGGCGTGGTCCATCAGGCAGAAATTCTGCGCGGCGAAGTGGACCACCTCAAGGCCAATAGCGGTGTATTTGCCCAAACCTCCGAGATGCTGTCCTCGTTCTCCAGTTCGCTCACGCACATGGCAGAGCAGGGCGTGAGCAGCGTGGAGAGTGTCAGCCAACTCAAGACCCGCGTGAGTGAGATCAGCAACATCGTTGGCTTGATCAAGGCGATTTCTGACCAGACCAACCTGCTGGCACTGAATGCGGCCATCGAGGCGGCGCGTGCCGGTGAACAGGGCCGTGGTTTTGCAGTGGTTGCCGATGAGGTCCGGGCGCTGGCGCAACGCACCCATCAGGCGACCCAGGACATCAGCGTCCTGGTGGATGGCATCAACACCGATACGGCGGCGGCAAGCGCCTCGATCGGTAACCTGTCCACCGAGGCAACCCGCCTGGCCAGCGATGTGTCGTCGTCGGCGCAGACCCTGGATGAAATGGTGGTGATGGGCGACCACATGACCGGCTTGATCGAGAATATCGCGCTCAGTTCGTTCTGTGAGGCGGTCAAGCTTGATCACCTGTTGTTCAAGTTGATGGTCTATCTGCGCCTGTTCAATCAAGACCAGAACCTTGAGCTCTCGGACCACAAGAACTGCCGTCTCGGGAAGTGGTACCTCACGCCTGAAACCCAGGAAACCTACCGAAATGATCGGTCATTCAGCCAGCTCGACGATCCGCACCGTCTCTGCCACGAGTCCGCAAGCGAGGCGTTGCACAAGGCACAGCACAAGGATTGGAATGCCGTGGTGCAGTCGTTGAACAGCATGGAAGTCGCCAGCTTGAAGGTTAACCAGGTTCTGGTTGCGCTGGCTAACCGGGACGCTTAGTAGAGGAATGCCGCGTACGGGTCGCACTCATGCTACTAGTATGAACATGCAGCCGTTAAGGAGCCTGGCATGATTGCGATACGTGAAGCATGGAAAGCCGGCTTGTTCGGGCGCGAGCATTGGCTAGGCAATCTGGTGTCCGGGGTGGTTGTCGGGGTGGTTGCACTGCCGTTGGCCATGGCGTTTGCCATCGCCTCGGGAGTCAAGCCCGAGCAAGGCATCTACACCGCAATCATTGGCGGCCTGCTGGTGTCGATCTTTGGCGGTAGCCGGCTGCAAATTGCCGGCCCGACAGGGGCATTTATCGTCATCCTGGCAGGTGTCACCGCGACCCACGGTGTCGAGGGCCTGCACATTGCCACGATGATGGCCGGCGTCATCCTGTTGCTGCTGGGCATCACCCGCCTGGGTGCAATCATCAAGTTCATCCCGGACCCGGTGATCGTCGGTTTTACCGCGGGCATCGGCGTGATCATCTGGGTGGGTCAGTGGAAGGACTTCTTCGGCTTGCCGGCAATTACCGGTGAGTACTTTCACGAGAAGTTCTGGCATTTGCTGCTCGCGCTGCCGAACCTGCACATGGCCACGACGTCGTTGGCGTTGCTCAGCCTGTTCCTGGTGCTGATCACCCCCAGAATTGCAGCGCTCAAACGCTTTCCCGGGCCATTGGTTGCCATGGTGGTTGCGACGCTGATCCAGTCACTGTTCCACTTCGATGGCGTCGCCACGATTGGCAGTGCCTTCGGCGGTATCCCTCAAGGTTTCCCCGACTTCAACCCGCCGCAGATCACCCTGGCGCGTGTTATTGACCTGATTGGGCCGGCGTTTGCGATCGCCATGCTGGGGGCCATCGAATCGCTGCTTTCCGCTGTGGTTGCCGACGGAATGGCCGGCACTCGGCACGACTCCAATCAGGAACTGATCGGCCAGGGTATCGCCAACCTGGCAACCCCTCTGTTTGGTGGGTTTGCTGCGACCGGCGCGATTGCCCGTACCGCGACCAATATCCGTAATGGCGGTACAAGCCCGCTGGCCGGTATTGCCCATGCCATTACCCTGGTCTTGATCATTCTGTTCCTGGCACCCTTGGCCTCGAACATTCCTCTGTGCGCCCTGGCGGCCATCCTGTTCGTTGTCGCCTACAACATGAGCGAGTTGAAACACTTCAAGCGTATGGTTCAACGTGCCCCGCGCGCCGATGTAGCGATTCTGCTCATTACCTTCACCCTCACCGTATTCAGCGATCTGGTAATCGCCGTGAACATCGGCGTGATTCTGGCGATGCTGCAGTTCATGCGGCGCATGGCATCCTCCGTCGAGGTGCAGCAGGTCGTCGAGCACGAGCTCGAACACGAACTGCGCCAGAACGGTCACCAGCACCTGCCGCCTGGCGTGTTGATCTACACCGTCGAGGGGCCGCTGTTCTTTGGTGCGGCGGAAACCTTTGAGCGTGCCCTGGCCCAGACGCATACCGATCCCGTCGTACTGATTTTGCGCCTTAAACACGTACCGTTCATGGACATCACCGGCCTGCAAATGCTCGAAGAAGTCATCCAGCAACTGCACAAGCGGCACATTGTCATAAAACTCTGTGAAGCCAATGCCAAGGTGTTGGGCAAGCTCGGCAGGGTAGGCATCCTGCAAGCCATTGGCAGCCAGCATTACCATGCGGCGTTCAGTGACGCACTGGCTGACGCTGCCGAGCTTGCGCGCTGACCTCGACAGCGGGCGCTACGCTTGCCGCATCGTTTTTCACCTGCACCGGGAAGTTGTTCATGAGGCATATCGAAGCTCATAAAACACAGCGTATCGGCTGGCTGCGTGCCGCTGTGCTTGGCGCCAATGACGGTATTGTTTCCACTGCCAGCCTGATCCTGGGTGTGGCGGCGGCCGGCGCAAGTGCTGCCAGTATTCTGATCGCCGGCGTTGCAGGCCTTGTTGCGGGGGCGATGTCGATGGCCGCTGGCGAATACGTGTCGGTTAGTTCGCAGGCGGATACCGAGCGTTCCGACCTGGACCGGGAGCGTAAAGAGCTGGCGGCTGATCCTGTACATGAACACGCCGAGTTGACCGAGATCTACGTTGGTCGCGGGCTCGATAAAGAATTGGCCAGCCGCGTCGCCACACAGTTGATGGCACACGATGCGCTGGGTGCGCATGGCCGCGATGAACTGGGCATTTCCGAAGCATTGGCCGCGCGACCGGTGCAGGCTGCCCTGGCCTCGGCAGGTACGTTTTCAGTCGGTGCGGCACTGCCATTGCTGATCGTTCTATGGGTGCCGCAATCGCTGTTGATGTATGCCGTGGCTGGCGGTTCGCTGCTGTTTCTCATGCTTCTGGGGGTATTGGCAGGCTACACCGGTGGCGCGTCGGTGGTGATTGCTGCAGCCCGCGTGACCTTTTGGGGCGCACTGGCCATGGGCTTGACGGCGGGGGTCGGTGTTTTGTTTGGCGTCACCGCTTGACGGGTGTGCGCCAGGTTATGTGGCAGCCGTAATCAACGACCGCGACGCCGGGACACCACCGCCTCGATGTTCTTGCGGCCAATCAGCTTTGGTTGCTCATGCTGCACAGGTTCGCCCAGCCATTTGTACATTACCAGGCAGTCCACCAGGCCCAGCCGTGCGTGCTGGTAGGCCTTGGGCAGGCGCCCGACCACCTCGAAACCAAGCTTTTGCCAGAGGGCCACGGCCACTTCGTTGCTCGACACTACCGAGTTGAACTGCATCGCCATGAAACCGTTATCGCGGGCCAGTTGCTGAGAGTGTTTGCACATCGCCTGCGCTACGCCTCGGCCGCGTGCGGCCTCGGTAACCATGTAGCCGCAATTGCACACATGGGCGCCTGGGCCGGCGGCGTTGGCCTTGAGGTAATAGGAGCCCAGCAGTTCGCCGTTTTCCTCGGCTACCAGGGTATGCAAGGGCATTTCCAGCCACAGTTGGCGTGCCTGTTCGACAGTGATGGCGGGGTCGAAGGCATAGGTTTCGCGGGCGCCGACGATGGCCTTGAAGGTCGGCCAGAAGTGCTCGAAGTCGGCGGCGGTCATGGGGCGGATGTGAATCATGCTGTACTCGGAGGGGGCGTGCGGGTGGGCTGGCGGCAACGGACGTGTCGCGCCAGCCTGGCGATGGCGGGATTATGGCTCGACCTTGCCTACCGCATCCAGTGCCCGTGCCGAGTAAACCAGTGCTGCACCCGCGTTCATTGCGATGGCAACGCCCAGTGCTTCGGCAATTTCTTCCCGGGTGGCACCGTGTTTCACGGCCTGTGCCGAATGCACGGCAATGCAGCCATCGCAACGGGTCGTGACGGCCACGGCCAGAGAGATCAGTTCGCGGGTCTTGGCGTCGAGGTGGTTGGTTTTTTCGCCGGCAGCACTGGCGGTCAGGTAGCCGCTGACCGTGTCCGGTGAGAGTTGCTTGAGGTCGCGAATGCCGGCCGTCAGCTGTTTACGGTACTCGTTCCAGTCCAACATGGTGTTCACCTTGTGTGTTTCGACAAAATGAACAGTGAAGCTAGTTTTTCGGCAGTTGCTGCGCCGTTGGTCGATAGGCGCAGGGCAGGGACGTGGGCAGCCTTTGCAAGACGTGGGCGCCGACTGTGTCGGCGCCGCCATAACAGGTCAGATATAAATGAAGATCAGCGCCAACACGGCCACTACCGCCCATTTTTCGGCGTAGTAACGTGCGCGGTTGCGTTTCTTCAGTGCCTTGCCGCGCTCGCGGATCTTGTAGATCCGGGTGAACAGGCGGTTGATGCCGCCGGTCTTGTCCCCGTCAGCGTTCGGCGCGGCAGCCGCGGCCATGACATTGCGGCTGAACCAGCGGTTGAACGCAGTGGCCCAGCGGTACTTCAGGGGGCGCTCGATATCGCAGAACAGAATGATGCGGTTTTGATCCGTCTGGTTGGCGGCATAGTGAATATAGGTTTCATCGAACACGACACCTTCACCGTCACGCCAGTGGTACTTCTCACCGTCCACGTCGATGTAGCAGTCCGGGCTGTTGGGGGTGTCCAGGCCTAGGTGGTAGCGGTAAGAACCGGCATAGGGGTCGCGGTGACGAACCAGTTTCGAGCCCGGTGGCAGGGTGGCGAACATGGCTGCCTTGACGGTGCCGATACCTTGCAGCAGCTCTGTGGTACGTGGGCACAGCTTCATCGCCGAAGGGTGACTTTCGCCATACCACTTCAGGTAGAAACGTTTCCAGCCACTTTTGAAAAATGAGTTGAAGCCCACATCGTCATAACGCTGCGAGCTTTTGATTTCGCCGACATTCAGGAGCTGTTGGGCCTCTTCGCGGATGGCTTCCCAGTTGTCCTGCAGGGGTTTGAGCTCGGGAAATGAATCGGTGCTGAGGTAGGGCCGGGCGGGCAGCCTGGAGAACAGGTAGAGGAAGACGTTGACGGGCGCCAGGAAGCTGGAGTGGTCGCCCAACTGACGGGTCAGTTTGTGTCGAACGCGACCGCGCAGGTGGACATAGGCAATCGAAAAAACGAACAGAAGAACGAGAAATAGTTTCATGCACGGTTACTTGTCGGTGTGGCTATGAGCCATTGCGTAAGTGCGCCAGCATAAACAATCGCGCCTAGTCTTTGAACATATTGTTACTGTTTGACAGGTCGACTTATGTGCAATATCCAGCCGGGATTTACCCGTTAATCAGCCGATAATCCTACACATCGACACTGCCTGGACTCACTTTCGAGTGCCGCACCGCGTGTGGCAAATCAGTCATTGGAGAAACCCGTTTGAAATGTTCCCGACTTGCCCTGATGGGTGTATTGAGTCTTGCCTCTACGTTGGCCTTGGCCGAAGGCGGCAGTGATCGCCTGCAGGCGCGCTATGAAGCGATCTTCTCCGCTCAGCAACAAGCCCCTGACAACGTAGCCTCGGTCGAAGCCCCTGAGCAGGCCGCTGAACACACCGATGCCGAGTCAGAAGGCTAGTTACACAAGCCCGCTTGCCGGCGATGCTATCGTTGGCAAGCCTTCACTGCTTCACGCCGCACCGTTCATCCACCAGCGAAAGACGAAGAAAAACGCCATGCTCAGCAGCATGCTGATCAAGGTGTTACGGGTCAACAACACCAGCACGACTGCCACCATCGAGCCCACCAGGTAGGGGTTGGCCGGGTTGAGGTCAAGCTGGTGGTCGGGCATGAAGATGATCGGCCCGCAGATAGCGGTGAGCATGCCGGGCACGGCAAAACCGAGAAATTGCCGCGCATTTGAACTCAGGCGCAATGGCAGGCGGGGCTCGAGAAAGGCGTAGCGGTTGAGAAACACGACCAACCCCATGCCGACGATCAGCAGGAAAATCATGAGCGGCCTCCGCTCAGTTTCTGGCAGATGAAACCGGCGCTCATGCCCAGCAGGCCGGCCAGCACCAGCGCTGTTTCCCAGTGCCAGAAACTGAACAGCACTGAACTGAACAGCGAAACCGCGACGCACACCACCGTCGGCAGGTTGCGTACCAGTGGCGCAATCAAGGCTACAAACGTGGCAACGATGGAGAAGTCCAGGCCCAGTTTGTCCAGGTGTGGAATGTTCTGGCCCAGGACGATGCCGGCCAGGGTGAACAGGTTCCAGGCCACGTAGAAGGTCAGGCCTACGCCCAGCGCATACCAGCGGTTGAACTGTTGTTTGTCGTACTGGCTGGTCAGGGCGAAGAATTCGTCGGTCAGCAGAAAGCCCAGCCCCACCCGCCAGCGCACAGGCAGGTCAGAAATCACGGGGCGCATCGACAGACCGTAGAGCAGGTGCTGTGAGGTCAGTAGCAGGGTGGTCAGGATGATCGAAAACAGGTTCGCGCCGCCCTTGAGCATACCGATGGCAACCAGTTGTGCGGCACCGGCGAAGACAATTGCCGATAGCCCCTGACCTTCAAGGGGTGTCAGGTTGGCTTCAATGGCCATCGAGCCGGCCAGCAGGCCCCAGGGCGCAACGGCCAACGACAGCGGCAGGATGGCAATGGCGCCATGGATGAATGCCTGGCGGGCGAGGTGTGGGTGAGTCATGGTCTACAAACGCGACTGAACAGGGGGGCATAGCATGCCAGAGTGCCAGCTGCGCTGCTTGAGCGATCTTGTCAGGCTGCGAACTGGCGCAGGTCACCTCACTCAGCGCTGGCTGGTCAGGCGATGCTGGGCGGTTGCGCAGCCATTGGCATCAACCGCCTTGCGGTACCACATCTGGCGCTGCGGTCGGTCGACGGCACCGAGCAGTCGATAGACCTCGGCCTGAAAGTCACGTTGCTGGCCCCATTGCAGCGTCAGCCCCCGACGGCCTTGCGGTCGGCACTCCAGGCGCATGGCCGGTTGCGGGTAGTAGGTGGCATAGCGCGTGGCATCTTGTACGGCTTTCTTCAGCGCTGCCCGATAGGCATCGCTGTCGCGGTACTCGCTACACAGCGAGTTGATCTGCAGCGAGGCCGGTGCGAACCCCTGGCTGAGGCTGGCGGCAAGTAGCGGGCAGGCCTGTGCCGGTACTTCGGCGGGGCTCAGGTAGGTCATGTAGTAAAGCGCCAGTCGGTACTCGGCCACCGGATGGTTGAGCGACGCTGCCTTGCGCAGCAGTTCCACACCTGGCGTCAGGGTGTGCACCAGTGTCGTGCCCTGGCGCAACAGGTCGTCCTGGGTTGCGTTGGCTTGCGGGCTGAAGGTACTGGCCTGGGTGTCAGCCTGCTCCAGAAACGGCAGGGCCTGGCGGTACAGCAGGTCGGCGTGAGGGTCGATAGGGCTGTCGGCCAGGCTCAGGCAAGGTGCCATTATCGAAAGCACCGTCAACAGACGCAGGCAGCGGTTCACTTCGCGCAACCTGTGAGCAGGGATGAGTGCTCGACGTGTACACGCCAGAGCGAAGCAGATGAGCCGACGACGGTATGCATGGGTCGATCCGATGGTCCAGCAGTGGAAAGGGCGTTACCTGATGCTCGCTATTCTAGCGGCTGCAGGCAGACAGCTGAAGTGATGCCTTATGCCCTGTCATGCACCTTGTCGGCAAGCGGCTGCAGGGCCGCGTTATCGACATCGTTGCGGTTAAGCGCAGAGGACACGCCGGAGCGGGTGACAGCTCGGGTAGAATCGACGCTCACGATTCAGTTCAGGGGTTGCAGCGGTGGATGTACAACAGGGCTTCGTCCTGACCCGGCATTGGCGGGATACGCCAGACGGCACCCTGGTGGAATTCTGGCTGGCGACCGATGCCGGCCCACGCCAGGTGCGGCTGCCGGTGCAAACCTCCGTGGCCTTTGTCCTGGCCGAGCAGCGAGACCGCGTCGAGGCCTTGCTGGCTGGCGAGCGAGAGGTCGAACTGCGCCCGCTGGACCTCTGTGACTTCCAGCACCGCCCTGTACTGGGCCTGTATTGCCGCCACCACCGTCAGTTGATGCAACTGGACAAGCGCTTGCGTGCGGCCGGCATTGAACTGCTGGAAGCCGATGTTCGTCCGCCGGAGCGCTACCTGATGGAGCGCTTTATCACCGCGCCGGTGAGTTTCGCCGGGCGCGTCGACGCCAGCGGTGTATGGCTGGATGCTCAGCTCAAGCCCGAATCAGGCTATCGCCCACAGTTGAAGCTCGTGTCGCTGGATATCGAAACCACCGAACGCGGTGAGCTGTACTCCATTGCACTGGAAGGCTGTGGCCAGCGTCAGGTGTACATGCTGGGGCCGGCCAATGGCGACGACCAGACCGTGGATTTTGCCTTGGAGTATTGTGCCAGCCGTGCGCAATTGCTTGAGCGGCTGAATACCTGGTTGGCCCGTCACGACCCTGACGCGATCATTGGCTGGAACCTGGTGCAGTTCGACCTGCGTGTACTCCATGAGCATGCTCAAAGGCTGAAGGTCCCTTTGATCCTCGGGCGTGGAGGCGAGCCGATGGAGTGGCGCGAGCACGGCAGTCGTTCTCATTTTTTTGCCGGTGCCGCAGGGCGCTTGATCATCGACGGCATCGAAGCGTTGCGTTCGGCGACCTGGAGCTTTCCGTCGTTCAGCCTGGAAAACGTTGCCCAGACCTTGCTCGGCGAGGGCAAGGCAATCGACACGCCTTATCAGCGCATGGACGAAATCAATCGCATGTTTGCCGAGGACAAGCCGGCTCTGGCGCGCTACAACCTCAAGGACTGCGAACTGGTGACACGGATTTTCGCCAAGACCGAATTGCTCACCTTCCTGCTGGAGCGTGCCAGCGTCACCGGCTTGCCCGCGGACCGCAGTGGCGGCTCGGTGGCGGCGTTCTGTCACCTGTACATGCCGCTGATGCACCGCCAGGGGTTCGTGGCGCCCAACCTTGGTGGCCGTCCGGACGAAGCCAGCCCGGGCGGCTTTGTCATGGACTCGCGCCCGGGCTTGTACGAGTCGGTGCTGGTGCTCGATTACAAGAGTCTGTACCCGTCGATCATCCGCACGTTCCTGATCGACCCGATCGGCTTGGTCGAGGGCCTGCGCGAACCCGGCGATGCCACGTCGGTGCCAGGTTTTCGGGGGGCGCGTTTTTCGCGTACCCGGCATTGCCTGCCCTCGATTGTCGAGCGGGTGTGGCAGGGGCGTGAAGCGGCCAAGCGCGAGCGCAACGCTCCGTTGTCCCAAGCCTTGAAAATCATCATGAACGCGTTCTACGGGGTACTCGGCTCCAGTGGTTGCCGGTTCTTCGACCCACGGCTGGCATCGTCGATCACAATGCGCGGTCATGAAATCATGCGTCGCACCCGCGAGCTGATCGAGGCCCAGGGGTATGAAGTGATCTATGGCGATACCGACTCGACCTTCGTCTGGCTCAAGCGCACGCACAGTGAAGAGGATGCAACGGCCATCGGCCGACGCCTGGTGCAGCAGGTCAACCTGTGGTGGCAAGCACACCTGCAGGCAGAGTACGGCCTGACAAGCGCTTTGGAGTTGCAGTTTGAAACCCACTACCAACGCTTTCTGATGCCGACTATCCGAGGTGCCGAGGAGGGTAGCAAGAAGCGCTATGCCGGCTTGGTGCGCCGTGCAGACGGGCGTGACGAGATGGTCTTCAAGGGCCTGGAAACCGTGCGTACCGATTGGTCGCCGCTGGCCCGGCAGTTCCAGCAGGAGCTCTACCAGCGCATCTTTCTGCGCCAGCCTTACCAGGCTTATCTGCGTGACTATGTGCGGCAGACGCTGGCGGGTGAACGGGATGAGCAACTGATCTACCGCAAGCGCCTGCGTCGACCCTTGGCGGACTATCAGCGTAACGTCCCGCCGCACGTGCGTGCCGCGCGCCTGGCCGATGACTACAACGACCGTCAGGGGCGTCCACGCCAGTATCAGAATGGTGGCTGGATCAGCTACGTGATCACCTTGGCCGGGCCTGAACCCTTGGAAAGCCGCAACGCGATGATCGATTACGATCATTACCTGACCAAGCAGCTGCAGCCGATCGCCGATGCAATCCTGCCGTTTGTTGGCGATAGCTTCAGTGCCTTGATTGACCGGCAGATGGGGTTGTTCTAACGCCGGGTGCCTTCGCGTGGATTAGATGAAACTCGATGCTGCGAGCCGATGGACGGCAGCAAAGTGCGGACCATCAGCTATCCTCTGGTTCAATGGATTCAGCCTTACATAGCGCGTCGGGTGGGGCTTGGTCATCGGAAGTTACCGTTGTCTTGCGTACATGGTCGGTACAGTCGTTTAGGCTCGCAGGTCGGATCTTTCGTCAGGATTCGTAGCCTATGGAGCATTGAAACAAGAAGGAGATGCGTATGCTCACTCGTTCACTGACCCTTGCCACCCTGCTGGCTGTTGCCTGCCCCTTGATGGCCGCTGACAGTGACGGCCCCCTCGCTCTGGAGCGGGGTAGAACCCGACCCTTGATCATCATTGCGCCCAGTACAGTAGACCCGACGCTGGTCAGCCTGAAAAAGGCCTTGGATGAACCGGCCAACCGTCAGGCGTTCACTGAGCGCAACATGGTGCTGTTCACCATCGCCAATACCATCGGTCAACGCGACGGCAAGAACATGGACCCGCAAACCACCATGGCCTTGATTCGCGAGCTAAAGCTGGGTGCCAGCGTGGGTACCAAGGTGATTCTGATGGGCAAGGATGGCGAGAAAAAGCTCGAGCGCATTGGTACGGTTGAGCCCAAGGAGCTTTTCACCACCATCGATCAGTTGCCGGCCAGCGAGAAAGAAATGGTTACGACGACACCTGTCGTGACAGAGGCTGCGCCAGGCAAGGAGGGCAAAGAGGGCAAACCGGTAAAACCGGCGAAGCCAGCAAAACCGGCAGCGCCGCCCAAGCCGCTTGAAGACTGATCATCCCCGGCACGTCAGCCCAGTGCCTGCAGCAACGCGGCAGGCACTCACCGCGATACCCTCCTTTCGGTAAATGATTCTCTCTAAGCAGTAGGATAATGCTCGCTTTATTGTTATGTTATTACGTAGTCAATAAAGGAGCCCCCATGAATCACCCGCTAGGAAGGTTGTACCTCGGCCTGTCCGCAGGCCTGTTGAGCGTGCCTGTCACTGCCGAACAAACCATCGTCCTCGATGCCGTCACCGTCAGTGACAGTCGTTTTGAAGAGCGTGCCGATGGCCCGGTACAGGGTTATCGGGCCACGCGCTCCAGCACCGCGACCAAGACCGATACCGACATCCGCGACACCCCGCAGAGCATCAGTGTGGTACCCGCCCAAGTGCTCGATGACCTCAACAGCACCCGCATTGATCGCGCACTGGATTTTGCCGGGGGTGTGTCGCGGCAGAACAATTTTGGTGGCTTGACCTTCCTCAACTACAGCGTGCGGGGCTTCACCACCGGCGAGTTGTACAAGAATGGTTTTGCCGTCAACCGGGGCAGCTACAGCGCGCCGGATACCTCAAGTATCGAGCGTATCGAAGTGCTCAAGGGGCCTGCTGCCAGCCTGTATGGGCGAGGTGACCCCGGCGGGTTGGTGAACATCGTGACCAAACGGCCCGAGGCCGAAGCCTTCACCCGCTTCAAGGCCAGTGCCGGCAGTTGGGACCGCTACCGCAGCAGCCTGGATGTGAACACCCCGCTCAACGACGATGGTTCGCTGCTGTCGCGGGTTAACCTGGCGGTGGAAGACAACGGCAGCTTCCGTGACCATGTCGACAGCCAGCGGCGGATCGTCAGCCCGTCGCTGAGTTGGCAGCTCAACCCGGACACGCAACTGTTCGTCGATACGGAATTCTCCCGTACCGAGTCGGTGTTCGACCGTGGCATTGCGGCCGTGAACAACGAACTGGGTTCAGTAAAGCGTTCGACCTTCCTGGGTGAACCCAACGATGGCCGTATCCGCAATGACAATCAGACGCTGGACCTGGCGCTGGAACATTACCTCAATGACGGTTGGAAGCTGCGGCTGGCCAACCATTACACCCAGGGCACCCTCAACGGTGACAGCTCGGAAGCTTCACGGGTGGTCGGAACGGCCATCAGCCGGTTCTACCGTCAGCGGAATTTTGAATGGAACGACAACATCACCCAGGCAGAACTGCATGGCCGTTTCGATGTGGGCAATTGGCAACACCAGACACTGATTGGCCTGGAGTACGAGAACTACCGCAACAGCCAGAAGTACCCGCAAAGCGCTACGACCCTGGACTATGGCCTGGATGTTTACAACCCGGTGTATGGCCAACCCAAACCTGCCATCGTCAAGGCCAACGACTTCTTCGAGCGCACCGAAAGTTACGCCCTGAACCTGCAGGACCAGATCGTTTTCACCGAACGGCTGCGAGGGTTGCTCGGCGTACGTCTTGAACATATCGAGCAGACCGCTCAGAACCGAGCAACGCAGGTCAGTAACACCCAGGAAAAAGATGCCGTTACGCCTCGGGTGGGCCTGTTGTATCAGTTGACACCGCAGGTGGGGGTGTTCGCCAACGCATCGACCTCGTTCAAGCCTAACGGCATGGGCACCCAGGGCGAGGTCTACAAGCCGGAGAAAGGCCTGGGTTATGAAACCGGGGTCAAGCTCGACCTGTTCGACAGCCGTTTGGGCGCGACGATTGCGTTGTTCCAGATCGACAAGGAAAACGTCATCACCACCGATGCCAATGGCGACAGCATCGCGGCGGGCAAAGCACGCAGCCAGGGCCTGGATGCACAGTTCAGTGGCCAGTTGAGCGATGCCGTGCGCGTGATTGGCGCTTATGCCTACATCGACGCCGAAGTCACCAAGGGCGATGCCAGCGTGCCCAAGGGCAGCGACTTGCTGGGTATTCCCCGGCATAGCGGCAGCCTGATGGCGGTGTATGAGTTCCAGGACGGTGCCTTGCGCGGTTCTGACATGGGGGTGGCGGCCAACTATGTAGGCGAGCGCTCGGGCCTTGCTGGCAGCGATTTCCGCTTGCCCGGTTACAGCACGGTCGATCTGTTGGCCCATTACAAGGCGACGGAGAACCTTACGCTTGGTTTGAACCTCAACAACCTGTTCGACCGCACCTATTACGAGCGCAGCTACAACGCGGCGTGGGTCATGCCAGGTGATCCGCGCAATGTCAGCCTGAGCCTGGCCTTGAGCCTGTGATTCTGGCTTGGTCCCGTGTGCCAGGCTTGCCTGCGATGCAAACGCCGCGCACTCACTGGCACCCCGCCGAAGCCATCGCAGGCAAGCCTTGCTCCTACAGAGTGGACTGCCCCCAAGAAGTTGGACACAAATCCAACCCTTGGGGGATTTATGGGCAAGTACACAGAGCAGTTCAAGCTCACTGCAATCACAGCCTACTTAAATGGCAGCGACGGCTTCCGGAAGGTGGCTCGACATTTCAGCCTCGATGTCAGCCTGCTGAGACGGTGGGTGGCAAGCCATCAAGCCAATGCCAGTCTTGGCCCGCGATCCCATGCGCAACGCTACAGCGATGACTTCAAACGGCAGGTGCTGAAGTACATGCAGGAGCAGCGGCTTTCGTTGCGTCAAACGGCTGCCTATTTTGGTTTGGGCCAGTCTTCTCAGATAGGCATCTGGCAGCGGCAGTACTACAGTGGTAGCCCCACTGCCCTGATTGCCATTCAACAGAGAAAGCCGAACAACGTGGCCAAAAGAATCAAGCCAGCCAAACCCCTGGACTCCAACGACACGGAGAAATCCCGAGAGCAGCTGATGGCTGAGCTCGAATATCTGCGCATGGAGAACGCTGTCCTAAAGGAGCTCAAGGCTTTGCGGGAGGAAAAGGAGCGAACACGGGCGAAAAAGCCCTGATTGTCTAGCAACTCAAACGCAGATTTCCGTTACCAGACCTCCTGAAGCTAGTTAGTCTGGCGCGTAGCACGTTCTATTAACAAATCAAAAGCCAGCAGAAGCCGGACAAGCATACTGCGCTCAGAGAGTTGGTACAGCGCGTTTATCACGAGGAAAAGGGGCTTTACGGCTATCGGCGTGTGGCGTTGGTCATCAGAAGCCAGGGAACTTTGGTCAACAAAAAAGTTATCGAGCGGCTGATGGCCCAGCTAGGCCTGAAATCTGTAGTGCGCCCCAAAAAATACCGTTCCTACCGAGGCGGCGTCGGCAAAGTGGCCAAGAATCTGCTGGAGCGTAACTTCATCGCCCAGCAGCCCAACCAGAAGTGGGTGACGGATGTCACTGAGTTCAAGGTGGCTCAGAAAAAGCTCTACTTGTCGCCAGTGCTGGACTTGTACAACGGAGAAATCATCGCCTACGAAACGGCTAGCCGGCCCAGCTACAGCTTGGTTGGAAACATGCTGGACAAAGCGCTAAATCGCTTGGGAGAAGAGCCCAAGCTAGTGATCCATTCTGACCAAGGCTGGCATTACCAGCAGGCTCAGTATCGCCACAAGCTCAATGAGCATGGCGTGAAGCAAAGCATGTCCCGCAAGGGCAACTGCCTGGACAATGCGGCTATGGAAAGCTTCTTCGGCACACTCAAGGCTGAATTTTTCTACCTGAAGCGATTTGAGAGTGTTGAGGAACTGAAGGAAGGTCTGGAAGAGTACAACCATGACCGGATCAAGCAGAGGCTCAATGGCCTAAGCCCTGTCGATTACAGGACTCAGGCCATTGGCTGAAACTGTCCAATTTTTTGGGGGCAGTCCAAATGTGGCAGGCGCTGCGCGCGTGCTGATACCCCACTGATCCTATCGTAGGCAAGGCCTACTCCTACAAAGGTGCAGTCACGGGTTATGTGCTTATCGCGGGCTTTAGTAAGAATATTCCTGCATTTTCTGGGCTTAGTACCTACATCTTGCATGTAAAGCAATCGCCATACTGTGCGCATTGGTTAGCAGTGATGAATGCCTGACAGATAGCGCTGTAAGCCATAGACAGGAACTTGCTTATGTAAGGCTGTCGATTGCATCAAACCCATTTTTTCTCGAAATTCCCTGTGGAGTTCATATGAAGAAGTTCCTGGTTGTTCCTTTCGCCATGCTCGTTGCTGGCAGCGCCTTTGCTGTCGATACGAAAAACAAGACGGTTGATATCACTGCTAATATTCCAACCGATGCATTCTATGTTGAGGCCGACACGGGTTGGGATACTGCCCCTCAAGCATTGCCTTATAACGCAGTTACGCAAACTTTGACGCCAGTTCAGCAGCGTTATGTTGCCAAGAGCACCTCGGGCGCCATTAGTGCCAAACTCGACGGTGTTCCGCAAATCAACAGCGGCGCAGACGCCATTCTCCTTGATGTTGAGTTTAACGGCATCCCACTGACTCAAACCAGCGCGGTAGTTATCCCGACTGCTGCTGCCGCTACAGAATCGATCGTGGGGTTCAAAGTTGCTGCCCAGCCCGGTCCATATCAGCCTGGTAACTACAGTGGCACTGTCAACATGACGTTTGAAACTCCGACGCCAATTACTGTGCCGTAACATTTTTGGAATAACCGCTACACCGTCTCTAGTTTGAATGCCTGGGGGTATTATGTTCCCCCTCGTGCCCCCAGGCTGCTGTTGCGCTTTTCCCGTTTAAACCTCCCCATCTTTAATTGTTTGCGCTTGTTTTTGCGCGAGCCGGGGACTTATTGCCCGAGAGATGATCATGACAACTTTTCCGTACCCTGGCCGTACGGGTCGACCTCGACGGCCGTTTCATGGCAGAAGCCATGCTGGTACTCAGCCGTGACGAGAAGGTTCAACTGCTTGAGTACACCGATACCCACGAGTCGGAGGTTTCGGCGCAGGTGTTGCAACAGTGGTTGGCCACGTTGAACGAACCGCAGCTGATCTTTGAAACACCCTTGTGAGTGATGCGGCGCCGGGCACTGAGCGTGGGATGCGTGAACATGGCCCGCGCCAGCTGTAGGAGCCGGGCTTGCCCGCGATGCAGGCGCCACGAACTCACTGGCACCCCGCCGAGGCCATCGCAGGCAAGCCAGCTCCAACAGAGCCCGCGCCAGCTGTAGGAGCCGGGCTTGCCCGCGATGCAGGCGCCGCGCACTCACTGGCACCCCACCGACGCCATCGCAGGCAAGCCAGCTCCAACAGAGCCCGCGCAGGCTGTAGGAGCCGGGCTTGCCCGCGATGCAGGCGCCACGAACTCACTGGCACCCCACCGACGCCATCGCAGGCAAGCCAGCTCCAACAGAGCCCGCGCCAGGTGGGAGCAGGCTTGCCTGCGATAGTCTCAACTCGGTTCGCGTACGTACCTGATGCCGTCAGGCGGTAACGGCTTGTGCGGGAGGGACAGCCAGCGCCGTTTGCTTCAACTGCTGTCGATAACGCGGCAGTGCCAGCGCCAGGAAAACCGCCGCCAGCACCAGCAGCGAGACGGAAGAGGCGAGTGCATAGCGCAGCGACTCACCGCCCAGGGTCGGGATGAAGAAATCACTGAGCATGCCAATCAGCAGCGGGCCGACACCGACACCGAGCAAGGTCATCGACATCACAAAAATAGCGGTGGCCTGGGCCAGTCGCGAGGCCGGAAACAGGTGGGTGATCGCGCTCAGGCAGGGCGTTGCCCACCAGACACCGAAGAACCCGAACGCACTGTAGAACAGGAACGCTTGCGGTACGGCGATGCTGCCGATATGGAAGGCAACGCCTTGTGGCCAGAGGAAATAGGCCAGTGCAAAGGGGATGCTGATCAGCGTGCCCAACAGGGGTACACCGATTTGCCAGCCGACATCGCGCCGTGCCATTCGGTCGGTCAGCAGGCCGCAGGTCAGGGTGCCGATAGTCGAGCCGGTGCCGCCGACCACGCCGACCAGGAACCCAGCCTCCTGCAGGTTCAGGCCATGGGAGCGAATGAGGAAACTCGGGCTCCAGGTACCAATCGCATACCCGGCAATGGCCGCCGCACCGCCGGTGAGCACCAGCCACAGGAATGATGGCATCTGGAACAGCTCGACCAACGTCTTGAGCCAGCCTTCCTGCTGCAGTGCAGCCTTGTTCAGGTGCGCTGGCGGCAGTGCAGGTTTTGGCGCGCGTACGGTCAACAGCAGGAGCAGGCCAAGGAAGATACCGGGGGCGCCGATCAGCAAGAAGGCGTAGCGCCAGCCATGGTGCTGGGCAATCCAGCCGCCCAGGCCGAGGCCGACAATCGCACCCAGGCTTGAGCCCAGCATCAGCACGGCCAGTGCTGTCGAGCGTCGGCGTGCCGGGTACAGGTCCGAAACCATCGCCACTGACGGCGCGGTACCGCCGGCTTCACCGACAGCGACGCCGATCCGTGCCAGTACCAGCGTCAGAAAGCTGCCAGCCATGCCGCAGAGCATGGTCATCAGGCTCCAGGCGATGCAACTGAAGGCAATGACCGGTTTACGCCCGATGCGATCCGACAGGCGGCCCAGGGGGAAGCCAAAAACCGTATAGAACACCGCGAAGGTCACACCCGACAACAAGCCGATGCCGGTGTCCGATATGCCGAATTCGAGCTTCACCGGTTCGATCAGAATCGCCATCAACTGGCGGTCGATGTAGTTGAAAACGTAGATGCTGGCGAGCACGAAAAGCGCGTAATGCGTTCGCCATGTCACGGGGTTGGATGCGTTCACTGCGGGTGCTCCCGGTCTTGTTCTAGTGGGCTTGATCGTCAGTGCATCCGGCTGTTTTTTCATCGTCCGTTCAGACCATTTTTCCCGTAGTTGCGGGCATTTGGCTGCGATGTCCAGGCCGGTAAATCTAGTCTTGTCGGACGATGTTTCAGTTGCGTTCAAGGTGAATCATTCAGCCCATATCCGGTTCTGCGCAATCCCTGGCCACCTTGCGGTGAGCCGCTTGGCATCGCCGGAAACAATAAGACGTTAAGGAGCTGACATGAGCATCTTGTTCGAGCCGGTGTGCCTCGGCGAACTGCAGCTGGCCAATCGTATCGTCATGGCGCCGATGACCCGCAGTCGTGCCGATGCCGGTGCGGTGCCAAGCGCCGACATGGTCGAGTACTACCGCCAGCGTGCCAGCGCCGGGTTGATTGTTGCCGAGGGTACGGCGCCATCGGCCAGTGGCCTGGGCTATTGCCGTACACCGGCGATCTACACCGGCGAACAGATTGCCGCCTGGCGCCAGGTGACCCGTGCGGTGCATGACCAAGGCGGTCGCATCGTACTGCAACTGATGCATGTGGGGCGCGCTGCCAGCCATTACAACAAACCCGGCGGTGCGGCTACCGTGGGCCCGTCGGCGGTGCGCGCACGCACTCAAGTGTTCAGTGATGCCGTTGGCCTGGTAGACACCGATAGCCCGCAGGCGTTGACCCTGGAAGGCATCGCCGCGGTGATCGAGGACTACCGTCAGGCAGCGTTGAATGCGCGTGAAGCCGGTTTCGATGGCGTCGAGTTGCATTGCACCAGCGGCTACCTGCCGATGCAGTTCATGGCCTCGGGCAGCAACCAGCGTACCGATGCCTACGGCGGTTCGGCGAGCAACCGGGTACGGTTTGCCAAGGACGTGATCGAGGCCATGGCCGCAGCGATTGGCGCTGGCCGTGTGGGCTTTCGGATGTGCCCGGGCAACCCCTATAACGATATCGACGACCTCGACCCGGCAGGCACCGCTGTCGCACTCTGCGCCGCCGTGGCACCGCTGGGCCTGGCCTACCTGCACATCATGCGTTCACCGGTGGCGGGGCTCGATGCCTTTGCCCTGGCGCGCGAGCATAGCGCCCATGGGCTGATTCTCAACGACGGTTTTGATGGCGCTTCGGCCCGCGCCGCGCTGGAAGCGGGCGAGGGCGCAGCGGTCTCCTTCGGTCGACACTTCATTGCCAACCCCGACCTGGTCGAGCGCTTGAAGCACGGCTTGCCGTTGGCCGGGTTTGACCGCAAGACCCTCTACACCTCTGGCCCTCATGGCTATACCGACTACCCCGTGTATCAAGCCGCTGCACTGGAGGTGACGCCATGAGCCTGAGTAACCTGGCCAGCGTCCTGCCGAGCTGCCCTGTGCCCCGTGAACAGACCCAGGCGATTCTGGATCGACGTTCGGTAGCCAGTGCGCAGATCAAACCCCGAGACCACTACACCCTGGCCGATCGGCTCGAGCAGCAGGCCATCCGTCATGCCGATCGGGCGTTTCTGATCTATGGCGACGAAATCCTCAGCTACGCCGAAGTCGATGCGCGCGCCAACCAGATGGCCCATACCTTTTACGCCAACGGCCTGCGTGCCGGTGATGTCTGTGCCATCGTGATGGAAAACCGCCCGGCGTTCTTCTGCACCTGGTTTGGCCTGGTCAAGCTGGGGGTGGTGGTTGCGTTCATCAACACCCAGGTCAATGGCCGGCCCCTGTTGCATGCGCTGGAAACTACCGGGGCCAAGGCACTGGTGGTCGGGGAAGAGTGCCTGGCCAATGTCCAGGTTACCGAGGGCCTGCCTGAGCTGCCCTACTGGCTGGTACGCGACCCAGAGAACCCATGGCCCGAGGCGCTTCCCAAGGGGGTTGACGGGCATTTCGCTGCGCGCCTGGACAGTGCGCCACGCAGTGCCTTCCCCCGCGATGTGCGTGCGGACATCGAGGCCCAGGCCCCGACCTTGCTGATTTTTACCTCGGGTACCACCGGGTTGCCCAAGGCCGCCCGTTACAGCCATATGCGCTGGATGTCGTCTGGCGATGTAATGGAGGTAACGCTGCAGGCCACCTGCGACGACGTGTTCTATTGTTGCCTGCCGCTGTACCACGGGGCCGCCGCCACCTCGGTGACCTCGACCGCGCTACGTGCCGGCGCGAGCATCGTGGTGCGCCGCAAGTTCAGCGTGCGTGAGTTCTGGAGCGATGTCGCCCGTCACCGTATCAGCGTCTTCCAGTACATTGGCGAAATCTGCCGCTACCTGCTCAACCGGCCGGTTGTACCGGGTGAACGCGAACATAGCCTGCGCTGCATGCTCGGTGCCGGCCTGACACCTGAGTCGTGGCAACGCTGGATTGAACGTTTTGGACCGATCCAGGTTTTCGAGGGCTGGGGTGCCACCGAAGCCAACACCAACCTGATCAATGTCGACAACTACATCGGTTCGTGCGGGCGTGTACCTGACTGGAACAAGACCAACCTGCGGCTGGTGCGCTTCGATGTCGAAAATGACTGTCATCCGCGCGACGAGAATGGCTTCTATCAGCTCTGCGAGGTCGGCGAAGTGGGTGAAGCCATGGGTTTCATCGTCGATCATCCGGATATCGGAGGAGGGCGCTTCGAAGGCTATACCTCGACCGAGGCCACCGAGAGCAAGATCCGCCGCAATGTCTTTCGCGAAGGTGATGCCTACTGGAGTTCGGGTGACTTGTTGCGTGAGGACGCCGATGGCTACTGCTATTTCGTGGACCGTATCGGCGACACCTTCCGTTGGAAGAGCGAGAACGTCTCCACCCAGGAAGTCGCCGATGCCCTGGGGGATCTGCCGGGCCTTGAACTGATCAATATCTACGGTGTGCAGGTACCGGGGCATGAAGGGCGTGCGGGCATGGCCGCAGTGCTGATGCAGCCGGGGCAGGTGTTCCAGCCCGAGGCCTTGTACGCACTCACCGAAGCGTGCCTGCCGCGTTACGCCGCGCCAGTGTTCGTACGTGTGACCGCGGCGGCGGACCTGACCAGCACCTTCAAGCTGCGCAAGGTTGATTTGCAGCGCCAGGGCTATTGCCCGAGTGCCTGCAGTGATCCGTTGTTCATTCGTGATGAAAGCACGCGAACCTACCAGCCCTATTCGCCAGAGGTGTTGGCGCGAGTCGGTCTGGCGCCGTTCGCAGGTGCTCATCATGGTTGATCTGGACCCGAACGGCCATGAACTGCGCAGCGGCCTGCGCTACCCGTGGCCGCAGGCCCCGGCCGCCGGGCAGGTCTGTGAAGTCGCGCCGGGGGTGCTCTGGCTGCGTATGCCGCTGCCGTTTCGTCTGGACCATATCAACCTCTATCTGCTGCGTCATGGCGATGGCTGGGTAGCGGTGGATACTGGCATGAACACCGCGCAAACCCGCGAGGTCTGGGAGCGCGTGTTGAGTGAAGCGTGTGCGGGGCTGCCGCTGCTGGCGGTGGTCTGCACGCATTATCACTCCGACCATGCCGGTGTCGCCGCCTGGCTGGCCGAACGCTTTCGCTGCCCGGTGTACATGACCGCCAGTGAATACCAGTCGTTGTACGTCAGCGTCCCCTCTGATCAGCCGCCCGGCTGGGACTTCCTGGCGTTCTACCGCAAGGCCGGTTTCAGCAGCGAGCAGGCCGCCCAGATGTACGAGGTGATCCAGAACGGGCATTTCCGTCCCGCGCACTTCAACAGTTACCGGCGCTTGCGCGACGGCAGCCAGCTGCGCATCGGCGGTCGCCTCTGGCAGGTAGTGGTCGGTCGCGGGCACTCGCCCGAACATGCCTGCCTGTTTGCTGAAGAGGATGGCCTGCTCATTTCCGGGGATCAGGTGTTGCCGCGCATCACCCCGACGGTCGGCGTGCATGCCACTGAGCCGGAAGCCGATCCGCTGCGCGACTGGCTGGCCTCCCTTGAGCGCTTGCGTGGCTTGCCGGACAGCGTTCTGGTTCTGCCGGCCCATGAACGGCCGTTCTTCAACCTGCATCAGCGCCTGGACCAGTTACAGGCCCATCACCAGGCCCACCTGGCGCTGCTGTTGGCCAGCTGTGAGGAGCCGCGTAGTGCGCTCGACCTGATGGCTGTGTTGTTCCCGAAGCTTTCAGGTCGTTTCGACGAACTGATGGCGCTGGGTGAAACGTTGGCGCATGCCAACTACCTCGTGGCCGAAGGGTCGCTGTTGCGGGAGGAACACCGCGGGCTTCACCAGTATCGGCGTTCCCCGCAGGGGGCACCTGCTGTTACGCCGCTCGTGGTGTTTTGAGCGGCCGGTGCAGCGGCAATGTTCAACATTCCAGGCGGCCAACCGGTTGCCCTTGAGGAGAGTCAGTGTGATCGATAAGAACAACAATAATTGTACTGGCCTTGGTTCGCGCGGTGTTCAGGCAGTCAGCCTGACGGCGGCCATCGCTTTGGTTTCGACACCGGTATGGTCGGGGGAGACGATCGAGTTTGATAACGGCACGACCCTCGACTGGTCGGTAACCACCAGCTACGGCGTGGGCGTGCGCCTTAACGATCAGAATGATCGCTTGCTTGGGGTCAACGCTGACGATGCCAACCGCAACTTCGATCGCAGCAGCCTGACCACCAACCGTGTGGGTGCGCTGGGTGAGATGATCCTGCGCAAGGACAACTACGGTGCCGTCGTGCGCGGCAGTACCTTCTACGATGATGTCTACCACCAGGAAAACGACAACGATTCGCCCGCGACCGTCAACAAGGCCGGTCGCAATGACGAATTTACCAGTGATACCCGTTACTACAGTGGTGGTCGCACGCGTTTGCTGGATGCCTACGTATTCAGTGGCTGGCGCTTTGACAATGACTCCATGCTCGACGTCAAGGCGGGCCGCCATATCGAGTCCTGGGGCGAGAGCCTTTACTACCCCGGCGTCAACGGCGTACAGAACCCCTCCGACGCGGTAAAGGCGGCGCAGCCGGGCGTTGAGGTCAAGGAAATCCTGTTGCCGGTAGGGCAGTTCTCCGGGTCCTATCGGTTGAATCCAAGCCTTACCTTTGGCGCTTATGTGCAGTACGAATGGAAAGGCACCGAGTTGCCGCCAGTGGGCAGCTACCTGTCTGGCAGTGACGTCGTCGGCCCGGGCCGCGAATTCATCATCACCCAAGGCGGCAAGGTTGCCTACCGTGGTACCGACGAGCCTCGCGACGGTGGGCAGTGGGGGGTTCAGGTTCGCTACCGCCCCGTACCGGCTCTTGAATTGTCGCTGTTTCACGTCAACTACCACGACAAGAACCCGGCCACCGCGCTGGTGGGGTATGACCCGTTGCCCGTGGGTGGCGGCCTCTATGCCTTCACGCCCAACGGCTACCGGGTGAAGTATTTCGAAGACATCAAGCTGACCGGTATCAGCGCCTCGACCAAGCTGGGTGATACCCAGGTCGGTGCCGAGTGGTCCTACCGCGACGGTGCGCCGGTCATGGTCAGCACTGGCCTCGGGCCGGTACCGGCCAAGGGCAAGGGCCAACAGATGCAACTGTCGGCGATCCGCATTCTCGGCGATCGGCCATGGGCCAGCCAGACCAGCCTGACGGCGGAGATTGTTCACGTGCTGGTCGACAGCGTCGAATCCACTTCGGCCGCGGGCAATCTGCAAGGCGTGAACCTGTTGCCTTCGCTGGCACCGTTGGTTGGGGAGTCGGATGACTACACCTACAAGACCAGTTCGGCCTGGCGCACCAAATCGGCCAGCGCCTACACCCTGGGCGCCTCGTTCAGCTACCCGGGCGTTTTCCAGGGCTGGGACCTTGAAGTGCCCGTGCGCTTTTCCAACGTATTCAGTGGCTCGACCCCGATGGCCGGCAGCATTTCCGGCGTTCAGGGCGACCGCCGCATGAGTATCGGTACCACATTCAAGTACCTGGGCAACCTGGAAGTCGGCATGAACGTGACCAGCTACCTGGGCGCAGCGGATGCGATCAAGCGGCCGTTTGCCGACCGTGACTACGCCACGTTCTCGATGAAGTACACCTTCTGATCCCGGCTGTTTCGTCTTGACCACTCAGGTCCGGGGCAGGTTGCCTGCCTCGGGCCTTAACCATCACTTGGAAATGTCCGAAGCCCGGCGCTTCGGAGTGGAGGCACTATGGGGCTCAAAGGGCATGCGGCCATTATTGGTACCGCGCAGTACAAACCGGAGAAGTACGCGACTGCGCCGAAGATGTTTCACCTTGAACAAGTCGCCGACCTGGCGGCCCAGGCCCTGCGCGATGCGGGGCTCAGGGCTGAAGACCTTGACGGGCTGGTGATCAACGGCCCGCAGTTTCATGAGGCGTCGGTGTTCGTCCCGGCAATGGCCGCCGAGTACCTGGGGTTGCGGCTGAATTTTGCCGAAGTGGTGGACCTTGGCGGCTGTACCTCGGTGGGTATGGTCTGGCGCGCTGCCGCCGCCATCGAACTGGGGTTGTGCCAGGCGGTACTGTGCGTACTGCCTGCACGCATGGCACCGCTGGGCCCGGATGAAGACCCGAGTTGGATGGCCAGGGCCATGCGCTTTGGTGGCCACAGCACGGCGTTCGGTGCGCCGGAGGCTGAGTTCGACCTGCCCTACGGGCACATGGGCCAGAACACCGGTTACGCCATGATTGCCCAGCGGTATGCCGCCCAGTACGGCTACGATCCGGTGGCGATGGCCAAGATCGCCGTGGATCAGCGCACCAACGCCCAGGCCAACCCGCAGGCCATGTTCTATGGCCAGCCGTTGACCATTGAGCAGGTGCTGGCGAGCAAAATGGTTGCCGATCCCCTGCACATACTGGAAATCGTCATGCCCGTGGCCGGCGGTGCGGCAATGATCATCGCTTCCAAGGAAGTCGCGGCACGGGCGCGCAAGCGGCCTGCGTTCATTACCGGTTTTGGCGAACACCTGGCCTTCAAGTCGCCGTCCTATGCGGCAGACATGATTCACACGCCGATTGGGCCGGCGTCGCGACGTGCCTTCGAGATGGCCGGGCTCAAACCGACCGATGTCGACGCGGCGCAGATTTACGACTGCTACACCATCACCGCGTTGCTGACCCTTGAGGATGCAGGTTTCTGTGGCAAGGGCGAGGGCATGGCGTTTGTGCGTGAGCATGACCTGACCTGGCGGGGTGATTTTCCGATGAATACCCACGGCGGGCAGCTCAGTTTCGGTCAGGCCGGTTCGGCCGGCGGCATGTCCCAGGTGATCGAGGCGGTGACGCAAATCGCCGGGGTAGCCGGCGAGCGTCAGCTTGGACGCTGTGACAGCGTCTATGTCTCCGGTACCGGCGGCGTGATGAGTGAGCAGGGCGCATTGATACTTCAGGGAGCATAAGCACCATGTCCAACAATAAACCGATGCCTGTACCGACGGAAATTTCCGCACCGTTCTGGGAAGGCCTGAAGGCCCGGCGCTTACTGATTCAGCAATGCACAGCCTGTGCGCACTGGATTTTCTACCCGCGTCGGCATTGTCCCGCCTGCATGGCCCATGACCTGGCCTGGCGCGAGGTCGAGGGCAGCGCGACGCTGTACAGTTACACGCTGACGCGCATTCCCACCTTGCCCGATTTCATGGATGAAATGCCGCAGAAACTGGCGGTTGTCGAGTTGGCCGAAGGTGTGCGCATCAACACCAACCTGGTCGGCCTGGCTGAAGACGAAATACACATCGGCATGCGCTTGAAACCGGTGTTTGCCGAGGTCGACGCCAAGGGCAATCGCTTGTTGCGCTTCACCGGCCTGGACAAGGAGGCTGCCAGCCTTGAACGCTTGCCCGCCGTCGACAGCGAACCGACACCGACGCACTCGCAACCCGAGCCACGCAAGATCGATTTCAACGATGCCGCGAGTCTGCAGGCGCTGGTCAGTGAACAGTTCAGTGACTGGAGCAACAGCATCGTGGTGGATCAGGCCCTGATCGATGCCTTTGCGCAGTTGTCTGGCGACGACTACTGGATCCATACCGACCCTGAGCGTGCTCGTCTGCAGAGCCCGTTCGGCGGCACCATCGCCCACGGCGCCTTGGTGCAGGTGTTGCAGTCGCGGATGAAGCTGGCGCTGGGTTTCGAGATCACAGGGTTCACTACCCAGATCAACTATGGCTCCGACCGTTTGCGCTTCCCGGCACCCGTGCCAGCGGGTTCGCGTATCCATTCGCGGGCGCGGGTCAAGCAGGTCGAACTGCTTGCCAGAGGCACCCAACTGACATTGGAGCTCAACACCCATGTCGTCGGTCATGAACGGCCGTCGGTCATCAACGATCTGGTGATTCTCTACCGGGCCTGATCGTGCCCGTCCTGCGCCCACGGCAAGGCTGTGGGCGGCATTGCCGTGCGCCTTTGCCGCGCATTTCCAACATACGCCATTCACGCCATTTTTAAGCCGTTTGGACGATGTTTCAAACGGCCCTACACCTGAGTATCCCCCCTAGGCAATGCCCACTTAGCTCGCTGCGACCCAAGGCGTGGCGCCATACAAGAACAAGAGGACTGGCCCAATGACCCCCACTTTGCACGCGTGTCACGAACAGGAGCGTCCCTCATGCGCTCAGTGATCGGATACCTGGTCTGCCTGGTTGTCGGGCTGACCATCCTGTTTACCTTTTCCCCCAAAGCCGAGCCCGAGCAGGCGAAAGTCGCGCTGCGTTCGGACCGGGTTCAAATCAACGGTTTGCTCAGCCTGGGGACACGTGTCGTGGCCGTGGGCGAACGGGGCAGCATCCTGTTCAGCGACGACCAGGGTGTGAGTTGGCAGCAGGCCAGTGTCGACCGGCAACGTGATGTCGCGCTGACTGCCTTGGTGGCACTGGGTGAGCAACGCCTACTGGCGGTCGGGCACGACGGTTGGATCCTGCGCTCCGAGGATGCCGGTAGCCACTGGCAGGAAATGCGCTACGACAACGAATTGGGCGAGCCGCTGCTGGGTATCTGGGCGGCCGGTGACGAGAGTGTCCTGGCGTTCGGCAGCTTCGGTAAGTTCTATCAGTCCGATGATGCCGGGCTGAGTTGGCGCAAGCTGGCGCTTGATGTCGACAGCGCGCACCTCAACAGCATGGACGGCGGCCCTGATGGCCGAAGGATGTTGGTCGGCGAGCAAGGCCTGGTGCTGCGTACTCGCGATGGCGGCAAGCATTGGCAGACCCTGCCTGCATTTTACAGCGGTTCGTTGTTCGGCATCGTGCGCCTGAGCCCAGAGCATTGGGTGACCTATGGCATGCGCGGCCATGTATTCGTCAGCCACGACTTCGGTGATAGCTGGGCACAGGTCAACGTCGGTAACCAGTTGCCGCTCTACGGGCATGTGCTGTTGCCCGACCACTCTGGCCTGGTGATCGTCGGAGCTGGCAGCTCGGTCGTTCGGCTGGATGCTCGGGGTGTGCTGGTTGGTGTCAGTCGCTTGGCCGGCCTCGGTACCTTGACCTCGGCGACGATGGTCGGTTCGCGTCTGCTGGTCGGTGGTGAGCGCGGGTTACTCCAGGGTTCTGGTGGCAGCGTTGCCGCCCTAGGTAAATGAGAGGCGGGCAATGAAACAAGCTAAAAGCTGGGTGACGCACAGCGTCGAAGCGGTCGCGGATCGGCTGATGGCATGGCGCAAGGGGTTGTTAGTGCTGTTTGTGCTGGTGACCGCAGGCCTGGGTTACAGCGCTACCCACACGCAACTGGACCCCGGCTTCAACAAGCAGATTCCGGTGCGACATGCGTATATGGTCAACTTCCTGAAGTTCAGCCAGTACTTCACCGGTGCCAACCGTTTCCTGGTCAGCGTGCATTGGAAAGGCGAGGGGGATATCTATAACCCGGTGTTCCTCGACACCTTGCGCAAGGTGACCGACGATGTGTTCTTCATCTCCGGTGTCAGTCGTGCCAGCGTCACCTCGCTGTTCACCACCAACGTACGCTACATCGAAATCACCGAGGAGGGTTTTTTCGGTGATGTGGTCGTACCGCCACGCTTCAGCGGCACCGAACAGGACCTGGCTCAGGTACGCAGCAATGCCGCCGCGTCCGGGCAGATCGGGCGCTTGTTGGCCAACGACCTGAAGTCGGCCATGGTGCGTGCCGACCTGCAGGATATCGACCCGCAGACCGGCGAACCGGTGAAATATGCCGAGGTTGCCCGCCGTCTTGAAGAGCTCCGCGACAAGTACAGCAATGAGCAGATCGAAATCAACATTGTCGGTTTCGCCAAGCTGGTCGGTGATGTGGTCGAGGGGTTGAACACGGTCATCGGCTTCTTTGTGATCGCCTTCGTCATTACCGGGCTGCTGCTTTGGCTCTATTCGCGCTCTTTGCGCCTGACCGTGGTTGCATTGGTGGTGGCGTTGCTGCCGGTGGTCTGGTTGCTTGGCCTGTTGCCGCTGTTGGGGCTTGGCATTGATCCGATGTCGATCCTGGTGCCGTTCCTGATTTTCTCCATCGGTGTGTCCCATGCCGTGCAGATGACCAATGCCTGGAAGCAGGATGTGGTGGCGGGTAGCGATTCGTTGCGGGCCGCGCATTCGGCATTCTGCAAAATCTTCATTCCCGGCTCCCTGGCGCTGTTGATGAATGCCCTAGGTTTTGCGGTGATCATGTTGATCGATATCCCGATCGTGCATGAACTGGGTGTGACCGCCTGTATCGGCGTGATGCTGATGATCATCACCAACAAGCTGATGCTGCCGGTGATCATCTCCTACCTGCGGCTGGAGCCCGGGTTGCTGCGACGGGCGCAAACCCGTCAGGCCGGCAGGCATCGCCTGTGGTGGCGGTTGTCTGCGCTGGCCGAGCCGGGACCTGCACTGAGTGTGTTCGCCATCAGCCTGTTGCTGCTGGTGGCCGGCGCCTACAAGGCACGTGACCTCGCGGTGGGCGATATCGGTGCAGGCGCGCCGGAGCTCAGGGCCGACTCGCGCTACAACCAGGACAACCGCAAGATTGTCGACAGCTATTCGATCGGCCTCGACGTAATGTCAGTGTTTGTCGAAGTCCAGGGCATCGAAGAAGGGTGCTTGTCGCCGGAAGTGATGCGCGCGGTAGAAGCCTTCGATTTCCGCATGCGCGCTGTCACCGGTGTGCAGTCGGTCCAGAGCGTCGCCGGCATGGGCAAACGGGTCATTGCCGGTAACAACGAAGGCAACCCGCGATGGGCGGCGATCCCTGGTTCAGCACGCGGGCTGAGCCAGGGCGCACGGGCCTACATGCCGGACGACGGGTTGGTGACCGACGGCTGCCAGCAAATGCAGATCCTGGTGTTCCTGGCCGACCACGAAGGGGCTACGGTGGCCCATGCGATCAATGAAGCCAAGCGCATCATCGCCGAGGTTCGCACCCCGCAGGTGGCGTTTCTCCTGGCGGGCGGAAACGTGGGTGTGATGGCGGCATCCAATGAGGCGGTGAAACGGGCGGAGATCATCATGTTGGCGGCACTCTTTGGTTCGGTGGCGCTGTTCTGCTGGCTGACCTTCCTCTCGGTCCGCGCCGTACTGTGCATTCTCGTCCCCCTGGCGATTGTAGCGATCCTCTGCAACGCACTGATGGCGATGCTGGGCATTGGCCTGAAAGTCGCGACCTTGCCGGTGATGGCGCTGGGTGTGGGTGTGGGTGTCGATTACGGGATCTACCTGTATGAACGTATCCAACACGAAATGGCCGGTGGTGCGAACCTGCGCGAGGCGTTCTACGAGGCGATGTGCCAACGGGGCACGGCTGCAGTGTTCACGGCCTTGACCATGTCGATTGGTGTGTGCACCTGGGCGTTTGCGCCGCTGAAGTTTCAGGCAGACATGGGCGTGCTGTTGTCCTTCATGTTCCTGGTGAACGTCTTGGGGGCCATATTCCTGCTACCGGCGCTGGCAGCCTGGTTCAACCGTGGGCGCCGGTTGGTGGCCACGGAAAGTCCCGTGGCCCAGGTCCAGTGAGCCGGCAAAAGGCCTTGTAGGAGCGTGCTTGCCCGCGATGGAATTTAGACATTCAGTAACTAAAAATAAAAGGTCAACACCTATTGTGGAGTACGTAGTGGACAGGGAGACTGTGGCGCGGGCCCTGTTGCAGGCCTGTGCAAGTCGCGTGTAGTCAAAAAGGGGGCGTGCTGCCCTCAAGCCGAAATTATAAAAATAACAAGGGAAGGTCATCGTGCCTTACCCGTGCGCGGAGAAGACTATGGTAAGTGCTGTCTTGACCCATGAGGTTTTGGCCAGCGTCGGCCTTGACCTGAGCGAATACGACCGCCTGGTTGGTGAAGTCTATGAAGGTGCCCTCGACCCAAAGTTGATGGCGCGTGCTCTCAAGAGCTTCCGTACGCTCTACGACGCCAACTACGTCACACTGATCCTGCGGGTGCCGGACCAACCGGACATGGGTGTGATGATCATCGCCGGCGACATCGAAGGGGCCGGCGACGTCAGCTACATGACCTACCCCCAGACCAATACCCCGTTTGCCAACCAGCCGCTGGACTACGTGTTCACGGTCGACGACGTCATGACGTCCGCGGAATGGGAGCACAGTGCCTACTTCAAGATGTTCTGCGGCCCGCAAGGGGTGTACCACGTGATGGGGGCCGATATTTCCACCCCGGACGGCGGCAAGTTGCGCTTTCGCATTACCCGTCCCAAGCACGCTCCCAACTTCTCGGCCAACGAACGCGCGTTGTGCGGCGTGTTCTTGCCACACCTGCGGCGGGCGCTACAGGTGCATAACTTGCTGGACCGCAGCGAGTCGTTGAGCGAGCTGTATTCCCAGGCAATCAGTCGGCTGTCGGTGGCAACCCTGGTGCTGGATGAAAGCGGCAGTGTGCTGCGGGTCAACCCGGTCGCCCAGGACATCCTCGCCAACGCCGATGGGCTGAAGTTGGTCGGCGGCCGCCTTGAGGCCAGCTACCCAAGTGACAATCGCGAGCTGCAACGGCTGATTCGTGCCGCATTTTCCCCGGATGCCCCCAAGAGTGCCGAAGCGATGTCTGTTACGCGGCCGTCCGGGCTGGTCAACCTGGGCCTGGTGGTCGAGTCGATTCCCTCGCTGGACTGGGCGGAAGAGAAGGGCCAGCCCGCCGCGCTGGTGTATATCCGCGACGCCGCGAGCAAATCGCTGGCCAGTGAAGTGGTGACCAAGCAGTTGTTCAACCTGACCAGGGCCGAGACTGCCCTGGCAATGGAGTTGGCCAACGGTTTGTCCCTGGAGGAAGCGGCCGAGGTGCTGAACATCCGGCGTAACACCGCGCGTGCCCATCTGCGTTCGATTTTCTCCAAGACCGGCGTGCGCCGGCAGACCGAACTGGTGCGCATCATGCTCAACAGTGTCGTGGCGCTGGGCAAGCCCAAGGTCGCCCTCAAGGCTGTTGAAAAACTCAAGGTTCCACCGCCACAACTGGCGGTAGCTGCCCGTCAGGCGTGAGTCGCCATTCTGTTTCCGGGCGGCAGGCAGTCGCCCGGCGCCACCACGAGCCTGAACACCCTTAGTCCGCACAGACGATGCAGCCTCGTGGTCGGTCTCTGAATACTGCCCGAACCTATCACGGAGAATACCTATGCCAGTTACAGCTATCAGCGGCAGCGCTTCGGGAATCGGTGCCGCGGTGAGCACTGCGTTACGCGCCGCCGGACATCGTGTCATCGGAATCGACCGCAGCAATGCCGAGGTGATCGCCGACCTTTCAACGCCCCAAGGCCGCGAGGCCGCGATTGCCCAGGTACTCGAGCTCAGTGACGGGGTACTCGACGGCCTGGTCTGTTGTGCGGGTGTCGGGGTAACGGCCCCGTCCTGCGGGTTGATCCTGGCGGTCAACTACTTCGGCGTCAGCCAGTTGCTGAGTGGCCTGGCCGGGGCTTTGGCCAAGGGCGACAGCCCGGCTGCGCTGGTGATCGGCTCGGTGGCCGCGACCCAGACCGGTGCCGATCAGCAGGCGATGACCGAGGCGATGCTCGCTGGAGATGAAGCCAATGCACTGGAACTGGCCAATGCCCTTGGTCAGCCCCATGTGGCCTATGCCTGCTCCAAGTATGCAATCACCCACCATGCCCGGCGTACCTCATCCAGTTGGGCGAGCAAGGGTATTCGCTTGAATGTGGTGGCACCGGGGGCGGTGGAAACCCCGCTGCATCAGGCATCGCTCGACGATGCACGTTTCGGCAAAGCGGTACGGGAGTTCGTTGCGCCCTTGGGCCGTGCCGGGCATCCGCAGGAAATTGCCGCTCTGGTGGCGTTCCTGCAGTCCAGGCAAGCCGCGTTCATCCATGGCAGCGTGGTGTTCATCGATGGCGGCATGGACGCCATGGTTCGCCCGCAGCGTTTCTAAAAGGACTCCCCATGAGCAAGGTGGCATTCATTACCGGCGCGAGCCGTGGCATCGGTCGCGAAGCGGCATTGGCGTTCGCGCGGGCCGGCTTCGACCTGGCGATCAGCGCGCGCACCCTCGACGAAGGTGAGCAGCACCCGCACGCCCTGCGCGACGCCACAGGCGCGCCGCTTCCCGGCAGCCTCAACGGCACCGCCGAAGCGATCCGGGCACTGGGGCGGCGGGTATTGGTCGTGCCCATGGACCTGCTCGACAGTGCCTCGGCCATCGGCGCCTGTGAGGCGGTGCTGGCCGAGTATGGGCGGATCGATGTACTGATCAACAACGCGATCTACCAGGGCAGTGACCTTAATGCGGGCTTCATGAGCCTGCAGCCGGAAACGCTGGAGCGGATGTACAAGGGCTACATCCTGACGCCGTTCCTGTTGACCCGGGCAGTGGTCGAGCACATGGCCGAGCAGGGCACTGGCGTGGTGATCAACGTTACCTCCGGGGCCGGCGAGAGTGACCCGCCCGTGGCGGCGGGCAAGGGCGGTTGGGGGTACGCCTATGGGGCCGGCAAGGCGGCGGTATCGCGTCTTTCAGGGATCCTCTCGGTAGAACTGGGGGAAGCCGGTGTGTGTGCCTACACCCTCAACCCGGGTGTGGTAACGACCGACGCGCTCAAGGCGACCATTGGTGACAAGGGCGTGATCGCCTTGCGTGCCGGCAGTGCGCCGCCGCAGGTTCCTGCCGAGGTGATGCTCTGGTTGGCGACGGCAGAACAGGCGCCTCGTTATCAGCGTCGAACCATCGCTGCACAGCCGTTTGCACTGGAGCATGGCATCGTTGCCGACTGGCGTTGAACCCTTGATGTATTGACACCTTGATGTGAAGTTATTGGCGACTCAGGTCGCCAATAACGTAGGTGCAGGATCAGCCGATACCCAGTGGCTCAGGCCTGGCGGCGTTGCCGGGCGAGGGTCATGGCGGTGTCTTCGATCATGTCCTCCTGGCCACCCACCATGCCGCGACGGCCCATTTCGACGAGGATTTCCCGCGCCGAGACGCCATACTTCTTCTCGGCTCGCTTGGCAAACAGCAGGAACGAGCCATAGACCCCGGCATAGCCCATGGTCAGTGCATCGCGGTCGCTGCGGATCGGGAAGTCCATGATGGGCACGACCAGGTCTTCGGCCACATCCTGGATGCCGAACACACTGACACCCGTCTCGATGCCCATGCGGTCGCAGACCGCGACCAGTACTTCCATGGGCGTATTGCCGGCGCCTGCGCCGAGGCCGGCACAGGCGGCGTCAATGCGGGTGGCCCCAGCGGCGATGGCGGCGATCGAGTTGGACACGCCCATCGACAGGTTGTGGTGGCCATGGAAGCCGATCTCGGTTTCCGGTTTCAGTGCCGCACGCATTGCCGCCACCCGGGCGCTGACGTCATGGGGCAGCAAGTAGCCTGCCGAGTCGGTCAGGTAGATGCAGTTGGCGCCATAGCTTTCCATCAGCTTGCCCTGCTTGACCAGGCCTTCCGGGCTGTTCATGTGGGCCATCATCAGGAAACCGACCGTGTCCATGCCCAGACTGCGGGCGTGGGAAATATGCTGCTCGCTGACGTCTGCTTCCGTGCAGTGGGTGGCTACGCGAATGGTGTTGACGCCCAGCTCATGGGCCATCTTCAGGTGGTCGACGGTGCCGATCCCTGGCAGCAGCAGGGCCGAGACCTTGGCCCGTTTCATCAGCGGGATGACGGCCGACAGGTAGGCCTCGTCGCTGTGCGCGGGAAAGCCGTAGTTGACCGAGCTGCCGCCCAGGCCGTCGCCGTGGGTGACTTCGATCAGCGGGACGCCAGCTGCATCCAGGCCGCAGGCAATGTCTTTCATCTGTTGCAGGCTGATCTGATGACGCTTGGGGTGCATGCCATCGCGCAGGCACATGTCATGAACGGTGATGTGTTTACCGCGAAGATCCATGGTCGATTCCTCAGGCAAGGGCGGGTTGTGCGTGGGTGGCGTGCAGGACCAGTTCGCCCTTGAGGATTTCTTCGGCGAACATTTCGGCGGTACGCGCTGCGGCGGCGGTCATGATGTCGAGGTTGCCGGCGTACTTGGGCAGGTAGTCGCCCAGGCCTTCGACTTCCATGAACACCGAGACGCGGTTGCCCTCGAACACCGGGCCGTTTACCAGCTTGTAGCCGGGGACATAGCGCTGCACCTGCAGGATCATTGCTTCGATAGCGGCGGTGATGGCTGCCTGATCGGGTTCCGTTTCGGTCAGGCAATGCACGGTGTCGCGCATGATCAGCGGTGGTTCGGCGGGGTTTATGATGATGATCGCCTTGCCCTTTTTCGCACCGCCGACCTGTTCGACCGCGCTGGATGTGGTGCGGGTGAACTCGTCGATGTTCTTGCGCGTGCCCGGGCCGACCGATTTGGAGGCCGCGGTTGCGATGATTTCGGCGTATTCCACCGGCTGCACGCTGGATACTGCCGCGACCAGCGGAATGGTGGCCTGGCCGCCGCAGGTGACCATGTTGACGTTCATCACGCCCAGGCCGAGGTTGGTCTTGAGGTTGACCGGTGGTACGCAGTAGGGGCCGATGGCAGCAGGGGTCAGGTCGATCATCAACACCCCCAGCGCATTGAGCTTGCGTGAGTTCTGCTCGTGAACGTAGGCGGATGTGGCATCGAAGGCGATCTGTACCTGGTCTTCGATAACGTGGGGCAATAAGCCGTCGACCCCGTCAGCGGTGGTTTTCAGGCCCAGCTCACGTGCCCGTGCGAGGCCCTCGGAGGAGGCATCGATACCGACCATCCAGACTGGCTCAAGCACCTCGCTGCGCATCAGTTTGTACAGCAGGTCGGTGCCGATGTTGCCCGGCCCGATCAGCGCGCATTTAATCTTCTTGCTCATTGTCTATGGCTCCAGGGGAGGGATTGCGTAAGGTTCACTCAGGGCACGAAGCGCAGGCTGGTCTGGCCCAGGCCGCTCATGGAAAGGCTGATGCGGTCGCCCGCCACAACCGGAACGAGCGGTGCCAATGCTCCCGAAAGGATGATTTCGCCCCGGCGAAACGGGATGCCGAGCTCACCCAGGGTGTTGGCCAGCCAGGCCACCGCCGCACACGGATGGCCCTGCACCGCCGAACCCAGGCCGCTGCCCGCCGGTTGGCCGTTCTTGGACAGCTGCATTTCGACCCGGGCCAGGTCCAGCTCGCGAGGGTCTATGCGCTGTGGGCCGAGGGCGAACACGCCGCAGGAGGCGTTGTCGGCCACGGTGTCGTGAATACGGATCTGCCAGTTGTCGATACGCGAGTCGACAATCTCGAAGCACGGCACCACGTATTGGCTTGCCGCCAGCACGTCTTCGGCGTTGATACCCGGGCCTTGGAGGTCTTCGCCGAGAATAAAGGCGATTTCGCCTTCGGCGCGCGGCTGAATCAGGTTGTAGCGGGCCAGGCTGACATCGCTGCCGTCGTCGACCTGCATGGCATCGGTGAGGAAGCCGAAGTCCGGTTGGTGGACATCGAGCATTTCTTGTACCGCGCGGCTGGTGACACCGATTTTCTTACCGATGACACGTTCACCGAGGGCTTCGCGGCGTTGCAAAAAATGCAGGGAAATCCGGTAGGCCTGCTCCAGGGTGATGTGCGGGTAGCGGCGGGTCAGGGGGGCGAGCGTCTGGCGTGTGCGCAGGGCGTTGAACAGTTCGTCACCGAGTGCGTTGATCAAGTGGGCGTCCATGACGGGGTGCTCTGTGTGAGGGAAATAAAAGGGCCGGGCCCAACGGGCTCAGGGCGCCGGCCAAAAAAGGGCGATGTTCAGCCGGGCCAGACCGTGGAGTCCGCGCCGCCGTCGACATCGATGATTTTTCCGCTGACCCAGGCCGAGGCGGGGCTGGCTAGGTACAGGGCTGCGGCGGCGATATCTTCCGGGCTGCCCAGGCATTTGAGCGGGGTATTGGCTTCCATGGTCTGACGCATGGCCGCCGGCATCACGCCGTTCAGCGCTTCGGTCAGGGTGGGGCCGGGCGCGACGGCATTGACCCGCACCAGCGGAGCAAAATCCTGTGCCAGCAAGCGGGTCAAGTGGCTCAGGGCGGCCTTGGCGGCGCCGTACGCGCTGAAGTGCCGCTGTGAGTAGCGGGCGGCTACCGAACTGATGTTGACGATGTTGCCGCCACCGGCCTCACGCATCAGTGGCACGCACAGTTGGCAGAAGGCGTAGGCGGTGGACACGTTGAAACGCAGGATCTCGTCGAACTGTTCCGGGCTCATGCTCAGTGGATCGTTGGGGCCGCCACCACCGACGTTGTTTACCAGATGAGTGATGCGCCCCATCTGCTCATGGCTCTGGCTGACCAGCGCCTTGCGCTGCTCGCTGTCGTTGACATCGCAGGCGATGGCCAGGGCGCGTCGGCCCAAGGCGCGCACTTCCTCGGCAACGCGTTGCACATCCTCAAGCGAGCGCGCGGAGCAGACGACATCGGCACCCGCTTCGGCATAGGCCAGCGCGATGGCGCGGCCAATGCCTCGGCCACTGCCGGTGACGATGGCGACGCTACCGTCCAGGTGGAAACGCTGCAGGATACTCATGGGCTGTCCTTCCTCAAGGTAGGGGTTGGGTTGAACCGGTTTTCAATGTATCGAATATCCCGAGACTGACTCGCGGCTGCATCGTCTCAATGGACTAACGCAGGTGACCCGCGCCCTTTGCGGCAGCGGGTGTCCTAGTCCGCTTTGACGATGAACGATCCGTCACTCGCCCCGATGATCAATCACGGCTCGCGCACCGGCGCAGCGAGATTGGGAGAATTGAGTGATGCAAAGCATGCGAGAAAGGACCCAGGACGAAATCGAACTGATCGAACGTGCGCGGCGCCTTGTGCCGGCACTCAAGGAGCGTACGGCGCAGGCTGACCGCGACTTGAAGGTCCCGGACGAAAGCATTGCCGAATTGCAATCGGCCGGGCTGCTGCGTGCCTTGCAGCCGCGTGCGTTCGGAGGCTATGAAGTCGACCCGCGGACCTTCTTTGAAATCCAGATGATTCTTGCCGAAGGCTGCATGTCCACGGCCTGGATCTACGGTGTGATGGGGGTCCACCCGTGGCAGTTGGCGCGCTACCCTGTCGAAGCCCAGCGTGAGGTCTGGGGCAACGATCATGAGGCCCTGATTTCCTCGACCTATATGCCGTCGGCCAAGGTGACAGTGGTCGAGGGTGGATATCGCATCAGCGGCCAGTGGAGCTTCTCCAGTGGCAGCGAGCACTGCCAATGGGTGCTGCTGGGTGGCATTCTGCCCGCCGAGGGTGATGTTGCGGCGGAGCACGGCACCTTCCTGCTGCCTCGCAGCGACTACCGCATTCAGCGCAACTGGGATGTACTCGGGCTGCGCGGTACCGGCAGCCACGACATTCTGGTCGAGGATGTGTTTGTGCCGGCGCACCGGGTTCAGCGCACCAACAACTGCACCATCGAGGCCACGCCAGGGCGTCTGGTCAACACCAACCCGATCTATGCGATTCCGTTTGCCCAGGTGTTCTCCCGCGCGGTCTCGACCTCGGCCATCGGCGCGCTGCAAGGGGCGATCAATGAGTTCCGCGCCAATGCCGCCAAGCACATCGGCAAGCATGGTGCACGCACGGCGGATGACCCCGTGGCGCAAACCGCGGTGGCCGAAGCGACGATTACCGTCGACAGCCTGAAGCTGGTGCTGGAGCGCAACTACGAGCACCTCATGAGCCTGGCCAGGGCCGGCGAATACCCGGACACCGAAACCCGCTTGTTGTATCGCTACCAGTCCGCCTACGTGACCAACGTCTGTGCCGACAAGGTGAATGACTTGCTGCGCAGCATGGCAGCGTCCGGTTTGTACAACACCAACCCGGTTGCCCGGCTGTTCCGTGACCTGCACCAGGCCCGTGGGCACATCGCCAACAACTTCATGGCCTACGGTCGCGCCTTCGGTGCGGTGCAATTGGGCTTGCCCAACCCTGACCCGTACGTCTGAGGCTGCCCGGCCGTTCTAACACCATCGCGTCTACACCCGCCTGTCTCTCGCAGGCGGGTGTTAATGAGTACCTGACCTATGAATGATTATCTTGCCCTGCGCGTGGCGCGGGTGATCGAGGAAACGGCCGACGCGCGCTCTCTGGTGTTCGACGTACCCGAGCACCTGGCCGAACGCTTTCGTTATCGCCCCGGTCAATTCCTGACGCTGCGTGTCCCGTTTGAAGATGGCTGGTTGCCCCGCTGTTACTCATTGTCCAGTACGCCGATGCTGGATGAGCCGTTGCGTGTGACGGTCAAGCGCGTGCATGAAGGCCGCGCCTCGAACTGGCTCTGCACTGAGCTGCAGGAGGGGCAGACCTTGCAGGTGCTGCCACCAGCAGGCGTGTTCGTGCCGCGTAACCTCGACAGCGACCTGCTGCTCTTTGGTGGCGGTAGCGGCGTAACTCCGGTGCTGTCAATTCTGCGCTCGGCATTACTGGCGGGGCAGGGGCGGATTCTGCTGGTTTATGCGAACCGCGACGAAGGCTCGGTGATTTTTCGCGATGAGCTCAGGTTTCTGGCCAGTGCTCATCCACAGCGCCTGCAAATCGTCCATTGGCTGGATTCGGTACAGGGCATTCCGGCGGTCGGGCAACTGGCCGAACTGGCCCGGCCGTTCATTGATGCGCAGGCGTTCATCTGCGGCCCAGGCCCGTTTATGGACGCTGCGGTCAGCGCCCTGAAAAGCCTGGGCATGCCCGATGCCAGGGTGCATGTGGAACGCTTCGTGTCGTTGCCGGGCGAGGGTGAGTTGCCAGTGGTCTCCAGCAGTGAGGCTGCCGTAGCCGCGCAACTTGCCGTTCGCCTGGACGGTGAGGAGCACAACCTGGCCTGCGACAGCGGCGAAACCCTGCTGGCAGCAATGCAGCGCGCCGGCCTGAACCCGCCGAGTGCGTGCCGTGTCGGTGGCTGCGCCTCGTGCATGTGCACCCTGGAAAGCGGCGACGTCGAACTGCTGCACAACGATGCCCTGGATGACAACGAGTTGGCCGAGGGCTGGATCCTTGCCTGCCAGGCCGTGCCGACCAGCGCGCACCTGCGTATCCGCTTTCCCGAATGATGCAGATGACCGAGCCTACGATGAATCAGAGCCTGAAGTGTTCCCCGCCGGTGCTCGACGCGCCGACCACCATTGCCCAATTACTGTTCTCCAGCGCCGAGCGGTTCGCTGGGTATACCGCCATTGAAGAGAATGGCCAGTGCACGGACTACGCCGAACTGCCCAATCAGGCGCTGACCATCACCCGTGGCCTGATGGCGCTGGGCATTCAGGCCGGTGACCGGGTCGGCATATGGGCACCGAACAGCCGGGACTGGATCCTGGCGGCGCTGGGTATCCACTGTGCCGGTGCGGTGCTGGTGCCGATCAACACCCGCATGAAAGGCGCCGAGGCGGCCGATGTACTGGCGCGCAGTGGCTGCCGGGTGCTGTTCGTCCAGCAGCGTTTTCTCGACGTCGATTACCCGGCGATGCTTGAGCCCCATCGCCCCGCCAGCCTTGAGCATCTGGTGGTGTTGGCCAGTGACACGCCGCCGCGCCCGGGCGATCTGAGCTTCCAGCAGTTTCTGCTGGGGGCTGCCACCTACGACAGCGAGGCGGCGCGACGTCGTGCGCTGGCCATTGAGCCGCAGGCGATGTGCGATCTGCTCTTCACCTCGGGTACCACGGGCAAACCCAAGGGCGTAATGAGCGGTCATGGGCAGAACCTGCGGGCATTCAGCGAGTACGTCAAAGTGATTGGCCTGGTGCCGGGTGACCGCTACCTGATCGTCAACCCGTTCTTTCATGCCTTTGGCTACAAGGCGGGTTGGTTGACCTGCCTGATTGCCGGGGCAACCATCCTGCCGCATGCGGTGTTCGATGCTGATGCGGTGTTCCAGCGTATTGCCAATGAGCGCATCAGCGTCTTGCCCGGCGCCCCGACCCTTTACCTCTCACTGCTGGCCCACCCACGTTTGGCCGAAACCGACCTGTCCAGCTTGCGGATTGCCGTAACCGGCTCGGCCAGTATCCCGCCGAGCCTGATCGAGCGCATGCGCAACGAGCTGGGTTTCAGCGTGGTGACCACCGCCTACGGGCTGACCGAATGCGGCGGCCTGGCGACCCTGTGCGACCCGCAGGATTCGGCGCAGGTGATCGCCGGCACCAGCGGGCGGCCGATTGCCGGTACCGAAGTCAGCATCCGCGACCCGCACAACCACGCCTTGGCCGATGGCGAAACCGGCGAAATCTGCTTGCGCGGCTTTCATGTCATGCAGGGCTATTTCGAGAACCCCGAGGCCACCGCCGAAGCCATCGATGCTGACGGCTGGCTGCACACCGGCGACGTCGGGCGCCTGGATGAAGCGGGCAACCTGATCATCACCGACCGCCTGAAAGACATGTACATCGTGGGTGGCTTCAACTGCTACCCGGCGGAAATCGAAGCCGCATTGATCGCCCACCCGGCCATTGCCCAGGTTGCCGTCATCGGCGTTGCGGACGCACGCATGGGTGAAGTGGGGTGTGCCTGTGTGGTGTTGCGTGAAGGCCAGACGCTGGACGAAAGCGCGTTGATCAGTTGGAGCCGTGAACGGATGGCCAACTACAAGGTGCCCCGTCTGGTGCGCTTCTTCGATGCGCTGCCACTCAACCCCTCGAACAAGGTTGCCAAGAACGAACTGCGCGCTGCGATCAATCCAGGCTGAAGGGCAATAGGCCGACATAACCAAACGGACGATGCGCAGGCCCAGGCAGTTTTTCAGACTGGGCCCGCAAACCGGAAAACAACAAGAAAGGAGAGGAGCATGTCTACGTTGAACCCTGCGGCGCTCAACGCGGCTAACGGTACTCGCCGGCACTGCCTGCTGGCCGTGGCCGTTGCGCTGGCCAGCGGTACGGCCAGCGCCGGGCCCACCATCGAGTTGGGCGAAAACACCACGCTGGACTCGTCGCTGACCGTCAACTACACCGCGTCGGTACGTACCGCCAAGCCTGCCCAGCAATACCTCAACGACCTGAACAATGACGACGGTACGCGCAACTTCGACCGCGGCTCGATGATCAACAACCGGGTCAGCCTGTTTGGTGAGCTGCTGCTCAAGCACGACAATCTCGGCGCAGTGCTGCGCGGCAGTCATTTCTACGATGACGTCTACCACGAGCGCAACGACAACGATTCGCCGGACACCGTGAACAAGATCGGTCGGGCCAACGGCTTCAGTGAAGACACCCGTCGCCTGAGCGGGAGCAAGGCGCGCCTGCTCGATGCCTATGTCTACGGCAACTTCGATGTCGCCGACAGCCAGTACCTGTCGGTCAAGGCCGGTCGCCACCTGGTGGCCTGGGGTGAAAGCCTGTTCTGGCCGAACATCAGCCAGGGGCAGGCGCCGGTGGACGCTACCAAGTTCAACGTGCCAGGCACCGAAGCCAAAGACTCCTACCTGCCGGTGGGGCAGGTGTCCGCGTCCTGGTCGCTCAACGAAGACCTGGCGCTGGTCGGTTACTATCAGTACGAGTGGGAGAAGACCCAGCTCAACCCGGTGGGTGACTACTTCGGCAGCGATTACTTCGGCCCGGGCGCCGAGTTCTTCCGGCTCAACGCGGGGGTGATCAACAGCCTGCCGGACAAGACCTTTACCGGCGTCAACTATGCCGGTGAAGTCGATGCCCGCGACAGTGGCCAGTGGGGCCTTGGCGCGCGCTACCGGCTCACCGAAAACACCGAAGTGGGGTTGTTCCATTACCGCTACCACGAGCGGGTCGGGTCGATCTTTTTCGACTTCAGCGGCAGTACCCAGTACTCCTCGCTCAAGAGCATCGGCGAGCGCTCGAACACGGCTGTTGCGCCGGCCTACCGGTTGGGCTATTTCGAGGATGTCGAGCTGACGGGAATCAGCTTCAGCTCCAAGATCGGTGACTCGGTACAGTATGCCGGTGACTTGAGTTACCGCGATGGTGCCTCGGTTTATCTGAACAATGGTGCACCGACGACCGGGCAGCTCTGGCAGGCCAACCTCAACGCTACCTACATCCTGGGCCCAAGCTTCCTGGCCCAGCAGACCACCTTCCTCGGCGAAGTGGTGCATCAGCGTATCGAAGGGGTCGACACGTTGGTGGTCAGCGGTGGCGGTCCCGGTATCGACGGGACATTCAACCAGTTTGAGTCCAACACCCAGACCCGCGGTTCGACCCTGCTTGGCGTCGGGGCCTACATGGATTATCCGGCAATCAGCGATGGCCTGGACCTGACCACCAAGGTGGTCTGGACGCAGAACGTCGACGGCAGCGCCTACCAGGGCCTGGGCCGTGATGAAAAGCGCCTCACCGTCGGCGGCGACTTCAAGTACCTGGGCAACTTCCAGGTGGGCCTGACCTATGTCGCTTACCTGAGTTCGCCGGATGTCGCCCAAGGGCGCCTGTTGGCTGACCGCGACTACCTGTCGTTCAACGCCAAGTACACCTTCTGATGCACTACCGGCCATGCCCAGCGCCTAGGCAGGCGTGGCCGGTATTCTCCGATAATCTGCTGCCAAAAAAGGGTCTGCCATGAACCTTCATCCGACACCGTCACCGTTCAGCCCCATTACCATTGGCCCGCTGACGTTAAAAAACCGTTTCATCAAGGCGGCGACCAATGAGGGCATGAGTGCCCAGGGCGTGCCCTCCAAGCAATTGGTCAAACTGCATGCCGCCCTGGCCAACGGCGGCACAGCGCTGACCACCGTGGCCTATTGTGCCGTGAGCCGCGATGGTCGCACGCTGCCCAACCAACTGATCCTGGCGCCTGAGAGCCTGCCGCACTTCAAGGCGTTGACCGATGCGGTACACCGCGAAGGTGGGCTGGCCAGTGCGCAGATCACCCATGGAGGCTGTTTTACCTTTATTCGTGAACGCTCCACCCCGCGTCCGCTGTCCGCCAGTGGCGGTTTCAACAAGATCGGCATGATGAGCGGCATGTTCCTCAAACAAGCGATGAATGAGGGCGATATGCAGCAGGTTGTGCAGGATTTCGCTCGCGGTGCGCGGCTGGCCCGGCAGGCCGGATTCGACGCCGTGGAAATTCACATGGGGCACGGCTACCTGCTCAGCCAGTTCATTTCGCCGCTGTACAACAAGCGTCGTGACCAATACGGCGGCAGCCTGGAAAACCGTCTGCGTTTTCCGCGTCGTGTGCTGCGAGCGGTACTCGATGCGGTTGGTCGGGACATGGCCGTGATTTGCAAGTACAGCATTACCGAAGGCGTACGCAGCGGTAACAGCGCCGAGGATGGTGCCCAGATTGCCCGCATGCTGGAACAGGAGGGCGCGCACCTGCTGGTGCTCAGTGCCGGCATGAACGCCGAGTCGATTACCACCATGTTTGGCTCCTCGTTTCCCAAGGAGAATCGCGTCCAGCAGAAAAACCCGGTGATCGCCCTGGCGATGGCCATTCAGCGACGGACCGATCCCAAGGTGGAGTTCCGAGAGCTTTACCTGCTTGAGCATGCTCGCAAGGTGCGTGCCGCGGTGAAGATGCCGCTGGCCTATCTGGGCGGTGCGAAGAGCCTCAACAGTATCGAGCGGATCATGGCCGAGGGCTTTGACCTGATCGCCATGGGGCGGGTGTTGTTGGCGGAGCAAGACTACGTCAACAAACTGGCCAGCGGGGCGAGCAAGAACTCGATCTGCACCGCCTGCAACCGCTGCGTGGCCATGATGTACACGCCAGGCGGTACCTCGTGCGTACTGGGCAAGCCCGGCGATGCCGAGCTGAACCGGCAACCGGCAGCGGCCCAGTAGGGCGGCTTGTTCTACCCTGGCACCGCCAGGATGCGTGAGCCCTTGTAGGTCAGCGCATCCTGGGTGCATCTCGGTGAGGCTACAGCGCGTGTAGCCCCTGTTCCCAGGCTCAGCCGTGCTGCAGGAAGTCGATGCAGCTGCGGTTGAACAGCTCGGGATGTTCGACCTGCACCCAATGCCCGCAGCGGTTGAGCACAATGAAGCGGGCGTTTTCGGCTCCGTCGATAATGCGCTGGACACCGCTGACCGGGTTGAAGTTGTCGTTGCTGCCCCAGAAGCCCAGGATCGGGCACCTGATCTCGCCCAGGCGGGCTTCCATGTTGGGCACCATCATGGTGCTGAACAGGTTCTTCGGTTGCGTCACCGCGACCGCTACGCGTTCCAGCAGCAGGCTCTCTGGCAGGATCGAGTCATCGAACAGTTGCAGGCGCATCATGCTGCGCATTTCTTCCAGGCCTATGGGACCTGCGTTGAACAGGTTGACCATGCGCACGATGCCTTGCATCTGGAAGTAGGTCTCGCGTTCTTCGACGCCACCGGGTGCCAGCAGAATCAGGCGCTCTGCCAGTGATGGATAACGCAGTGCCAGCCCCAGGGCAATCGCACCCCCCAGGGAATTGCCCAGCATCGTGCAGCGTTCTACGCCGATTTCCGTCAGGAAAGTGCCCACACAGTCGACGAAGAAGTCCAGGTTGTACTGCACATCGTCGGGTTTGTCCGAACGCCCGAAGCCCGGCAAGTCCAGCAGGATGTTGCGGTAACCGGCCTCGACGAATGCCGGGTAGTTACCTTTGAAATTGCTGAAACCACTGGCGCCCGGTCCGCTGCCATGCAGCCACAGCACCACCGGGCCGCTGCCTTCGTCCAGGTAGTGCAGGCGCAGGCCGTTGGGCAGGGTCGCGTAATGGCCTGTAGGCAATGGCAGGTCTACGGCTTGATTCATGGGGGTTCTCCAGAGTCTGCGGGTTCATGAGGCGCTTACCGGCCGGGCCACATTGATGCCTGAAGGGGATGCTGATGCCCGGCCCGGTTTGCGCAGAACAGATCCTGGGCTGCCGTGGTCCTGATGGCATCGTCCGTTCAGACCACGCCGATCGGCGTGCCGTTAGTCCTATCGGACGATGTTCGTATCGGGGTGGCAGCTAATCATGCAGGTGACTGGCTCGCTGCACCTGCAGCGGGTTGCGATGCACGTCAATCCAGGAGAACGCAATGAAGTTGCTGAATAAAGTGGCCTTCGTGACAGGCGCAGGACAAGGTATGGGCCAGGCCATCGTGCGTCGGTTCGTCGCCGAAGGGGCGAAGGTGGTGGCGGTTGATCTCAACCTGCCAGCCTTGGCTGAAAGCCTCGCAGACCTCGGTGACAGTGTGCTGGCCTTGGCCTGCAACGTTGCCGACAGTGGATCGGTTGCCGATGCCATGGGGCAGACCGAACAACACTTTGGTGGCCTCGACATCCTCGTCAACAATGCCGGTGTCGGTGCCCTCGACAGTTTCCTCGACACGCCGGACGAAAGCTGGGCGCGGGTGATCAATGTCAACCTGGGCGGGACCTTCCTGTGCTGCCGCGAAGGTGCCAGGTTGATGGTCAAGGGGGCTCGCAAGGGCGTCATCATCAACCTCTCCAGTACGGCCGCACTGACCGGTGAAGGGCCTAGCCACTACTGCGCGTCGAAAGCCGGCGTCATGGGCCTGACCCGCTCGATCGCCCGCGACCTTGCTGCCAGTGGCATTCGCGTCAACACCCTGGTACCCGGCCCGACCAACACACCGATGATGGCCGGCATTCCCGACGAACACATGCAGGCGCTGCTCAAGAACGTACCGTTGGGACGCATGTGCGAAACCGACGAAATCGCCCGTGTCGCGGTATTCCTGGCCAGCGAAGACGCCAGCTTCATGACAGGGCAGAACATTGCGGTCAACGGCGGCATGGCCTTTATCTAAGAGAGGAGTGACCTATGAGCAAGCGTCTGGAAGGAAAAATTGCCTTTGTCACCGGCGCAGGTTCCGGTATCGGTGAAGCCACTGCGTTGCGGTTCGCCGAGGAGGGCGCCACCGTGGTGTTGTGTGGCCGACGTGCCGAACCGTTGCAAGGCGTCCAGGAGAAGATCCTCGGGCTGGGTGGGCGCGCTGAAATCGCCGTTGCGGATGTGAGTGATGAGCAGGCCTATGTCGGCGCGCTTGAAGCTGCAGCGCAACGTCATGGTCGCCTGGATATCCTGGTCAACAACGCGATGGCCTACACCTGGGGCGGCATCGACACGATGTCTACGGCAGACTGGCATGCCAACTTCGCCACCACCGTGGACGGCACCTTCTGGGGTACCCGTACCGCCATGCAATTGATGAAGGCACAGGGCGGTGGTGCCATCGTCAATATTGCCTCCATCTGCGGCCTCTTCGGTACGGCCTGGATGGCGGGCTACTCAGCGGCCAAAGCGGCGGTGATCAACTTCAGCCGTGCCGCTGCCAGTGAAGGCGCCCCCAACAACATCCGCTGCAACGTGATCATCCCGGGCGTGGTCGATACCCCAGCGACCGCCGGCATGCTCAGCGACGACAAAACCCGCAGCAACACCGAAAAAGTCATCCCCATGAAACGTGTCGGCCTACCGGTGGAACTGGCCAACGCCATTCTCTTCCTGGCCAGCGATGAGGCATCGTACATCACCGGCGCGAGCCTGGCAGTGGACGGCGGGCGTAGTTCCGACCTGTACACGGTGCTGGATTGATGAACATGGACTCGACCTCACTGCTTGAACGGATCGACCGTCTGGAATCGCTGGATGCCATTCGCCAACTGGCCGGCAAGTACGCGTTGGCGTTGGACATGCGCGACATGGACGCCATGGCCAACTGCTTCGCCCCGGATGTTCGGGTTGGTCGTGACAAGAGCGGGCGCGCGCACCTCAAGGCCTGGTTGGACGAGACCATGCGCAAACAGTTTCACGGCACGTCTCATCACCTGGGGCAGCACATCATCGAGTTCAGCGATCCGGACCATGCCACTGGCGTGGTCTACTCCAAGAACGAGCATGAGACCGGCCCTGAGTGGGTCATCATGCAGATGCTGTATTGGGATGACTATGAGCGTATAGACGGCCGCTGGTGCTTCCGTCGGCGTTTACCGTGTTACTGGTATGCCACCGACTTGAACAAACCACCGATTGGTGGCTTGAAAATGCGCTGGCCGGGGCGTGAGCCTTACGCGGGGAGTTTTCACGAGTTGTTCCCGTCATGGGACGCGTTCTGGGCACAGCGGCCGGATAAAGACGCGTTGCCTCACATTGCCGAACCGGCACCGCTGGAAGGGTTTCTGGCGAACCTGCGACGGGGTGCGGGTGATCCCAAGATTCGTGTTCGGTAGGTTAGGTTTTTCGCAGGCAAGCCTGCTCTCACTCCTGTGAGCGTTGGCTTGCCAACGATGCAGGCGCCGCGCATCTACTGACACCCCGCCGACGCCATCGCAGGCAAGCCTGCTCCAACAGAAAAGCAGTGTTTCGCGCAGATCCCTGTAGGAGCCGGGCTTGCCCGCGATGCAGTCGCCGCGTATTCACTGACACCGCGCCGACGCCATCGCAGGCAAGCCTGCTCCAACAGAAAAGCAGTGCTCTGCGCGGATCCCTGTAGGAGCCGGGCTTGCCCGCGATGCAGGCGCCGCGTATTCACTGACACCCCGCCGATGCCATCGCAGGCAAGCCTGCTCCAACAGAAAGGTAGTGCTCTGCGCAGATCTCTGTAGGAGCCGGGCTTGCCCGCGATGCAGGCGCCGCGCACGTACTGACACCGCGCCAAGGCCATCGCAGGCAAGCCTGCTCCAACAGAAAAGCAGTGCCCTGCGCAGATCCTTGTAGGAGCCGGGCTTGCCCGCGATGCAGACGCCGCGCACGTACTGACACCCCGCCGACGCCATCGCAGGCAAGCCTGCTCCAACAGAAAGGCAGTGCCCTGCGCAGATCCTTGTAGGAGCCGGGCTTGCCCGCGATGCAAGCGCCGCGCACGTACTGACACCCCGCCGACACCATCGCAGGCAAGCCAGCTCCAACAGAAAAGCAGTGCTCTTCGCAGATCCTTGTAGGAGCCGGGCTTGCCCGCGATTCAGGCGCCGCGCATCTACTGACACCCCGCCGACGCCATCGCAGGCAAGCCTGCTCCAACAGAAAGGCAGTGCCCTGCGCAGATCTCTGTAGGAGCCGGGCTTGCCCGCGATGCAGGCGCCGCGTATTCACTGACCCAGAACCTGTGTATCAACCACGCACACGCGCTTCGCGCGGCATCCCCAGGGCCCGTTCAGCGATGACATTGCGCTGGATCTCGTTGCTGCCACCATAGATCGTGTCGGAACGGGTGAACAGAAACAGCGACTGCAACCGGCTCAATTGGTAAGGCGCACCTTCGAGAATCTCCCCCTCGCTGCCCAGCACGTCCATGGCCAGCTTGCCAAGGTCGGCATGCCAGGTCGACCAGGCCAGTTTATAGATCATGGCCTCGCGGCTCAGGCTACCGTCCTGCGGCCCGGACAGCATCCGTAGCGAGTTGTAGCGCAGCACCTTGAGCCCTGCCCAGGCCTGGGCAATGCGTTGTCGCAGCAACGGGTCGCGGGAGGCGCCGTTGTCACGGGCAATGCGGATGATCTCGTCAAGTTCGTTCTGGAACTGCATCTGCTGACCCAGCGTCGATACCCCGCGTTCGAAACCCAGCAGGGCCATGGCGATTTTCCAGCCATCGCCGGGTTGTCCGATCAGGTTGTCCGCCGAGGTGCTGGCCTGGTCGAAGAACACTTCATTGAATTCACTGGTACCGGTCAGTTGCTGGATAGGCTGCACACGAATCTGCTCCTGGGCCATCGGCACCAGCAGGAACGACAGCCCATGATGCCCGCTGCTGCCCGGCTCGGTTCGGGCCAGGACGAAGCACCAATCGGCCTCGTGGGCCAGTGAGGTCCAGACTTTCTGCCCACTGATCAGCCAGTGCTCGCCGGTGGCATCAAGCCGGGCGCGGGTTTGCACGTTTGCCAGGTCAGAGCCGGCACCGGGCTCGGAATAGCCCTGGCACCAGAATTCAGTACCGTTGAGGATGCCCGGCAGCAACCGCTGCTGCTGGGCTGGGGTACCGAACGCGGCGAGTGTCGGCCCGACCAGGCCTTCGCCGATGTGGCCCATGCGTCCAGGACCGCCGGCGCGTGCGTATTCTTCATGGAAAATTACCTGTTGGCTGATGCTCAGGCCGCGCCCACCGTGTTCCTTGGCCCAGCCCACACCGATCCAGCCGCCAGCGGCCAATGTTCGCTCCCAGGCTTTGCGTTCGGCAGGAAAGCTGTGCTCGTCGCCAGGGCCGCCGCGAAAACGCAGGGGTGCGAAGTCGCCTGTCAGGTGTTCGGTCATCCACTGGGCAACCTGTCGACGGAACGCTTCATCTTCGTTGTTGAAACCGATTTTCATGGTTGCTCTCCAAATAGATGCGCGGCCAGGCGCTCGCGGTGGAATGCGGGGGTGCCCAGCAACTGCTCGCTGGCACGGGCCCGCTTGAAGTACAGGTGCGGGTCATATTCCCAGGTGAAGCCAACGCCGCCGTGCAGTTGAATGGACTCGGCGGCGCAGTGGAAGAACGCTTCGCTGGCGTAGATCTTGGCCGTTGCGGCGGCTGCATCGAGCTCGCTCGATACGGCAGCATCGCCCGCTGGATCAAGGCGCTCCTGGGCTACGCAAGCGGCGTAGTAGGCTGCCGAGCGGGCGCATTCGACCTGCAGCATCATGTCGGCGCAGCGGTGCTTGACGGCCTGGAAGCTGGCGATGCTGCGGCTGAACTGCCGGCGTTCGGCGGTGTAGGCCAAGGTCAGGTCGAGGGCCTGTTGCGCGCCGCCGGTCTGTTCGGCAGCCAGGCCGATGGCGGCGATCTGCAAGGTGTCACGCAGCAACGGCCAGCCTTGGCCGGTTGCGCTCAGCAACTGGGCGTCGCTCACCTCTACCGCATGCAGTTCGATCCGGGCCAGGCGCCGGGTTTGATCCAGCGTCGGCAGTGCCTGGCGCACGACGCCCGCAGTATCCGCAGGCAGTGCGAACAGGCTGATGCCGTGTTCGCCCTGACTGCCAGGGGTACGCGCGGCGACGATCAGCAGGTCGGCCTGGGCCCCATCGATCACTTGGGTATAGGTACCTGAGAGGCGAAAACCGCCGGTGCAGGGGCGGGCCTCGGTCTGCACGCTGTTGGCGTCCATGCCCGGGCCACTGGCGAAGGCCAGGCTGGCAGTGGTCGTGCCGGCCGCAATGGCGCTGAGCCAGGTGGCCTGCAATGCGGCGTTGTCGGCCAGCAGCAGGGCTGGGGTCGCCAGGCAGGTGGTGGCAAAGAGCGGTGAGCAGAGCAGGTAGCGGCCGCTTTGTTCGAGCAGGATCGCCAGCTCGACAAAGCCCAGGCCCATGCCGCCCAAGGCCTCGGGCACCATCAGGGCGGGCCAGTACAGCTCCTGGCCGATGCGTTGCCAGACGGCAGGGTCGTAGCCGTCAGGGCGGCTCATGGCGGCGCGTACCGCATGCGAGTCGCTGACTTGTGTCAGAAAGCGTATCGCGCTGTCCCGAATCATCTCGTGTTCTTGAGTAAAGGCGAACTCCATGGGGCTGTCTCTGCTGGGCGGATGGATGCCCGAGTCTAGGGTTGCGTGGCTTTTAGCCGAATCATTGAAACGGACTAGTCCGCCATCTACCCAAGGGCCCGGGAATGGCCAAGTTGCGTAGTCTCAACGGACGATGAAGGCAGCGCTGCGGGTTTGCACAATGTTCATCAGGCAATGAACTCAGCCATTGAGGAACATAGGCATGATCGACATTCGCGGTTTGAGCTATTTCGTCTCGCAGATCGAGAACCTCAGCCAGTGGCAGCGTTACGCCGAGGACGTCCTCGGTATGCAGGTCCATCCGGCGCCAGGTGGCGGCCTGTACGTGAAAATGGACGAGCGGCCGTTCCGCATGCTGATCGTCGAAGGCAGCGAAGCGCGTTATCTGGCCTCCGGTTGGGAGTTGGGTTCCGAGCAGGCGTTCAGTGATGCACTTCAGCACCTGACCCAGGCCGGCGTTGAGTGGGAGCTGGGCAGTGCCGCGCAGGTCGAGCAGCGCGGCGTGCAGGCACTGGCGACGCTGGTCGACCCGTCCGGCAACCGTCATGAGTTGAGCTGGGGGCATCGCTCCGACTGCCAGCCGTTCGTCTCGCCCCAGGGGGTGCCGCGTTTCGTTACCGGCGACATGGGGCTGGGGCACACCGTGCTGCCGGCACCGAACTTCGACGCAACGCTGGCGTTCGCCAAGGACGTCCTCGGCTTTGGCCTGTCGGACATTTTCAACTTCCGTCCTGATCCGGCGGCCGCGCCGATCCGTATCCACTTCCTGCATTGCCGCAATGCCCGGCACCACAGCCTGGCGCTGGCCGAGTACCCGGTGCCGTCGGGCTGTGTGCACGTGATGGTCGAGGTTGACTCGATGACCGAGGTTGGCCGTGCCCATGACCGCCTGCTGGCACATGACGTGCGCCTGTCGGCGACGTTGGGGCAGCACCTGAACGACCGCATGACCAGTTTCTACATGAAGACGCCGTCCGGCTTTGACCTGGAATACGGCTACGGCGGGTTGCAAGTCGATTGGGCCGAGCACTCGGCATTCGAATTCACCCGCGTGAGCATTTGGGGGCACGACTTTTCGGTCGGCCAACAGTAAGGAACCTGCACATGAACAAACAACTGACAGCGGCCGATGCGGTTGCTCAATTGCGTGACGGCATGACCATCGGTTTCGGTGGATGGGGGCCGCGGCGCAAGCCGATGGCGATTGTCCGCGAGATTCTCCGTTCGCCAGTCAAGGACCTGACCGTGGTTGCCTACGGCGGCCCCGAAGTGGGCATGCTCTGTGCGGCGGGCAAGGTGCGCAAGCTGGTGTTCGGTTTCGCCACCCTCGACGCTATTCCGCTCGAACCTTACTACCGCAAGGCCCGTGAAGCCGGTGAGCTGGAACTGCTTGAACTGGATGAAGGGATGTTCCAGTGGGGGCTGCGCGCTGCCGGCATGCGCTTGCCGTTCCTGCCGACCCGCTGCGGGCTGGCCACCGATGTGACCCGTCTCAACCCGGAACTCAAGACGATTCAGTCGCCCTATGCCGATGGTGAAGTGCTGTTGGCAATGCCCGCGTTGAACCTCGATGTGGCGTTCCTGCATGTCAACGTCGCGGACCGCTTGGGCAACTGCCTGGTGACCGGGCCAGACCCGTATTTCGATCACCTGTTCGCCCGTGCCGCCGCGCAGTGCTTTGTCTCGTGCGAAACGCTTGAAGAGCGCCTTGAGCTGAGTGCCGAACTGGCCCGTTTCAATACCTTCGAGCGTTATCTGGTGACCGGTGTGGTGCATGCGCCGCTGGGTGCGCACCCGACCTCCTGCCCGTCGGATTACGGCTGGGACCTGGAACATCTCAAGCGCTATGTCGCCAGCAGCCAGGAAGAAAACGGCTGGAACGCCTATGTCGAGACTTACGTGGCGGGTGGCGAGCAGGCCTATCAAGCGCAGAACGGCGGTGCCGTACGCATGGGCGCCTTGCCCCTACCCGTGTTCTGAGGAGTATGAACAATGTCTGCAACCTGTGATTTCACCCTCGCGGAATTGATGATTGTCGCCGCAGCCGAAGCCTGGCGCGGCAATGGCGAGGTGATCGCCTCGGGCCTGGGCGTGATCCCCCGTTTGGGCGCAAGCCTGGCCAAGCTGACCCACAGCCCTGAACTGCTGATGACCGACAGCGAGGCCTTCCTGGTCGAAGAGCCGATCCCGCTTGGGCCGCGTGGCGATTTCGTGCCGCGCTACTCGGGCTATCTGTCGTTTGAGCGTGTGTTCGAATGCGTCTGGGGCGGCCGCCGTCACGCGATGATCGGGCCAACCCAGATCGACCGTTGGGGCCAGACCAACCTGTCGTGCGTCGGCGACTACCAAAAGCCGAAGACCGCGATTCTGGGGGTGCGCGGCTTGCCGGGTAACAGCATCAACCACCTCAATTCGTTCTTTGTGCCCAACCACAACACACGGGTGTTCGTCAGTGGTGAAGTGGATATGGTCTCGGGCGTCGGCTTCAAGGCCGAGCGCTGGCCTGAGGGGGTTCGCCGCGACCTGATGGACATTCGCCGGGTGGTCACGGACCTCTGCACCCTGGATTTCGACGGCCCGCAACGTGCCGCCCAAGTGCGCACCCTGCACCCCGGGGTGAGTTTCGACGAGGTTCAGGACAAGACCGGCTTCCCGTTGCTCAAGTCTGCGCACCTGCAGGAAACCGCGCACCCCAGCGCTGAACAGTTGGCGCTGATCCGCCGACTTGACCCCCACGATTACCGGGCCTCGGCGATCAAGGGCAACCCGGCCGGTATCCGTACGGCCTGAGGCGAGGACAGCGAACATGCACAGCCGCGACAGTGAATTCGTCGTCCGCGAAGACCAGGCGGTCTATGAGACAGATGCACCGGTGCTGTACGGCGTGGCTGAGGGTATTGCCACGCTGACACTGAACCGACCGACCTTCAACAATGCACAAAACTCGCAGATGACCTATGCGCTGGACGCCGCCTTTCGCCAGGCGGTCGACGACGACAGCGTCAAGGTCATCGTCTTGCGCGGCAACGGCAAGCATTTTTCGGCAGGGCACGATATTGGTACCCCAGGGCGGGATATCAACAAACCGTTCGAGCGGGCGCACCTGTGGTGGGACCACACCAACAAGCCGGGCGGGGAGCAATTGTACGCCCGAGAACAGGAAGTCTATCTGGGCATGTGCCGCCGTTGGCGTGACCTGCCCAAGCCGACCATTGCCATGGTCCAGGGCGCCTGTGTGGCCGGTGGGCTGATGCTGGCGTGGGTCTGCGACCTGATTGTCGCCAGTGAGGACGCGTTCTTCCAGGACCCGGTGGTGCGCATGGGCATTCCGGGCGTTGAGTATTTCGCCCATCCGTACGAGTTGAACCCGCGCATCGCCAAGGAATTCCTGTTCTGCGGTGACCGCATGAGCGCCGCACGGGCTTATCAGATGGGCATGGTCAATCGGCTGGTGCCGGGCGAGGAACTGGAACAGGCGACCTACGCGCTGGCCGCCGGTATTGCCCGACAACCGCGCATGGGCCTGGCCTTGACCAAGCAGGCCATCAACCATGTCGAGGACCTTCAAGGCAAGCGCACGGCCATGGACGCGGCGTTTGCCTGGCACCACTTCGCCCATGCCCACAACGAATTGCTCTCCGGCGACAAGCTCGGCGGCTTCGATGCCAAAGGCATGGCCCAGGCCAACAAGCGGGCGGCCACAGCCGAGGATAAATCCGTATGAGTCGCTGGTTGAACACACCGCTGACCGAGGCCCTGGGCTGTCGCTATCCGATCGTGCAAACCGCCATGGGCTGGGTCGCCGACGCGAACCTGGTGATCGCCACCACTCAGGCCGGCGGTTTCGGTTTCCTGGCGGGGGCGACCATTCCCGCGGATGAGCTCGAAGGCGAGATCCGCAAGGTGATCGACGCCACCGGTGGCAGCAACTTCGGGCTCAATTTCCACATGTTTCAGGACAACGCTGCGCAATGCGTTGACCTGGCCATCCAGTACCGCTTGCGTGCCGTCAGTTATGGCCGTGGGCCGGACAAACAGACCATCGCCCGTTTCAAGGCGGCCAAGGTGCTGTGCATCCCGACGGTGGGTGCGCTCAAGCATGCGCTGAAGGCGGTGGAGCTGGGTGCCGACCTCATCACTATTCAGGGCGGCGAGGGCGGTGGCCACACCGGCGGCGTGCCCAGTTCGATCCTGTTGCCGCAAGTCTTGGCGGCGGTCAACGTACCGGTGATTGCCGCTGGCGGTTATGCCACCGGGCGCGGCCTGGCCTCGGTGCTGGCGGCGGGTGCCAGCGGGATTGCCATGGGTACGCGGTTTCTGATGACCCGCGAGTCGCCAACCCCGCGCGCGACGCTTGAGCGTTACCTGAAAGTGGCCGATCCACAGCACGTGCGGGTGACCACCGCGGTGGACGGCATGCGCCACCGAATGATCGAAAACCGTTTTATCAATGAGTTGGAGCGGGCCGGGCCTTTTGGCCGGTTGCGCATTGCCCTGGGCAGTGCCTGGCAGTGGAAACAGCAGACTGGCATGAGCCTGGCGCATATGGCCGGGGTGTTCTTCCGGTCGCTGCGCGAAGACCCGTCCGCCTTGTCGCAGGTGGTCATGGCTGCCAACCAGCCGGTGCTGCTGCAGCGTTCGATGGTCGATGGGCACCCGGACGAAGGCATCTTGCCCAGCGGCCAGGTGGCTGCGGCCATCGATGAACTGCTGAGTTGCCGCCAGGTGATCGAAGGCATCGCCGATGAAGCCGAACAGTGCCTCGATGCGCTCCTGGCCCGTTGCCAGCCCACCGCCGAGCCGTGCCAACCCCATCATCCCGCCAGCATTGGAGAACCCCTGTGAACCAGGCCTTTACCACGCAGCTCAATCAGGGGATCGCGGAACTTGTGATCGCCAAACCACCGGTCAATGCACTCGACAGCCAGGAGTGGCTGGCATTGGCCAAGCAGATCGAAGCGCTCGGAGCCAACCCCGAGGTGCGCGTCATCGTCATCCGCGCCGAAGGCCGGGGGTTCTGTGCCGGGGTGGATATCAAGGAACTGGACGCTCACCCGGAGCGCATTGTCGAGGTCAACGCGGGCAACTACGCGACCTTCAAGGCCGTACACCGCAACCCGGTGCCGGTGATCGTCGCTGTGCACGGTTTCGTGCTCGGTGGTGGCATCGGCATTACCGGCGCGGCCGATATTGTCGTGGCCTCCGAATGCGCCACCTTTGCCTTGCCGGAGGTCGATCGCGGCGCCATGGGCGGCGGCGCGCATTTGCAGCGGCTGTTTCCGGTGCAGAAGGTGCGTTACCTGTTCTTTACCGGCGCCTCGATTGGTGCCATCGAGGCTCAGCAATTCGGCTTTATCGAACAGGTAGTGCCGAAGGATCAACTGCGTGAAACCGCACTGGAAATCGCTGCGCGCATCGCGGCGAAAAGCCCGGGGATGATCCGCATTGCCAAGGAGGCCTTGAACGGTATCGAAGACGGCAACCTGGAAGACAAATACCGCTGGGAGCAGGGCTTCACTTTACAGGCCTACAGCAGCCCCGATTCGGCGGAGACCCGTCGGGCCTTTGTCGAAAAACGCGACGCCAAGTTCTGAGAGAACGCCATGGAACTGACTTACACGCCAAAACAAAAAGCCTTCCGCGCCGAAGTCCGCGCGTGGTTGGCAGACAATCTGCCGCGTGAACCGCTGGCCAGCTACGACACCCGCGAAGGCTTTGAGCAGCACCGCGCCTGGGAGGCGAAGCTGTTTGACAGTCGCTGGTCGATGGTGATGTGGCCCTCTGAACTGGGGGGCCGTGGTTGCGACCTTATCGAGTGGCTGATCTTCGAGGAAGAGTACTACGGTGCCGGGGCGCCGATGCGCGTCAACCAGAACGGCCAGTTACTACTGGGCCCCACGCTGATGGAGTTCGGCACCACCGAGCAGAAACAACGCTTTCTGCCGCGTATGGCGGCCAGTGCCGACATGTGGGCTCAGGGCTGGTCGGAGCCCAATGCCGGTTCTGATATGGCGGCGATCACCAGCAAGGCGGTACTTGAGGGTGAACACTACGTCATCAACGGTCAGAAAACCTGGTCTACCCGGGCTATCTTTGCCGACTGGCTGTTCGGGCTGTTCCGCAGCGAACCGGGCTCCACCCGGCACCACGGCCTGTCGTTCCTGATGGTGCCGCTGAATGCGCCGGGGGTGAGTATTCGCCCGATCAAGGCCCTCAATGGCAAGGACGCGTTCGCCGAAGTGTTTTTCGACGACGTGCGGGTGCCGGTCGGCAACCGTATTGGTGTCGAGGGGCAGGGCTGGCATGTAGCGATGGCCACTGCCGGTTTTGAGCGCGGGTTGCTGCTGCGTTCACCGGCACGTTTCCAGCACACCGCCCGCAAGCTGGTCGAGCTGTACAAGGCCAACCGCGAAAGCGCCGACCGTGACCCCGGCCTGCGTGATGCCGTGCTTGAGACCTGGATGGGCGCCGAGGCCTACGCATTGTCTGCGTACCACACCGTCGGCCGGCTGAGCCGGGGAGAGGCGATTGGTGCCGAGTCGAGCATCAACAAGATCATCTGGTCGGAACTGGACCTGAAGATGCACGAGACCGCCATGCGCATTCTCGGCGCGCGCGGTGAGCTGCTGGCCACTGCACCTGTCGCTGGCGATGCGGCGGGCTGGCTGGAGGGTTTCCTGTTCGCCCAGTCCGGGCCGATCTATGCCGGTACCAACGAAATCCAGCGCAACATCATTGCCGAGCGGATGCTCGGCTTGCCGAAGTAAGGAACAGGCCATGGACTTCACTTTTACCGATGACCAGCTCACGTTTCGCGAAGCCATCAGCCGTTTTCTGATGACCGAAGCTGCGCCGGAAATGCTCCGCGAAATCTGGGAAACCGATGCCGGGCGCTCGCCCGACCTGCGTAACAAGATCGCCGCCCAGGGCCTTACCGCACTGTCGGTGCCCGAAGCGGAGGGCGGCCTGGGCATGGATGACGTAGCGTGGGCCTTGATGACTCAGGAGTTGGGCTACTACGCCATTCCCGACTCCATGGCCGACACCGCTTATGTCGCCACGGGCCTGCTTGCAGGCCTGGCGCCAGCGCATCCGGCGCGTGCTCGCCTGCTGCCCCGTATCGCCGAGGGCAGCTTGCGCCTGGCCATCGGTCACCCGGTCAACCCGCTGGTCAGTGATGCGCAACTGGCCGAAGTTCTGATCTTGCTTGATGGGGATGACATTCATGTCGTGCCGCGGGCGGAGGTTGATGTCGAGGCCAACCCGAGTATCGATGCCTCGCGGCGCCTGGGTCGGGTGACCTGGAACCCTAGCCCGGCAACATTGATTGCCAGCGCAGAGCAAGGGCGTGCCTTGCAGGCCCAGTTGCTCGACCGTGGCGCGTTGTCGGTGGCCGGGCAACTGCTGGGCTTGGCGCAACGCATGCTCGACCTGTCGGTTGACTACGTGGCCCAGCGCAAGCAGTTCGGCAAACCGATCGGCAGCTTTCAGGCGGTCAAGCACCACCTGGCTGATGTGGCCCGGCAAATCGAACAGGCCAAACCGGTGCTCTACCGTGCCGCCCATGGCCTGGCCCGGGGTGAGCGCAATGCCAGCCTCTGGGTCTCCCAGGCGCGCCTGGCCTGTTGTGAAGCGAGCTGGCTGGCGGCGCGCAAGGGTATCCAGGTGCATGGCGCCATGGGGTACACCTGGGAAGTCGATTTGCAGATGTTCATGAAACGCGCCTGGTCGCTCGACGCATCCTGGGGTGACCGTGCCTTCCACAAGTCGCGTGTCAGCGACTACCTGTTCGCCGACGGCGCCCGACTCGGGCCAGGGCATACCTTCGAGGAGTGATTCATGGCACAAGCCTATATTGTCGATGCGCTGCGCAGCCCGACCGGCAAGCGCAAAGGGGCGCTGTCGGAGGTTCACGCGATTGATCTGGGTGCCCACGTGCTCAAGGCACTGGTGGCGCGCAACGTCATTCCCGGCGAAGACTATGACGATGTGATTTTTGGCTGCGTCGATACCATCGGCTCACAGGCCGGGGATATCGCCCGCACCAGTTGGCTGGCTGCCGGGTTGCCGCTGAACGTGCCGGGTACCACGGTCGATCGCCAGTGCGGTTCGTCGCAGCAGGCGCTGCATTTTGCCGCGCAGGCGGTGATGAGCGGCACCCAGGACGTTGTTGCCGTGGGCGGTGTGCAAACCATGACGCGCATCCCGATTTCCTCGGCGATGCTGGCCGGGCAAGCGCTGGGTTTTGCTGACCCGTTCTCCGGTAGCGAAGGCTGGCGCTCGCGTTTCGCCAACCAGCCGGTCAACCAGTTCTACGCCGCGCAGCGTATCGCCGACCATTGGCAGATCAGCCGCGAGCAGATGGAAGTGTTCGCCCTGCAGAGCCATCATCGCGCCTTGGCGGCCATCGAGAGCGGGCGCTTTGCCCGCGAGATCGTCGCCTGCCAGGGGCTGCAGCATGATGAAACACCGCGCCTGACCAGCCTGGAAAAAATGGCCGAGTTGCAACCGGTAGACCCACAGTTTCCTTCGATCACCGCTGCCGTCTCCAGCCAGACCTGTGATGCCTCGGCCGCCTTGCTGGTGGTGTCGGAGGCCGCCCTCAAGCGCTACGACCTGACGCCACGGGCACGTATTCATCACCTCACGGTGTTGGGTGATGACCCGATCTGGCATTTGACCGCCCCGATTGCGGCGACGCGCCACGCCTTGAAAAAGGCCGGCATGCGCATGGCTGATATCGACCGGGTGGAGATCAACGAGGCTTTTGCATCGGTGGTCATGGCCTGGGCCAAGGAGCTGGATTACGACCCGGCGCAGACCAACGTCAACGGCGGCGCCATCGCCCTTGGCCATCCACTGGGCGCCACCGGAGCACGGTTGATGACCACCTTGCTGCACGAACTGGAGTGCAGCGGTGGCCGTTACGGCCTGCAAACCATGTGCGAAGGCGGTGGCCAGGCCAACGTCACCATCATCGAGCGTCTGTAGTCCCGTTCCCTCAATCAATCCGTGCCGCCGCCCTCAGGGCGCGCGGCCATGCAGTCAAAGGAGTCAAACATGGCTATTTGCACAGACCGCACCGTGATCATTACCGGTGCTGGCGGTGGGCTTGGTCGCGCCTACGCGTTGGCGTTCGCCGCGCAAGGCGCCAAGGTGGTGGTTAACGATATCCGTGCCGAGGCGGCGCAGGATGTTGCTGGCGAGATCTGCGCCAGTGGCGGCCAGGCCATCGCCAACAGCGACGACATTACAACCCTGGACACCGCTCAGCGTATCGTCGACGCCGCGTTGGCGGCCTTCGGTGAGGTGCATGTACTGGTCAACAATGCCGGGGTGTTGCGCGACCGAATGTTTATCAGCCTCTCGGAAGAGGACTGGGACACGGTGATGCGTGTTCACCTCAAGGGGCATTATTGCCTGGCAAACCTGCTGGGGCGTCGTTGGCGCGACCTGGCCAAGGCGGGAACCCCGGTCGCTGGGCGGATCATCAACACCAGCTCCGGTGCCGGCCTGCAGGGCTCGATCGGGCAGTCCAACTATTCCGCAGCCAAAGGGGGTATCGCCGCACTGACCCTGGTGCAGGCTGCTGAACTGGCTCGATATGGGGTCACCGCCAACGCCCTGGCACCGGCGGCACGGACGTCCATGACCGAGAGCGCCATGCCCGACGTGGTGAAAAAGCCCGAGGACGGCAGCTTCGATGCCTGGGCCCCGGAAAACGTCGCACCGCTGGTGGTCTGGCTCGGCAGCCTTGAATCGTCCCATGTCACGGGGCAGGTCTTCGAGAGCCAGGGCGGGCGGATCTCCCTCGGCGATGGCTGGCGCACCGGCACCACCCGTGACAAGGGCGGGCTTTGGCAGGTCGAGGAAGTTGGCCCGGTCGTCGATGCGATTCTTGCTGAAGCGCCTGCGGCCCAGCGTGTCTGGGGCAGTTGAATCGGGGGCCGTTGAAGCGGCCCTGAAATGGCCGCTTCATGCGGCCATACCCCGTTTTGACGATGTGCCCGCCGGGGCGGCGCTTTATACCTGACAGCGTATTGATTTCTTCGGAGGTAATCGCTGTGAAACAAGCTCCCCCTTATGTACCCGGCCATCAACTGCTGGCCGGCAAGTCCGTACTGATTACCGCCGCTGCGGGTGCGGGTATCGGTTATTCGGCGGCCCGCCGCAGCGCCGAAGAGGGCTGCCGGGCATTGATGATTTCGGATGTGCACCCGCGCCGCCTGGAAGAGGCGGTGGAGCGGCTCAAGGCCGAAACGGGTTTACAGGCCATTTACGGCCAACTGTGCAATGTCACGGTAGAGGAAGAGGTTCAGGCCTTAGTCGACAGCGCCGAAACCCTGCTGGGTGGTGTCGATGTGCTGATCAACAACGCCGGCCTCGGTGGCCAGAAGCGGCTGGTCGACATGAGCGACGAGGAATGGTCGCGGGTACTCGACGTGACGCTCACCGGCACCTTCCGCATGACCCGCGCCATGCTCCCGCACATGCAGCGGCGTGGTGCTGGTGCCATCGTCAACAACGCTTCGGTACTGGGCTGGCGCGCCCAGAAAGAGCAGGCGCATTACGCCGCCGCCAAGGCCGGGGTGATGGCCCTGACCCGTTGCAGCGCCCTGGAGGCTGCCGAATTCGGGGTTCGGATCAACGCCGTCTCGCCCTCGATTGCCCTGCACGACTTTCTCAAGAAAGCCTCCAGCGAGGAACTGCTTGCCCGTCTTGCGGATCGCGAGGCCTTTGGCCGTGCGGCAGAAGTCTGGGAAGTGGCCAACGTGATGATGTTCCTGGCCAGCGACTACGCCTCCTACATGGTTGGCGAAGTGTTGTCCGTCAGTTCGCAGCAGGCCTGAGGAGTCCGTGATGAGTCATACCTTCAGTAGCGCCCAGGCGTTGCTCGAGGCCGAGGGCCTCGACCTTGGCTACACCGAATGGCTGAGCATCAGCCAGGAGCGGATCAACCTGTTTGCCGAAGCCACGGGCGACCACCAGTGGATTCATGTCGATCCCGTGCGCGCTGCCAGCGGCCCTTTCGGCGTTTGTATCGCCCACGGCTACCTGACCCAGGCACTGGCGAACCTGTTCATGCCGCAGTTGCTCACCCTCGAAAACATGGCGATGGGGGTCAACTATGGCAGTGACCGGGTGCGCTTTCCCGCGCCGGTCAGGGTCGGTTCGCGTGTACGCGGGCATGGCGTCATTGTGCGCGCCGAGCAACTTGGCGAAGCCGTGCAACTGGTGGTGCGCATTACCGTGGAAATCGAGGGCGAAGCGCGCCCTGGCTGTGTGGTGGACACCATCAGCCGTTACACCTTCAACCCTATTGCCGAGTGAGCCTGTTCATGGACCTGAATGAAGTTGTGATTGTCGCCACCGCGCGTACCGCGCTGGCTAAGTCTTTCCGTGGATCGTTCAACGACACCGAGGCCCCTGTGCTGGGCGGCCATGTAGTTCGTGCCGTCGTCGAGCGGGCCGGTATCGAAGCTGAGGCGGTAGAGGATGTAATCATGGGCGCTGCCGTGCAGCAGGGCACCCAGGCCTACAACATCGGTCGTCTGTGTGCCTATACCGGTGGTTTGCCGGACACTGTGCCGGGCATGGCCCTGGACCGCATGTGCGCATCAGGCCTGATGAGTATTGGTGTCGCCGCCAAGGGCATCATGACCGGCGAGATGAGCATTGCCATTGCTGGCGGCGTCGAGTCGCTGTCCCTGACCCAGACCAAGCACAAGAACACTTACCGTGCCCAGTCCGAGGCGGTGCTGGAGGTGATGCCCAGTGCTTACATCCCAATGCTGGAAACGGCCGAAATTGTTTCGCGTCGCTATGGCATCAGCCGGGCTGCGCAGGATGAGTATGCCTTGCAGAGTCAACTGCGCACTGCGGCCGCGCAGCGTGACGGGCTGTTCGACGATGAAATCGTCGGCCTGACGGTCGACAAGCTGTGTTTCGACGAGGCGGGCCAACCCAGCGGGCATACCCGAGTGTTGGTCGAGCGCGATGAGTGCAACAGGCCAGGTACCCGTCTGGAGGACCTGACGGCGCTCAAGCCGGTCTGGAAAGACGGCAAATGGGTCGCACAGGGCGAGTTTATTACCGCGGGCAACGCCTCGCAGTTCTCTGACGGCGCCTCGGCAAGCCTGTTGATGAGCCGTGCGCAAGCCCGGCACCGTGGGCTTACGCCGCTTGGCATCTACCGCGGGATCGCCGTCGGCGGTTGCGCACCCGAAGAAATGGGCATTGGCCCGGTGGTGGCGGTCCCTCGCTTGCTCAAGCGCTTTGGCCTGAGCGTGGCGGACATTGGCTTGTGGGAAATCAACGAGGCCTTTGCTTGCCAGGTGTTGCATTGCCGCGACGCGCTGGGCATCCCGGCCGAGCGCTTGAACGTCAATGGCGGGGCCATTGCCATTGGCCATCCGTTCGGCATGTCGGGCGCCCGTATGGTCGGTCACGCCTTGCTTGAAGGCCGCCGTCGCGGCGTGCGTTACGTGGTCGTGGCCATGTGCATTGGTGGCGGCATGGGTGCTGCCGGCTTGTTCGAGCTGCCGTGATCGCCAACGAACCCGGCCGAGCGCTCTGACTAGGCCGTTTGGACGATGTAGCACGGGCGGGGCGGTCTGATGATCCTTCAAACAAAATCAAGAGGATCGCCCCATGATGCCCGTCCCGTGCCCCTGCGTTTCGCCATGGAGTCCAGTATGCGCCAGCTGATTGGATACGCCATGAGCGCCATCATCATCGCTGCGGTGGCCTTTGCCTTCTCGCCGCGTAACCCCACACCGTTGGCGATCACCCGGATCAATGCCGACCGGGTTCAGGTCAACGCCTTGCTGGCCAATGGTTCGCAACTGATCGCGGTGGGCGAGCGTGGCACGATTCTGACCAGCACCGACAGCGGCCTGTCCTGGCAAACCAGCCAGGTGGCCGCCGGGCGTGAGGCGACCCTCACCGGGGTCATTGCCCTGAGCTCCGAGGTACTGGTCGCGGTTGGCCATGATGGCTGGATCCTGCGTTCAGGCGATAGCGGCAAGACCTGGCAGGAGATGCGCTATGACGCGCAGTTGGGTGAGCCGTTACTGGGTGTGTGGAGTGGCGACGGCAAGCACGTGGTCGCCTATGGCAGCTACGGTAAGTACCTGGAGTCGAGTGATGCCGGCGAACACTGGACGCCCTGTGACATGCCGGGCGAGGGCGCGCATTTCAATGGCCTGGACGGCGGCGCTGATGGCCGGCAGATGCTGGTGGGCGAGCAGGGGCTGGTGCTGCGATCCAGTAATGGTGGGCAAGACTGGCAGAGCCTGACGCCGTTCTACAACGGCTCGCTGTTTGGTGTGGTGCGCTTGTCGGCCTCTCGCTGGCTGGCGTACGGCATGCGCGGGCATGTCTTTATCAGTACCGATTTCGGGGACAGCTGGAGCCAGGTAGATATTGGCAGCAGCCAGCCAATTTATGGCCATGCGTTGTTGCCCCAGCACGCCGGCCTGGTGCTGGTTGGTGCCGGTAGCCGGCTGATCCGACTGGATGCCGACGGCGCGTTGGTTGACAGCGCGCAACGGGCTGGCTTGGGCACCTTGACCTCGGCGGTGGTGCTCAACGCCCGTCGTTTGCTGGTGGCCGGGGAGCGTGGGGTATTTCAGGGCGCAGACGGTGGTCTTGCCGCCGTTGCACAGTGAGTAGGCATATGACACAGACTACAGGTTGGATCGAACGCCGCGTGCAAGACTGCGCGGACGTATTGCTGAACCATCGACGCTGGTGGCTGGGGCTGTTCATGCTGGTGACGGTGGCCCTTGGCTATAGCGCAACCCAGGTGCGGCTGGATCCCGGGTTCAACAAACAGATTCCGGTACGCCACGAGTACATGTTGAGCTTCCTGGACTTCAGTCGGGTGTTCACGGGCGCCAACCGGCTGCTGGTGAACGTGCACTGGAAAGGCGAGGGTGACATCTATAACCCGGAGTTTCTTCGGGTGCTGCAGCAGGTTACCGATGACGTGTTCTTCATCTCCGGGGTCAGCCGCCCGAGTGTGACCTCGCTGTTTACCCCGAACGTGCGCTATGTCGAGATCACCGAAGAAGGGTATGTCGGTGACCTGGTGGTACCGCCGCAATACGCCGGTACCGATGAGGACCTGCAGAAGGTCCGCAGCAATGCCGCCCGCGCCGGGCAGGTTGGCCGGCTGCTGGCCAACGATCAGCGCTCGGCCATGGTGCGGGCCGACTTGCAGGACACCGACCCGAAAACCGGGCAGCCGGTGTCCTATGTCGAAATCGCCAAGCGCCTCGAAGAGATCCGGGCCAAATACAACAGCCCGACCATCGAGATCAACGTGGTGGGGTTCGCCAAGTTGGTCGGAGATGTGGTCGAAGGGCTCAATACCGTCATGCTGTTCTTTGTCGTGGCGTTCATCATCACCGCGTTGCTGCTCTGGGCTTACTCGCGTTCCTTGCCATTGACCGTCGTGGCCCTGGTCGTGGCGCTGTTGCCCGTGGTCTGGTTGCTCGGGCTGCTGCCACTGTTGGGGCTGGGCATCGACCCGATGTCCGTGCTGGTGCCGTTCCTGATCTTCTCCATTGGTGTTTCCCATGCGGTACAGATGACCAACGCCTGGAAGCAGGACGTGCTGGCCGGCAGTTCCTCGCTGCAGGCGGCGCGCTCGGCGTTCTGCAAGATCTTCATTCCAGGGTCCCTGGCGCTGCTGATGAATGCCCTGGGTTTTGCGGTGATCATGCTGATCGATATCCCCATCGTGCATGAATTGGGGGTGACTGCCTGCATGGGCGTAATGCTGATGATCATCACCAACAAGATGATGTTGCCACTGATCATTTCTCATTTGTCCCTGGGATCGTCTGCGCGTGCAGCACGACCGACGCATGACGAAGCTCGCCACCCATTGTGGTGGCGGTTGTCGGCGCTGGCTGAGCCGCGTCCGGCACTGGTGGTGTTCGCCATCAGCCTGGTGTTGCTCGGCTTCGGCGTGTTCAAGGCGCGGGAACTGGCGGTCGGCGACATTGGCCCGGGTGCCCCTGAGCTGCGCGCCGACTCGCGCTACAACCAGGACAACCAGCGCATTATCGACAGCTACTCGATCGGCCTGGATGTGCTGGCGGTCTTCCTTCAGACCCAGGGTATCGACGAAGCCTGCCTGAACCCGGGTGTCATGCGTGCGGTCGAGGCCTTTGACTTCCAGATGCGCAATGTCGCGGGTGTGCAATCGGTGCAAAGCGTTGCCGGCATGGGCAAGGAAATGATTGCCGGCAATAACGAAGGGAACCCGCGCTGGTCGGCCATCCCGGGTTCGTCGCGCGGCTTGCAGCAGGGCTCGATGGCTTATTCGCCGGATTCCGGGCTGGTCACCGATGGCTGCAAGCGCATGCAGATCCTGGTGTTCCTCAACGATCATGAGGGCGCGACGGTGTTCCATGTGGTCAATGAAGCCAAGCGGATTATCGCCGGTATCCGGGCGCCTGGGGTTGAGTTCAAGCTGGCTGGCGGCAACATCGGGGTCATGGCAGCCTCCAATGAAGCGGTGAAACGTGCCGAAGTGTGGATGCTCGCGGCGTTGTTCTGCTCGGTGGCGTTTTTCTGCCTGCTGACCTTCCGGTCGTTGCGCGCAGTGCTGTGCATTCTGGTGCCGATGGGCATCGTGGCGATTCTTTGCAATGCGCTGATGGCCATGCTCGGTATTGGCCTGAAAGTCGCCACCTTGCCGGTGATGGCGCTGGGCGTCGGGGTCGGGGTGGACTACGGCATTTACTTGTATGAGCGCATCCAGCATGAAATGGCTGAGGGCCGGGACCTGCGTCATGCCTTTTATCGCGCCATGTGCCAGCGTGGCACGGCAGCGGTGTTCACCGCCCTGACCATGTCGATCGGGGTCGGTACCTGGGCCTTTGCCCCCCTCAAGCTGCAGGCCGACATGGGCGTTTTGCTGGCGTTTATGTTCCTGGTGAATGTCTTTGGCGCCATCTTCCTGTTGCCCGCGCTTGCGGCCTGGTTCAATCGTGGCCGGCCACTGGTTGCTGTGAAAGCCGTTTCACTCGGCACCAAGGCGTCGCCGCCGTTCTCCGGTGTGCTCGCAGGTCGTTAAGCGCGCAGCTAACCCACCACAATAAAAAATCATGCAGGCCCTGGTGGTTCAGACCACCACAGGGCCTGCGCTTGGGGAGTGTCTATGCAATCTAGCGTGCCCAATACTCAGGTCCTGGCGGAAATGGGGCTTGAGTTGGCCGAATACGAACAGATCATCGGCAATATGTACGATTCGGCCCTGGATACCCGCCACATGACCGAATCGCTGCAGCAGATCCGGACGCTGTTCCAGGCCAATTTCGTCACACTGATCCTGCGGGTGATGGATGAGCCGTTCCTGTCGCCGATGATGGTCGCCGGCGATATCGAACTGGGGGAGGGTGGGATCAACCATTACGCGTACTACGCCAAGTCCACGATGTTCAACAACCTGCCCACGGATCAGGTGTTCACCATCGATGACCTGATGAGCGATGCCGAGTGGGTCAGTTCATCGTTCTACCTGTTGTTTTGCGAGCCCTATGGCTGCTACCAGATGCTAGGCGCCGACATCAGCATGCCCGATGGCGGCACCTTGCGTTTCCGCATCAACCGGCCCAAGGACCACCCGCGTTTTTCGACCGCCGAACGGGCCATGTGCGCGATGTTGCTGCCGCATTTGCGTCGCGCCTTGCACATGCACTCATTGCTGGACCGCAGCGAGTCGCTGGGTAGCCTGTACTCGCAGACTATCAGCCGCTTGTCGGTGGCGACGATTGTGCTCGACGAGGGCGGCAATGTACTGCAACTGAACCCGGTGGCGCGGGAGATCCTCGACAGTAATGACGGCCTCAAAGTGGTCGGTGGCCGACTGGAGGCCACCTACCCGAGCGATAACCGAGAGCTGCTGCGGCTGGTGCGCAATGCGTTCCTGCGGGCCAGGCAAGGCGGCGATGTGTTGCAAGGGGCCGAGGCGATGTCGATCTCCCGGCCATCCGGACAGGTCAGCCTGGGGGTCGTGGTGGAACTGATCCCGTCACAGGAACTGGTCGAGGGCAAGGGCAAGCCCACCGTCATGGTGTATGTGCGTGATGCCGTGAGCAAATCGCTGGTCAGCAATGTAGTGACCTCGCAGCTCTACAACCTCACGCCGGCAGAGACGGCGCTGGCGCTGGAGCTGGCCAACGGCCTGTCGTTGGAGGAAGCCTCCGAGACCCTGAACATCCGCCGCAATACGGCACGGGCGCACCTGCGCTCGATTTTCTCCAAGACCGGTGTGCGGCGCCAGACCGAACTGGTGCGGATCATGCTCAACAGCGTTGTTGCACTGGGTAAGCCGGGTGCGTTACCGGTGGCGGTAAGCGTTGGCTAGCGTGTCGCCGTAAAAATGCGTTAGTCCGTGCGGACGATGCTCCTTGCTCCATTGGCTGCTGATACTGAGGGACCGCTATCGGTAACCAAGGAGAATAAGAAATGACCGGCAGTAATCTGGCCTCTCGTTGTTCTGTTTCGCGGACTGCCAATGTCACGCATAGGTGGACGTTAGCGCTGTTGCTGGGGTGCAGTGCGATTGGCACGGCCAGTGCGGCGCCGGAAGATCTGGCACGCCTGGGCAAGGATTTGACCTGTTTGGGGGCTGACAAGAGCGGTAACGCCGACGGCAGCATCCCGCCGTTCAGTGGCAAGTGGCTGGGGGTTCCGCCGCATGTCGACTTCAAGGGCACTGGCAACCACCCGGTTGACCCTTACCCGGACGAAAAACCGCTGTTCGTGATCACCGCAGCCAACCTGGCGCAATACAGTGACTACTTGTCCGACGGGCAGAAAGCCTTGTTCAAGCTTTATCCCGCAACCTTCAACATGCCGGTGTATCCGTCGCACCGGGACTTCCGCGTCCCCGACTCGGTGTGTCAGGCGACCCGTGAGAACGCCAGCGTTGCCCGCCTGGTCGATGACGGAGAGGGTGTGGTCGGCAAAACCGGCGGTACGCCGTTCCCGGTACCCCGCAGTGGTCTGGAACTGCTGAAGAATGCCTCGACCTTCACCCTGCGTGCCTGGACCGAGGAATACACCTCCGACAACGCCTACGTGCTCAAGGACGGCAACATCAACTGGGGTCGCGTGCATTCACGCAACCTGGCGCCGGCACTGGAGCCGGGCAAGATCGGTGACACCGTTGGCAACTCCTCGTTCTACTTGAACGAAACCTTGCTGCCGCAGCGTGACAAGGGCGAAATCAACACGGGTACCGAATTCTGGAACGACAAGACCGAACCCCGCCAGAGCTGGCGCTACGACCCGGGCACCCGCCGCGTGCGGCAGTCGCCGGGGTATGGCTTCGACATGTCGTTCCCGGGCAGTGGTGGTTCGATCACCGTCGACGAGGTACGCCTGTTCAACGGTTCGGGGCAGCGCTATGACTGGAAGATCGTCGGCAAGCGCGAGATGTACATCCCCTACAACGCCTACCGGCTGCACGCCTCTAACCTGAAGTACGCCGACCTGCTCACTCCAGGCCACATCAACCCGCAGGCCATGCGCTACGAGCGCCACCGCGTGTGGGAGCTGGAAGGCACCCTCAAGCCGGGTTACCGCCATCTGTATGGCAAGCGCAAGTTGTACATCGATGAAGACACCTGGTTCCCGATGCTTGCGGACAACTACGACAACCGTGGCGAGCTGTGGCGTACCTCGATGGTCAACTACTTCTATGCCTACGAAAGTCAGGCACAGCAAGCGGGTGTGGGGCTTTACCACGACCTCAACGCGGGCAGCTACCTGGCCTTCAACCTGATCAACGAGCAGCGCAACGGCTATCAACTGAACAAGCCAGGTTTCAGCCCGCGCGACTTTGGCCCGGAGGCCGCGCGTCGCTTCGGTCAGTAGTGCTTGAGTGGGGCGCCGTTCAGGCGCTTCGCCTGCAGTGTGGTGACAGGGGCGAATCCATCATGGGGTGGCGTGTTGAGAGTCGATCTCGCTTGATCTAGTCCAATTGGAGGATGAGCACCTTGCTCAGGCTGCTCAATGATGTCTGCCATGGATTCACCCTGTTTTTTCAAGGGGTATTGCTCCCCCAGAGTTTCCAACAGAGGAACAACAACAATGACGAAACTCGCTGAACTCTCGATCGAGAACGCCCAGCGTACTCACCGTTATGCCCGTGGCTGGCACTGCCTGGGCGTGGCCGATGATTATCGCGATGGCAAGCTGCACACCCTGAATATCTTTGGCACCCGTCTGGTGGCGTTTGCCAACAGCGAGGGCGCGATCAGCATTCTTGACGCCCATTGCCCGCACATGGGCGCCGACCTGTCCCAGGGCACCATCGAGAACGATACCGTGGTATGCCCCTTCCACCATTGGAAGTACGACACCACCGGCAAGTGCGTCGAAATCCCTTACTGCAAGCGCATTCCGCCCAAGGCCAAGACCCGCAGTTGGCTGACCTGCGAGGAGAACAACCTGCTGTTCGTCTGGAACAACCCAGAGGGGCGCCCGCCGAAAGACGGCGTGATCATCCCGCACCTGGCCGAGATGGACGATCCCGAGTGGATTCACGACTGGAACATCGACACCATGCTGATCGAAACCAACCCGCGCGAGTTGGTCGACAACCTGGTGGACGCCCAGCACTTCGGGCCTGTGCATGGCACCCCGACCAAATATTTCGCCAACGTCTTTGAAGGGCATATCGGCCGGCAGATTTTCCATGGCGATTCCGAGCGCCTGGGCGGTGACTTGATCGCGCCGTCGGCCTACTACGGTCCTGCTACCCACTTCACTCACCTGAGCTCGATGTTCGGTGACGTTCGAGTGCATGCCATTCTGCTCAACAGCCACGTGCCCGTGACCCCGGACAGCTTTGAGCTGCGCTTTGGGTGCATGGTCAAGCGGATACCGGGCTGGAGCGAGGAGCAGAACCTCGAAGTGGCCAAGGCCTATGTCATGGGTAACCGCGCCTCGTTCTACCAGGACGTGGACATCTGGAAGCACAAGATCCGTATCGACAAGCCGGTACTGGCGGAAAACGACGGCCCGGTGTACCAGCTGCGCGAGTGGTACCAGCAGTTCTTCACCGATGAAGACCTGGTGCCCGCGAGCATGGCCGAGCGTCGTGAGATCGTCACTGTCGACGAGCGCTGAGTTGTAACGGGGCCGTGAACGGCGAGCGTGCATTGCGTGCTTGCCGTTTGACGGCTTCCGGCCAGGGAGGGTGAACCTGTACTTCGTCACGTCGTAACGACGTAGGTCCGAATCAAAGGTCACGAGAAAGCCGACAATGAAAATAAAAAGCCTTCTAGCCTATTCCGTTCCTCTGTTGATCCTGCTTTTCCTGGTGTTCACCGTGCTTGTCTCGGTGCCACCGGAAGCGCACAGTCCCTGGGCCTGCAAGACGTCCCCGGCCTGCGTTGGGGTGACGCCAAGCTTCCAGGGCTGGCCGAACGTGCGCTAACGCCAACGTTCGCACGGCATCTGGCTGATGCAAACAGCACGGGCAGGGCCCAGCGCTGTTCGGCTCGGAGTCAAGGTTCTCCGAGCCTTTTTTCGTCTGTAAACAGCGTTTGTGGGTGAACCTACAGCAGGTTTTCCAGTTCCGGGACGGCCTCGAACAAATCCGCCACCAGGCCATAGTCGGCCACCTGGAAGATCGGCGCTTCCTCATCCTTGTTGATCGCAACGATCACCTTGGAGTCTTTCATACCGGCCAGGTGCTGGATGGCACCGGAGATACCGACAGCGATGTACAGCTGTGGCGCAACGATCTTGCCAGTCTGGCCGACCTGCATGTCGTTCGGCACGAAACCGGCGTCGACGGCGGCACGGGAAGCACCGACCGCGGCGCCCAGCTTGTCGGCCAGCGCATACAGGTGCTTGAAGTTGTCGCCGTTCTGCATGCCACGGCCGCCGGAAACGAC